>CAZXAR010000013.1:0-36262 GCA_964638135.1 uncultured Enterobacteriaceae bacterium | reverse complement strand
ACCTCCCGTTCCCGCCTTCACTGGGCTACGATTCGGCGCAGAGCGCGCGAGCCGAAACACGGGGAGGACTCCGCAAGTGGCACGCACACGCAAGCAGATCCGCAACGACGCCAGAATCGTGCACGGCAGGATTGCCCCCGACTGCGCGCAATGACTGCTGAATCCAGAGGCCGCGATCTCTTCATCGTCAGTTCGACACGGCGTGGGTCTAGGAGCGCGACGGGCGGGAAACCGAGTATTCCTACGTGCCCAAGCCGCCGCTGCGCTGCGTGCTTTGGGAGCGCAACGTCGGACACTCGATCCGGCCCGGTTTCGCAGACGGCTTCCTGTTTCCATACCATGAGGCGCTCGCGCTGGCGGCGAAGGGGGAGGGAATCGACCCCGAGGAGGTCGTCGCCTCTCAGCGCTGGCGGACCGCAGTGCGGTGGTAGCATGGCATCCATGAGCTACCAGGACCGCATCGTCGTCGACCCCGCGATCCGCAGCGGCAAGCCCTGCATCAAGGGTACTCGGATCACGGTGTACGACATCCTCGAATACCTCGCCGGAGGCATGTCGGAGGACGACATGTTGCGGGATTTCCAGGGGATCGCGCGCGAGGACATCAGGGCGGCGCTCGAGTTCGCCGCCGCACGCGAACGCAAGCTCGCCGCCTCGTCGGCCGGGTGAAGCTCCTCTTCGACGAGAACCTGAGCGCCAGGCTCGTCGCACTTCTGCAGGCGGAATACCCCGGCAGCGCCCACGTCGAGCAACTGCTCGGTCGCGGGCGCGGCGACGGCGAAGTCTGGGAGCACGCGCGCGCGAACGGCTTCGCGATCGCATCGAAGGACAATGACTTTCGCCAGCGCGCGTTTCTGCTCGGACCGCCCCCGAAGGTGGTGTGGCTTTCGGTCGGCAACGCCGGCACCGATGCGATCGGCGCGCTCCTGAAGGTCCGCGCGGGCGACCTTGACCGGTTCGACGCGAACCCGGAAGAGGCACTGATGGTGATCGAGCGGGTCTGAGCAAGGCTTGGGCCGCAAGGTCCCGAAGCCCCTCGGTTCCCAGGCGATCCTCTACGGCGACAAGGTCATCAACGCGCAGCGGCAATAGCCAATCTGATCGATGCCGTGTTGCTGGGCAGCGACTGATAGCCATGAAACCGCGTTCCTACACCAGCAGAAACGTCTAGCTTTTCTCTTTCTGCCGCGCCCGCACCGTGCCGATCGCCTTGGCGACGAGCGTGCCGTCGGCGTTGCGCACTTCAGCCTCGGCGAAGATCGTTGTACGGCCGGGCTTGAGCACACGCCCTTCGGCGACGAGCCGGCCTGCGCCGCCGGCGATGAACGAGGTCGCCATGTCGATCGTCATGATCCCGGCGGAGTCGGGATGCTGCGTGCGCGCGGCTTGGCACAAAGCCACGTCGAGCAGCGTCATGATGACGCCACCATGCGCGGTGCCGAAGCTGTTCGTGAGCTCGGGACGCAGCTCGAGCTCCAGCCGCGCCATCCCGTCCTCCAGCGCCACGGTCTTCAGCCCGAGATGTTCGATAAACGGAATGCGCCGGTGATATTGGCGCGCCTTTTCCAGCGCGTCTCCCATCAAATCAGGCTCGCCCCGCCGTCCACCGCGATCGTCTGCCCGGTGATGTGGCGCGAGGCTTCCGAGGCGAGCAGCACGGCAAGCCCCTTGAGATCCTCGGGTCCGCCGAGCCGCCGGGTGGGAGTCGCCTTGCGCACGAGTTCCCCCGTCGTGTCGAGCGTGGCGCGGGTCATCTTCGAAGGAAAGAAGCCCGGGCAGATGGCGTTCACCGTGATGCCGTACTCGCCCCACTCGGCGGCGAGCTGCTTGGTCATGCCGACCACGCCATGCTTGGTGGCGTTGTAGGCCACCGTGCGCACGACCGCCGGGTCGCTCGCATACAGACCCGCGACCGAGGCGACGTTGATGATCCGCCCCCATTTCGCCGGGATCATCGACTTCTTGGCGATGATCTGCGTGAGGATGAAGGCGCCGGTCATGTTGAGATTCACCAGCTTGTCCCACGCCTCCAGCGGGTGATCCTCCGCGGGCGCACCCCAGGTGGCGCCGGCGTTGTTCACCAGGATGTCCACTTTGCCGAACTTCGCCAGGATCGCATCGGCCACCGGCGGGATCTGCTCGCGCTTGCCGATGTCGCAGACCCAGGCGTGCGCTTCGATTCCGGCCTGGGCGAGATGCGCAACCGCGGCGTCGAGTTCGTCCTTCTTGCGCGCCGTAAGCGCTACCCGGGCGCCCATTTCGCCGAGCGCTTCGGCGATCTGAAGACCGAGGCCGCGCGAGCCGCCGGTGACGATTGCCGCGCGCCCCTGCAGGTCCAAGAGCTGTCTGATGGTCATGGAAGTCTTCCGGAAAAAGGCCGCTGCTAGTATAGCCGTCATCGGATCGCGCGAACGAAGGCGCGAACCGGCCGGCTCAGGGAGACAGGCGTGATCTCAGGAACGCACCACTGGCCCGCGCAGGAGCGGGTGATCTACGGGAGGGACACCGTCGAAGCGCTCGCCGAGGAAATCGCGCGCGCGCGCGCCGAGCGCGTCTTCGTCACCACGACCCGCTCGATCACGAACGGCGCATTCGTCGGCCGCGTCGTTGCGAGCCTCGGCGCGCGTTTCGCAGGCAAGTTCGACGCCGTCGCCGCGCACAGCCCGCGCGAGGCGGTCGTAGCGGGCGCTGCGGCGTTGCGCGCCTCGCAGGCCGATCTCATCGTCGCCGTGGGCGGCGGCTCGGTGATCGACGCGACCAAGGTGATGCTGCTCGCGCTGTGGCGCGGGGCGCGCGACGCGACATCGCTCTCCGCGCTTGCCGGCGTGCGCGGCGGTCCGGGGCCCGAGCCGAGCGCCTGGAGCATGGATCCGCAGGCGCTACGCATGATCGCCATCCCGACCACGCTCTCCGCGGCGGAATTTTTCCCGAGCGCGGGCGTCACCGACGTGCAGCGGCACGTGAAGCAGATGTACACGCACCCGCTCGCGGTGCCCAAGGCTGTGATCCTCGATCCGGCAGCGACGCTCGAGACGCCGATGGAATTGCTGCTTTCCACCGGCATGCGCGCGGTCGATCATGCCGTCGAAGGCTGGTGCTCGGTGAAAGCGACGCCGCTCGCGGATGCCGCCAACCGCGAATCGATGCGGCTGCTTGCCGATGCGCTTCCGGCGATGAAGCGGGACGCGGAGGACATGGAAGCGCGCGGTTCGGCCCAGCACGGCATGTGGCTTTCGCGCATCGCGACGATGGCCGGTATTCCCTACGGCGCAAGCCACGGCATCGGCTACCTGCTCGGCGGCGGGCGCGGTGTACCGCACGGCATTACCTCGTGCGTGACGCTGCCCGCGGTGATGCAGTGGAACGAGACCGTCAATGCGCCGCGCCAAGCGGATGTAAGCTCCGCATTCGGCGGTACGGGCGAGCCCGCAGGCGAGGTGCTTCGCCGGTACATCGAGCGCCTGGGTTTGCCGACGCGGCTGCGCGAGGTCGGCATCGCGCGGGAAGAACTCGCCGCGATCGCCGCGAGCTGGGACGGCACCGGGCCGATCGCCACCAACCCGCGCAAGGTGCGCGGCACCGAAGACCTGCTCGAGATTCTCGAGCAGGCGTTCTGAATCAGCCCTTGAGCTGCAGGCTCTTGTACTCGAGGAACTCTTCCAGCCCGTAGACACCCGCCTCGCGGCCGTGGCCGGATTGCTTGAAACCGCCGAAGGGCGCGTTCATGTTGAAGGCACCGCCGTTCACGTCCACCTGCCCGGCGCGGATGCGGCGCGCGATCCTCTGCGCGCGCTGCTCGTCCTTCGACCACACCGCGCCCGCAAGCCCGTAGGGCGTGTCGTTGGCGATGCGGATCGCGTCCTCTTCGTCCTTGTAGGTGATGATCGAGAGCACCGGGCCGAAGATCTCCTCCTGCTCGATCGCGGAGCCCGGCTTCACCTTGCCGAAGACGGTCGGCTTCACGTAGTAGCCGCCCGCAGGGACGCCTTCGGGCGCATCGGCGCCGCCGCACAGGATCTCGGCGCCTTCGGCCTGCCCCTTCCTGATATAGCTCCGGACGCGCTCGAGCTGAGCAGCCGAAGAAAGCGGGCCAAGCTTGGTCGTCTCGGCAAGCGGGTCGCCGAGCGTGAAGCCGCTGGCCACTTCAGCGGCGATTTTCGCTGCCTCCTCGTACTTCGACTCCGGCACCAGCATGCGCGTGAGCGCGGTGCAGGTCTGCCCCGAATTGAGGTAGCAGCCGTTCACCGTGCCCTTCACCGCCGTGGCGAAGTCGGCGTCCTCGAGGATGACGGAAGCCGACTTGCCGCCGAGTTCGAGCGCAACGCGCTTCACCGTCTGCGCCGCGACTTCGGAGATGCGCTTTCCCGCGCGCGTCGAGCCGGTGAAGGAAATCATGTCCACCTGCGGGTGCTTGACGAGCGCTTCGCCCACGACCGGGCCGAGGCCGGTCACCAGGTTGAATACACCCTTGGGCAACCCTGCGGCTTCCATCACCTCGGCGAGCATGAAGGCGTTGAACGGCGCCACCTCCGAGGGCTTGAGAACCACCGTGCAGCCGGCGGCGAGCGCCGGCGCGACCTTGAGCGCGATCTGGTGCAGCGGATAGTTCCACGGCGTGATCGCGCCCACGACGCCCACCGGCTCGCGCACCACGACCGAGTTGCCGACCCGCTCCTCGAACTTGAATTCGCGTGCGATCTTCGCGTAGTTGGCGAAATTGGCGATCGGCAGCCCGGCCTGGATGCGCGCCGAGAGCTTCACCGGCATGCCGACTTCCTGCGCAATCGTCCTGGCGATCTCGTCTGCGCGCGCTTTCAACCCATCGGAGATCTTCTGCAGGAATTCGGCGCGCTTTTCCACGGGTGTTGCGCTCCAACTCTCGAGCGCGGCGCGCGCCGCCGCCACCGCGAGCTCGATGTCCTTGTCGGTTCCGGCCGGAACCTTGCCCATGACGGCGCCATCCCCGGCGCGGTGAACGTCGATCGCCTGCTGCGCGGAGGGCGCGACCCATTGGCCGCCGATGAAAAACTGATCTCGGACGAGCATTGCAGAATCTCCTCGGTGAATGCGCATATTTTAGCCGTATACTGCACTGCAAAACGACCTTGGAGAACGAAATGGCGCGCACCGGCAAGGCAGTGATCTGCCGCGAATTGAATAAGCCCGTAGTAGTCGAGACCGTCACTTTCGATTCGCCCGGGCGCGGGGAAGTGATGGTGAGAATCGGCGCCTGCGGCGTGTGCCATTCCGATCTTTCGGCTACGAACGGCACGCTCCCGATGCCGCCGCCGCTGATCCTCGGCCACGAGGCGGCGGGCGAGGTGATCGAGACGGGCGAGGACGTCGCGGGACTTGCGCCGGGCGACAAGGTGGTCTCGAACTGGATCTACATGTGCGGCAAGTGCCGCTTCTGCCTCACCGCGCGCCCGGTGCTCTGCACGGAACAGGCAAGGGCGCTCACCACGCTTCCGGACGGGACGCTGCGCACCAGGGACGTCGCCGGCAAGCCCTTGAGCATCTTTTCCGGTTGCGGCGTGATGGCCGAGTACGCGGTGATGAGCGCGGACAGCGTGATCAAGATCGATCCGAAAGTGCCGCTCGACCGCGCGGCGCTCGTCGGCTGCGCGGTGACTACCGGTGTGGGCGCAGTATTCAACACCGCGCGCGTAGAGCCCGGCTCGACCGTGGCCGTGTTCGGCTGCGGCGGCGTCGGGCTGAACGTCATCCAGGGCGCCGCGATCGCCGGGGCCGAGCGCATCGTGGCGATCGACACGATGGAAGCGAAGCTCGAACTGGCGAAGAAGTTCGGTGCCACGGATACGGTGGTCGCGAAGCCGGGCGAGGACGTGGCCAAGGCGCTCAAGAAGCTCACCGCCGGCGGACCGGACTACGCATTCGAATGCGTCGGCGTGGGCGCACTCGCCGAAACTGCGTACCGCGCCATCCGGCGCGGCGGCAAGGCGGTGGTGGTCGGTGTGGCCAAGGGTTCCGATTCGACCTCGGTGCGATCGATGACGCTCGTCTTCGAGGAGAAGACGCTCACCGGCAGCTATTTCGGCTCCTGCGTGCCGCGCATCGATTTCCCGAAGATGCTGCACCTCTACATGGCCGGAAAGCTCAAGCTCGACGAGCTCATCACGCGGCGCTACTCCATCGACGAGGCGCCGCAGGCCTTCGCCGATCTGCAAGCGGGCGTCAATGCGCGCGGAGTGATCGTCTTCTAGCGCCCGGATGACGCTCGCGGGGATCCGGGTCCTCGACTTCGGCCAGTACATCGCCGGGCCGTATTGCGCCACGCTGCTCGCCGACTTCGGCGCCGACGTGGTGCGCGTCGAGCGCCCCGAAGGCAACATCGACCGCGGCTTGGTGCCGCTCCGGGAAGACGAGTCCGGCGACGGGGCGCTCTATCACGCGCTCAACCGCAACAAGAGAAGCCTTGCGCTCGACCTGAAGCGCCCCGAGGCGCGCCCGGTGCTCGAGCGGCTGCTCGCGGGCGCGGACGTCGTGGTCGCCAACGTGCCGCCCGAGGGGTTGAAGGCACTGGGCCTGGACTGGGAGCGCCTGCACGCGCTCAATCGCCGCGCGATCCTGGTCACCTGCACCGCGTACGGCGCCAGGGGCGAGCGCAGGAACGTGCTCGGCTTCGACGGCGTCGGCCAGGCGATGTCAGGCGCGATGCACCTGACCGGCGCGCACGGCGAGCCGCGCAAGGCGGCCGCCAACTACGTCGATTTCGCGACCGCGCTTCTCTCGGCGTTCGGCGTGCTGCTCGCGCTGCGCGAGCGCGAGCGCAGCGGCGAGGGCCAGCACGTGGAGGCGGCGCTGCTCCACACGGCGATCGCGCTGATGGCGACCACGCTGCTCGAGGAGCACGTGCTCCGCCCCGGGCGCACCGGAACCGGCAACCGTTCGCAATTGGCCGCGCCGGCAGATGCCTTTCGCACCCGCGACGGCTGGATCCTGGTGCAGACCGTGGGCGAGGACATGTTCGGCCGCATCGCGCGCCTCGTCGGGCGGCCCGAGTGGGCCGGCGAGCCGCGCTTTGCGAGCGACACCGGGCGCGGCAGGCACGGGCCGGAGATCTCGGCGGGCGTGCAGGCCTGGTGCGCCGAGCGAACGAAGGCCCAGTGCCTTGCGGCGCTCGACGCGGCGCAGATTCCCTCGGCGCCGGTGCTCTCGCCGCGCGAAGCGCTCGAGCACCCGCTCGGCGCTGCCGAGGGCTGGTTTCGCTGGCTCGAAGCGCCGGGCCTGCCGCCCTTTCCGGCCGTGATGCCACCGGTGCTTCTCAATGCGTCGCCGGGCGATGTGCGCAGCGCGGCACCCGCGCTCGGCGCCGATAGCCGTGCCGCGCTTGCGGACTACGGCTTTAGCGGTGCCGAAATCGACTCGCTCCTCGCACGCAGAATCGTTGTGGCGCGCGTCAGCGGCTAGAGGGCTTCGCCAGGCGTTTCTCCACCAGGCGCGCGAAGAAGCCCGCGCCGTAGGGAAGCGCGGCGTCGTTGAAATCGTACGACGGGTTGTGCACCTCGCAGGCCCCTTCGCCGTCGCCGTTACCGATGTTGATGTAGCAGCCGCGCACCTCGTTCAGCATGAAGGAGAAGTCCTCGGACGCCATGTTGAGCGCCGGGTCGCGCCGCACGCGGTCGGGGCCGACGAGGTCGGCGCAGATCGCGGCGGCGAATTCGGCTTCCACGGGATCGTTGATGAGCGGCGCGAAGATCGGCCGGTAATCGGTTTTCGCCCGCGCGCCGAAGCCGGCCGCCACGCCCTCGGCGATGCGCGCGAGGTTGCGCCCGATGAGTTCGATCACCTCGCTCGAGAATGCGCGTGCCGTGCCCGAGAGCCGCGCGCTCTGCGGGATCACGTTGTAGGCGTTGCCGCCGTGGATCTGGGTCACCGAAACCACCGCCGTTTCCACGGGACGCACATTGCGCGAGACGATGCTTTGCAGGGCTACGGTGACGTGGCAGGCGACCAGCACCGGGTCGACGCTCACTTCCGGACGCGCGCCGTGCGCGCCGCGGCCTTCGATGTCGATATCGAAAAACGCGCCGCCCGCCATCATGGGCCCCGCTCGCACCGCGAACTCGCCGAGCGGCATCCCGGGGCGGTTGTGCATGCCGAAGATGGCCTCGCAGGGAAAGCGCCGGAAAAGGCCGTCGTCGATCATCGCTTTGGCCCCGCCCAGACCCTCCTCGGCAGGCTGGAAGATGAAGTGCACCGCGCCGTCGAACTGCCGGGTCTCGGCAAGGTACTTCGCCGCCCCGAGCAGCATCGTGGTGTGGCCGTCATGGCCGCAGGCATGCATGCGGCCCTCGTCTGTCGAGCGATGCGCGAACGCATTGGCCTCGTGGATCGGGAGCGCGTCCATATCGGCGCGCAGCCCGACGCTGCGCGCGGAAGATCCGGCGCGCAGCACCCCGACCACGCCGGTGCGGCCGATGCCGCGGTGCACTTCGACGCCGAATTCGGCGAGTTTTGCCGCCACGAAGTCCGATGTGCGCCGCTCCTCGAAGCCGAGCTCGGGGTGCGAGTGGATGTCGCGCCGCCACGCGGTCATTTCCGGGTGCAGGGCTGCGATCCGCTTCTCGGTGGGCATCGCGCTATGCCGCCTTAGCTGCAGCCGAGCCGGCGTTCCTTTGCCCGCACCAGCGCCGTGATCGCCTCGTTCACCGGCGCCGCGAGGCCCACTTCGCGGCCGACGCGCGGAATCGAGCCGTTGATGACGTCGATTTCGGACTTGCGGCCGGCCATCAGGTCGAGCAGCACCGAGGGGCGGGCGTCCGGAATCTTGGAGCCGAAATCGCGCACGTAGGCGACCGGATCGGTGAAGCCGAGCTTCACCCCCTTCGCGCGGGCGACCTGGAACGCTTCGCTCGCGCAGGCGGCCGAAACCGCGGCGAGGTCCGGATCGCGCATCACTTCCCCGGTGGTGCATTCGCCGACGCCGCAGGGGCCGGAGTAGGCGCAGTTGCAGACGAGTTTTTCCCAGACGAGCTGATCGATGTCGTCGAACACCTTGACCCGGAAGCCCGCGCCCCGCCAGAGCTCCTCGATCCGCTCGAGGCGCTCGGTGATCGGGCCGCCGAATTCCCCGAGCCGCACCAGCTCCCAGCCGTTATGGTGCGCATGGCCGGGAGCCTTGATCGAGGCGCCAAAGCCGCCGACCACGCCAACCACCACGCGCTCGCGCCCGAGTACCGCGGCGGCAGTGTCCGGCCCGCCGAGGCCGTTCTGGATCGATAGGACGGGCGTAGCGCTTCCGAGCAGGGACTTCGCGGCTTCCGCCGCTTGCGCGACGTGCATCGCCTTGGTGGCAAGGATGACGAGGTCGCAGGCGCCCGCCTCGCGCGCATCGGTGGTGGCGTTGAGCCGCACCGTGCGGTCGCCCGAGGCGCCCTCGAGACGCAGGCCGTTGGCGCGCATCGCATCGACGTGCTCGCGCCAGCGGTCGATCGCCCAGACCTCGTGCCCTGCGCTTGCGAAGAGCCCGGCGTAAACCGAACCCATCGCCCCGGTGCCGACAATCGCGATCTTCATGGGCGCGCGGCCCGAGGGCGGCGGTTTGTCGACATCGGTGAATGATTCCAGGTCCGGAAGGCGGCTGCGTCGGCTAGGATACCGATTTCCATGTGCCCAGGGAGGCGCCCATGAACGACCCGCAGACGTCGAAAACCGCCGAGGAAACCAACTGGGGCATGTTTGCCCACCTCTCGGCGCTGCTCGGCTTTCTCATCCCGTTCGGCAACGTCATCGGGCCGCTCCTGATCTGGCTCACGAAAGGAAAGGAATCCGAGCACATCGCCGACCAGGCGAAGGAGTCGCTCAATTTCCAGATCACCGTGGCGATCGCCTTCCTCGTGAGCTTCGTGCTGGCGTTCGTCGTGATCGGATTCTTGCTGATGGGACTCGTAGCGATCGCCGACCTGATCCTCGTGATCATCGCGGCAGTGGCCGCATCGAAAGGGGAAACCTACCGCTACCCGTTTGCCGTCCGCCTGGTGAAGTGATCCGGGCCAACGGCCGTCAGACCACTTCGAACAGCCCCGCGGCGCCCATGCCGCCGCCGATGCACATCGTGATGACGACGAACTTCACGCCGCGGCGCTTGCCTTCGATCAGCCCGTGACCCACCAGCCGTGAGCCGGTCACGCCGTACGGGTGCCCGACCGCGATCGCGCCGCCGTTCACGTTGAGACGCTCGTCCGGAATGCGCAGCCGGTCGCGGCAGTAGAGCACCTGGACGGCGAACGCCTCGTTCAGCTCCCACAATCCGATGTCCTCGATCTTCATGCCGGTGCGCTCGAGCAGCTTCGGCACCGCAAACACCGGTCCGATGCCCATTTCGTTCGGCTCGCAGCCCGCCACTGCGAAGCCGCGGAATACGCCCATCGGCTTGAGGCCCCGGCGCGCGGCAACCTTGTCGCTCATCACGACCTGCGCCGAGGCGCCGTCGGAGAATTGACTGGCGTTACCCGCCGCGATCACGCCACCTTCGATCGCCGGCTTGATCTGCGCGACGCCCTCGAACGTGGTGTCCGGGCGGATCCCTTCGTCGAATTCGGCGGTGACCTCCTTCATCGTTTCGGTGTTGGTGTTCTTGTCGATCACCTTCATCTTGGTGGTGATCGGCACGATCTCGTCCTTCGTCTTGCCCTCGGCGCGCGCCTTCGCCGCCCGGAGCTGGCTCTGCACGCCGTAGCGGTCCTGTTCCTCGCGCGCGATGTTGTATTTCCTCGACACGTACTCGGCGGTCTGCAGCATCGGCCAGTAGATCTCGGGCTTGTGGCGGTGCAGCCACTCGTCCTGGAAATGGTGCTTGTTCATTTCGTTCTGCACCATGGAGATCGATTCGACCCCGCCCGCCACGTAGATCTCGCCTTCGCCCGAAAGAATGCGCTGGCTGGCAATCGCCACGGTCTGCAGGCCCGAGGAGCAGAACCGGTTCACCGTCATGCCGGCAACGGTCGCGGGGAGCCCTGCGCGGATCGCGATCTGGCGCGCGATGTTGCCGCCGGTCGCGCCCTCGGGGTTGGCGCAGCCCATGATGACGTCCTCGACTTCCTGCGGCTCGACCCGGGCGCGCTCGAGCGCCGCGTGCACCGCGTGCCCGCCCATCTTGGCGCCGTGCGTCATGTTGAGCGCGCCGCGCCAGCTCTTGCAGAGCGGCGTGCGGGCGGTGGAAACGATTACGGCATCGGTCATGACACGTTCTCCTCGATTTATCCGTTGAAGCGCTTGCCTTCCTTGGCAAGCTTGACGAGCAGCGGCGCCGGTTTCCACGCCTCGCCCCGATAGCCTTTCTGGAATCGCTCGATCGCCGCCAGCACCCTGGGCAGGCCCACGCTATCGGCGTAGAACATCGGTCCGCCGCGGTAAGGCGGAAAGCCGTACCCGGTGAGGTACACCATGTCGATATCGGAGGCGCGCAGCGCGATCCCCTCGGCGAGTATGTTCGCTCCCTCGTTCGCGAGCGCGTAGATCAGGCGCTCGACGATTTCCTCGTCGCCGATCTGCCGCTGCGAGACGCCGATCTCCCTGCGGTACTCGGCGATGATCCGCTCCACCTCGGGATCGGGGATGGGCGTTCGGCTGCCGGTGTCGTAGCGATACCAGCCCTTGCCGCTCTTCTGCCCGTAGCGGCCCTGCTCGCAGATGCGGTCGGCGACCTTCGAATAAGGGAAGTCGGGGCGCTCGACGTAGCGGCGCTTGCGGATGTCCCAGCCGATGTCGAGGCCGGCCAGGTCGCCCATGGCGAGCGGACCCATCGCCATGCCCCACTTCTGCGCCGCGGCGTCGATCTGCTGCGGCGAGCAGCCCTCGTCGATGAGGAACAGCGACTGCTGGCCGTATTTCTCGACCATGCGGTTGCCGATGAAGCCGTCGCACACGCCGGAGACCACCGGAACCTTGCGGATCTGCTTGCCGAGCCTGAGCGTCGTCGCGAGCACGTCCTTGGCGGTCTGCTTGCCGCGCACGACTTCGAGCAGGCGCATCACGTTCGCCGGCGAAAAGAAGTGCGTGCCGATCACGTCCTGCGGCCGGGCGGTGACCGCCGCGATCTGGTCCACGTCCAGGGTCGAGGTGTTCGTTGCAAGGATCGCGCCCGGCTTCGCGATGGCGTCGAGCTTGCGGAAAAGCTCCTGCTTCACGTCCATGCGCTCGAACACCGCCTCGATCACGACGTCGGCCTCCCTCGCCGCGGCGAGATCGAGCGAGGGCGTGATGAGCGCAAGGCGCTTGTCCATCTCGTCCTGCCTGAGGCGCCCCTTGGAAACGGTCGAGGCGTAGTTCTTGCGGATCGTCGCCACGCCGCGGTCGAGCGCGTCCTGCTTCGTCTCGATGAGCGTCACCGGAATGCCGGCGTTGACGAGGCTCATCGCGATGCCGCCGCCCATGGTGCCGGCGCCGATCACCGCCGCGGTCTGCACCGGGCGCGTCGCCGTGTCCTCGGGCACGTCGGGAATCTTGGTCGTCTGCCGCTCGGCGAAGAACATGTGCCGCAGCGCCTTCGATTCGGTGGTCTCCACCAGCACCTGGAAGCGTTCGCGCTCGAACCTGCGTCCCTCGTCGAACGGCAGGGTGCACGCGGCTTCGGCGCAGGCGACGATCTCGAGCGGCGCGGGGTAGCCGCGCGACGCCTTCGCCACCTGCCCGCGCGCCTGCGCGAAAAAGGCCTTCACGTCGCCTTCGATTCTCGCGTTCATGTCGCGGATGCGGCGCAGGCCCTTGCCCTCGGCCACCAGTTTCTTCGCGTAGCCGATCGCGCCCTCGAGCAAGTCGCCGGCGACGATCTCGTCCACGAGGCCCAGCTCCTTGCCTTTGTCTGCCGGGATCGGATTGCCGGTGGTCATCATTTCCACCGCCTTGGCGACCGGAATGACGCGCGGCAGGCGCTGCGTTCCGCCAGAGCCCGGCAGAATCCCGAGTTTCACTTCGGGCAGCGCGAGCTGCGCCTTGGCGAGCGCCACGCGGTAATGGCAGCCGAGCGCAAGCTCCAGTCCCCCGCCCATCGCAAAGCCGCCGATCGCGGCGACGAGCGGCTTTTGCATCGCGTCCTGCGCCTCGTTGATCTCGGGCAGCGACGGCTTCTCGAACGATTTCGGCGTGTTGAATTCGCGGATGTCGGCGCCGCCGGAGAACGCTTTTTCCGAGCCGATGAAAACCACCGCCTGGACCGCGGAATCGGCCGCCGCCTGCTGCATGCCGTCCAGGATGCCCTGGCGCAGCGCGTGCCCGAGGCCGTTGACGGGCGGGTTGTTGAGGGTGATGACGGCGATGCCGTCGCGGACGGAATAGCGGGCCGCTTCGCTCATTGCTCGGGGCTCCTCGAGGCGGGGAAGGGGCCCCGCCGGTTTTGAGTGGGGATCGCCGATTCTAGCAAGCCGCGCTCCCACGCGGGTACGCGGTTCGCTATGATCGGTGCCATGCGAATCGGCGTTCCACGGGAGATCAAGAGCCACGAATACCGGGTCGGCATGACGCCTTCGGCGGTGCGCGAAGCGGTGGCGCACGGCCACGAAGTGCTGGTCGAGCGCGACGCAGGCCGCGGCATCGGCGCCGCGGACGCGGTGTACGAAAAAGCGGGTGCGAGGATTGCGCCGGATGCGGAGGAAGTGTTTGCGCGTGCCGATCTCATCGTCAAGGTGAAGGAGCCGCAGGCGGCGGAGCGCGCCCGCCTGCGCGACGGGCAGGTCCTGTTCACCTACCTGCATCTTGCGCCCGACCCGGAGCAGTGCCGCGACCTCGTGCGCTCGGGCGCGGTCTGCATCGCCTACGAGACGGTCACCGGGCCGGGCGGCGGCCTGCCGCTGCTTGCGCCGATGTCCGAGGTCGCCGGCCGCATGGCGGTGCAGGCGGGCGCCAAGTGCCTCGAGAAAGAGGCGGGCGGAATGGGAATCCTGCTCGGAGGCGTGCCGGGCGTGCCGCCCGCCAAGATCGTCATCCTGGGAGCCGGTGTGGTCGGCACCAATGCGGCGCAGATCGCCGCCGGTTCCGGCGCGCGCGTGTTCGTGATCGACCGCAATCTCGATGCACTGCGCCGCATCGAGCGCCTGCTCGGAGCGCGCGTCGTGACCGTGTTTTCCGATCGCGACAACATCGAGCGCAATGTCACGACGGCCGACCTGGTGGTCGGCGCGGTGCTGGTGCCGGGTGCGGCGGCGCCGAAACTCGTGACGCGCGAACTTGTGGCGCGGATGAAGCGCGGCTCGGCGATCGTCGATGTCGCGATCGACCAGGGTGGGTGCTGCGAGACGTCGCGCCCGACCACGCATGCCGATCCGACCTTTGTCGTCGACGAAGTCGTGCACTACTGCGTCGCCAACATGCCGGGCGCGGTGCCGCGCACGTCGACCTACGCGCTCAACAACGCGACGCTACCCTTCGTGCTGGCGCTCGCCGATCAGGGCTGGCGCGCCGCGCTCGCCGCCGATCCGCACCTGAAGGACGGGCTCAACGTGTGCGCCGGGCACGTCACCTGCCGGGAAGTGGCGCAGGCGCTGGGAACGCCCTACGTCGAGCCGGAACGCTGCCTGCGTACCTGAGCTGGAACCGTTCCTTTGGAACTGACTCTCGGCGTCACGCTTGCGGTGCTCGGCGCGGCGCTTGCGCACGCGGCCTGGAACGCGATGATCAAGTCGGGCCGCGACGTGCTGCTCGACACCGCGGTGATCGCGCTCGGCGCCGGCATCGCCGTGCTGCCGTTTCTGCCGCTGGTCGCGCTTCCCGAGCGCGGCGCCTGGCCCTATCTCGCCGCCTCGTCGTTGATTCACATCGGCTATTTCCTGTCCCTGGTCGGCGCCTACAAGGCGGGCGATCTCTCGCACGGCTATCCGATCATGCGCGGGGTTGCGCCGCTCCTCGTCTCCGGTCTGGCGCTCGTCTGGTTCGGCGAAATGCCGACCGCCGCCGGCTGGGCCGGGATCGCGCTCATCTGCGGCGGCGTGCTCTCGCTCGGGCTCGCGGGTTTTCACTGGAAGCAGGGGCGCGCGGCGACCGGGTGGGCGCTCGTCAACGCCGCGATCATTGCCTGCTACACCCTCGTCGATGCGACGGGGGTGCGCGCCGCCGGCGGCAGCGAGCGCTACGTGGCGTGGCTGTTCGTGGTGATGGGGCTGCCGTTCGTGCTGATCGTGCTCGGCGTCCGGCGCGCGGCGTTCGTCGCGCACGCCGTCCGCTACTGGAAACGAGGCCTTGCCGGAGGCCTGTTGCAGGCCGCTGCATACGGCATCGCGCTGTGGGCAATGACGCGCGCGCCGGTCGCGGCGGTCGCGGCGCTGCGCGAGACTTCGGTCGTTTTCGCGGCGCTGATCGGGGCGTGGATTCTGCGCGAAGGGCATCTGCGGCGGCGGCTGGGCGGCGCGGCGGTCGTATTCGCAGGAGTCATCGCCCTGAGGCTCTAGGGTATTCTGTCGGGTATTGGAGAACCCGACAGAGGCAGAAATGGCAACGCGACCCGAGGACCGCATGACCGAGCCGGACATGAACGCGGCCGATCTCTGGCTGGAGGAGGTGTACACCGACCGCAGGATCGGCAGCATCCGCAAGCTCACGCCGGTCGCGCCCGACGGCAAGCCGGATCCGCAGCGCGAGATCCAGTGGATCGGGGAGACGCAGGTGATGAGCCAGATCGGCACGCTGCCGATCACGTTCGCGCTCGAGGCGAAGTCGCTCCAGGAGGCGGTGAAGAAATTCGGCCCCGAAGCGAAAAAGGCGATCGAGCGCACGGTGAAGGAACTGCAGGAGCTGCGGCGCCAGGCCGCTTCCTCGATCGTCATCCCGCAGGGCGGCCTGCCGCCCATGGGCTCGGGCGGCGGCGGCAAGATCCAGATGCCCTGACAATCGGGGTCAGAGTAAAAGGGGTCAGAGTAAAAGGGGTCAGAGTAAAAGGGGTCAGAGTACGTTTACTCTGACTCCATTTTTCAGACTTCCAGCCACTCCTTGCGCATCGCGGCGTTCTCGCGCACGTCGCGCGGTGCGCCCTCGAACACGATCTGGCCGTGGCCCATGACGTAGAGGCGCTCGGAGATGTCGAGCGCGATGGCGAGCTTCTGCTCCACGAGCAGGATCGAGACGCCGCGCCGCTTGATTTCCTGGAACAAGTTCGCCACCTGCTCGATGATCTTCGGCGCCAGGCCTTCGGTCGGCTCGTCGATCATGACGAGCTCCGGGTCGCCCATCAGCGTGCGGCACAGCGTCAGCATCTGCTGCTCGCCCCCGGAGAGGAACCCGGCCTCGGTATCGGCGCGCTCCTTCAGCCGCGGAAACAGCTCGAACATGTCTTCGGCCTTCCAGCGCCCGCTCCTGCGCGTCGACTTCCGCCCGAGCAGCAGGTTCTGACGCACGGTGAGCGTGGGGAAGATGTCGCGGTTTTCCGGGACGTAGCCAAGGCCCTTGTGCGCGATCTCGTAGGTCTTGGCGCCGAGGAGTTCCTCGCCGTTGAACCGCACCGAACCCTCGCACTCGACCATTCCCATGATCGAGCGGATCGTGGTCGAGCGGCCGACGCCGTTACGGCCGAGCAGCGACACGATCTCGCCGCCGCGCACGTCCAGATGAACGCCGTGCAGGATGTGGCTCTTGCCGTAGTAGGCGTGCAGCTCGCGCACTTCAAGCATGGGCGGCGTCCCCCGCCGGCTGCGCGCCGGCGTCGTCTTCCTTGTGCAGGGCGCCGAGGTAAGCCTCCTGTACAGCGGGGTTGGCGCGGATCTCCTCGGGCGCGCCGGTGGCGATCACCTCGCCGTACACGAGCACGCTGATCCGGTCGGCGAGATTGAACACCACGCCCATGTCGTGCTCGACCATGATGAGCGTTCGCCCTTCCGTGACCTGGCGGATCAGCTCCACGGCGCGCGCGGTTTCGGTGCGGCTCATTCCCGAGGTGGGCTCGTCGAGCAGGATCACGTTGGAGCCGCCGGCGATCGTGATGCCGATTTCGAGCGCGCGCTGCTCGGCGTAGGTCAGCGTGCCGGCGGGGACATCGCGCCGCTTGGCGAGACCGATCCGCTCCATCACTTCCTCGGCACGCTGCTGCACATCCTTCAGGGCGCCGACCCGGTGCCAGAACGAATACCGGTAGCCCGCCGACCACAGCTCGGCGCAGCGGATATTCTCGTACACCGACAGGTTGTGGAAGATGTTGGTCACCTGGAAGCTGCGCGAGAGCCGCTTGCGGTTGATCTGGTAGGGCTTGAGTCCGGTGATGTCCTCGCCGTTGAGCAGGATGCGGCCCGAACTGACCTCGTAGCGCCCCGAGACGAGGTTGAACAGCGTGGACTTGCCGGCGCCGTTCGGCCCGATGATGGCGTGGCGCTCGCCCGCCGGGATGGCGAGCGAGACGCCGTTGATGATCTTCGTCGTGCCGAAGCTCTTGTGCACGTCGCGCAGCTCGATCGCCGGGCCGTGGTTCGCAGCGAAACTCGGCGTCGCGCTCACGGCTGCCTCGCGAGCAGATCGTGCTGGATCGCGTTCCAGCGCGCGAGCGCGAAGCGCGCCGCGTAGCGCAGGCTCGCAAGACCCGCGGCGAGCACCAGACCGAAAGCGATCCATGGCGGTGCGGTTCTGGCGTCGAACGCGAAGCCGAGGACGCCGAGCACGGTGCTCGCGCCCTGTTCGGAGAGCCGGTACACCATTTCGACCATGCCGATCAGGCCGGCCAGCGCGACCAGCCCGGCGGCGAGCGCGAGCGCATACGGAACCAGCATCTCGCGAAACCGGCGCGCGCGGATCACGGGCAGTTGCAACAGGATGAGCGAAGCGATGCCGCCCGGCGCGTACAGCACCATGGCGACGAAGAACAGGCCCAGGTAGAGCAGCCACGCCTTGGTGAAGCCCGAAAGCGCCACTACGAAGAAGATGAACACGACCGCGCCGATGATCGGCCCGAAGAAGAACGGCACGCCGCCGATGAACGTCGCGAGCAGCACGCCGCCCGAGCGGATCGCCGACACGTTCTCGGCCGAGACGATCTCGAAGTTGATGCACGAAAGCGCGCCCGATACGCCGGCGAAGAAGGCCGACAGCGTGAGCTGCAGGAAGCGCACGTGCTGCGTGTTGTAGCCGACGAACTCGGCGCGCTCCGGGTTGTCGCGCACCGCATTCGCCATGCGCCCGAGCGGCGTCTGCGTGAGGGCGAACATTGCCGCCATCGAGGCGAAGCACCAGAAGGCGACCAGGTAGTAGACCTGGATCGCCGGGCCGAACGTGATCCCGAGGAACGGTTCGCCGACGACGCGGTTTGTCGACACGCCCGCTTCGCCGCCGAAGAAATCCGGGAACATGAGCACGCACGCGTACACCATCTCGCCGATGCCGAGCGAAATCAGGGCGAAGGTCGTTCCGGCCTTCTTCGTCGTGACGTAGCCGAAGAGCACGCCGAACACGAGTCCGGCAAGCCCGCCCACCAGCGGAAGGAGCGACACCGGTACGGAGAACGTGCCTTTGCTGACCAGGTTGAGCACGTGCACCGTGATGTAGGCGCCGAGACCGGAGTACACCGCGTGACCGAAGGAGAGCATCCCCCCCTGGCCGAGCAGCATGTTGTACGAGAGCGCGAAGATGATGAACGCGCCCATCTGCGTCATCATGGTGAGGGCGAAGGCCTGCCGCAGGGCGAGCGGCGCGACGAGGAACACGAGCGCGGTCGCTCCCCAGATCAGCCACCGACCCAGGTTGAGCGGCCGGTACTTCATCCTTCGCGCGTTCCCATCAGTCCCCGCGGCCGGAAGATCAGCAGCAGCACCATGAGCACGTAGGGCAGCACCGGCGCGGCCTGCGAAAGGCCGATGTTCCACAGCGCGGCGAGCGGGGTCTCGGAAGTCACGGTGTAGCCGAATCGTGCGAACAGGGCCGCGAACGACCAGTCGAGCGCCACGGCGAACGTCTGCAGGCAGCCGATGAGGAGCGAGGCGACGAAGGCCCCGGCGAGAGAACCCATCCCGCCGACCACGACGATCACGAAGATGATCGGCCCGACGGCCGCCGCCATGCCGGGCTCGGTGACGAAGGCGTTGCCGCCGATCACCCCGGCGAGACCTGCGAGCGCGGCGCCGCCGCCGAAGACAAGCATGAACACGCGCGGCACGTTGTGGCCGAGCGCCTCCACGGTCTGCGGGTGCGTGAGCGCCGCCTGGATGACGAGGCCGATCCGGGTACGCGTGAGCGCGAGCCAGATCGAGACCAGCATCGCCACCGCGACCAGCATCATGAAGCCGCGGTAGATCGGGTACTGCGAGGTGTAGATCGTGAACAGCGGGCCGTCGAGCTCCGGCGGCACGCGATATTCGACCGCGATGCGCCCCCAGACGAGGTGCACCGCCTCCTCGATCAGGTAGGCAAGGCCGAAGGTAAAGAGCAGTTCGGCGACGTGGCCGTAGCGGTGCACCGTCCTCAGTCCCCAGCGCTCGACTGCCATGCCGATCAGCCCGACGAGCATCGGCGCGAGGACGAGCGCCGGCCAGAAGCCGATCTTCGTGCTCACCTGGTAGGCGAAATACGCGCCCAGCATGTAGAAGCTGGCGTGGGCGAAATTGAGCACGCCCATCAGCGAAAACACCAGCGTCAGGCCCGAGGACAGCATGAACAGCAGCAGCCCGTAGCTGATGCCGTTCAGCGTCTGGATGAGGAAGAATTCCATCCCGGGCGCAAAAAAAACGGGGGGCGCGGGCCCCCCGTCGGTCGCTTATTCCCGTGTCACGGGCGTTTCATGCTGCAGGAGGTCGGCTGGGCCGAGGTGTAGGCCTCCAGGCGTGCGTCGGTCACGAGCGCGAGTCCGCTGCTGCCGTCTGCGTCGATCCTTGCTTCCTTCGGCCCGCCCTTGGCGGCAGACTTTTGCAGCGTCATGACGTACAGCGGCTGGATCAGCTGGTGGTCCTGTTTGCGCATCTCCACTTCGCCCAGGTCACCCTCGTGCTTCATGCCTTCGAGCGCGTAGGCAACCGCCTTGGGATCGGCCGACTTCGCCTGGTTGACGGCCTTGACGAACATCTCCCACATGATCTTGCCGCGCAGGAAGTAGAAGTCCGGGTTGCCCTTGGGCGCCTGCTTGCGGTAGTCGGCATCCCACTTCGCCGCCCTGTTGTTCGCGACATTGGCATGGTATTCGGCGATGATCTTCACCCTGCCGGCGGCTGCCTCGCCCATCGCGGTCGGAGTGCCCAGTCCACCCGCGTAATAGGTGTACCAGTCGACGTTCAGGCCCGCGTCCCTGCCCGCCTTGACCAGCAGCGACATGTCGTTGCCCCAGTTTCCGGTGATGACGGAATCCGCGCCTGAGGCCTTGATCTTGGCGACGTACGGCGCGAAGTCGGTCACCTTGCCGAGCGGGTGCAGGTCGTCGCCGACGATCTGGACGTCGGGGCGCTTGCGCGCGAGCAGCTCGCGGGCCGCTCTCTTGACGGCGTGGCCGAACGAGTAGTCCTGGTTGATGAGGTAGACCTTCTTGATCTCCTTGCGGCCCGCCATCCAGGTGGTGAGCGATTCCATCTTCATGTCGCTGTTGGCATCGAAGCGGAAATGCCAGAAGGAGCATTTGTCGTTGGTGTAGGCGGGATCCACCGCGGCGTAGTTGAGGTACAGGATCTCCTTGCCGGGGTTGCGCTCGTTATGCCGGTTGACGGCCTCGATGAGCGCGCCGGCCACCGCCGAACTGTTCCCCTGCGTAATGAAGCGGATCCCCTGGTCGATCACGCGCTTCAATTGGTTGAGCGCCTCCTGCGGGCTCACCTTGTTGTCGAAACCGATCACTTCGAGCTTTTGCCCGCCCAGCACGCCGCCGCGCTTGTTGATCTGGTCGACGGCGAAACGGAATTCGGCCAGCCCCTGCTCGCCGACGTTGGCGAACGGTCCGGAGAGCGGATCGATGTAGGCCACCTTGATTGTCTGTGCGTGCACGCCGAGCGACAGCAGAGCGGCGACGGCACCGAGCGCGATGCGGCCGGAATGACGGAAATCCATGGGTCCTCCTTCTACTTTGGGATCTGGCCCATGGTATTGAAGGCTCCGGAGCGGGTCAAGGGCAATGCTTGACCAGCCACTCCGGGCCAGAGTAATTTCGCTCGCCTGTCCGCAGCAAAGGGACGCACTCCCGGAGGTCCACCCATGCTTGGCCTGATGATGGACATGCCGCTCCTGATCACCGACCTGATCCGGTTCGCCGACCAGAACCACGGCGACACCGAGATCGTGTCCAAGACGGTCGAGGGCGGCATGCACCGCTACACCTATCGCGAAGCGCATGCGCGCGCGAAGCGGCTCGCCAAGGCGCTGCGGCGGCTGGGCGTCAAGGAGGCCGACCGCATCGGCACGCTCGCCTGGAACGGCCATCGCCATTACGAGCTCTATTACGCGATCTCCGGGATCGGCGCGATCATCAACACGATCAACCCGCGGCTCTTCCCGGACCAGATCGTCTACATCTCGAACCACGCCGAGAACGCGGCGCTTTTCTTCGACCTGACGTTCCTCCCGCTGGTGGAAAAGCTCGCCCCGCAATTGAAGACGGTGAAGCACTACGTGCTGCTCACCGATCGCGCGCACATGCCGGCGGCGAGCGCGATTCCCGGGCTGCTTTGCTACGAGGAGCTGATGGAGGGCGAAGACGCGCGCTTCGAGTGGCCGTCCTTCGACGAGCGCACCGCGGCGGCGCTCTGCTACACCTCCGGCACGACCGGGAACCCCAAGGGCACGCTCTATGCGCACCGCTCGACCATCATCCACGCCTACGGCGCGGCGCTGCCCGATGCGCTCAATCTCTCGGCGATGGACACGGTGCTTCCGGTGGTGCCGATGTTCCACGCCAACGCCTGGAGCCTGCCCTACACCTGCACCATGGTCGGGGCGAAGATGGTGTTCCCGGGCCCGCACCTCGACGGCAAGAGCGTCTACGAGCTGATCGAGCAGGAGCGCGTCACGCTCTCGGCCGGAGTTCCCACGGTTTGGCTGATGCTGCTGCACCACCTCGCCGCGGCCAAGGTCCGGTTCTCCACGCTCAACCGCACGGTCATCGGCGGTTCGGCCTGCCCGCCCTCGATGATCCGCGCGTTCCAGGACGACTACGGCGTGCGGGTGTTCCACGCCTGGGGCATGACCGAGATGAGTCCGCTTGGCACGGTCGGCACGCTGAAGGCGAAGCAGATGGAGCTCGACAAGGGGGCGCAGCTCGCGGTGCAGGCGAAGCAGGGCCGCGGCATCTTCGGCGTGGAGATGAAGATCGTGGACGAGGAAGGCAAGGATCTTCCCTGGGACGGCAAGAGCTTCGGCAACCTCATGGTGCGCGGGCCGTGGATCGCCAAGGGCTACTTCAAGGGCGAAGGCGGCGATCCGCTCAAGGACGGCTGGTTCCCCACCGGCGACGTCGCCACCATCGATCCCGACGGCTACATGCAGATCACCGACCGCTCGAAGGACGTGATCAAGTCCGGCGGCGAGTGGATCAGCTCGATCGAGCTGGAGAACATCGCGGTCGCGCACCCGGCGATCGCCGAGGCGGCGGTGATCGGGGTGCGGCATCCGAAATGGGACGAGCGCCCGATCGTGGTCGCGGTGAAGAAAATCGGCCAGGAGGTCTCGAAGGACGAGCTGCTCAAGTTCTACGAAGGCAAGATCGCCAAGTGGTGGATGCCGGACGACGTGGTGTTCGTCACCGAGCTTCCGCACACCGCGACCGGGAAGCTCTCCAAGCTCACGCTGCGCCAGAAGTTCGGCGACTACCGGCTGCCCGGCGCATGAGCGGGATCCTCACCGAGATCCGCGACCGCGTGCTGCGGATCGAGATTGCCCGCCCGGAAAAGAAGAACGCGCTGACGCTCGCCATGTACGCCGCCATGGCGGAGGCGCTCGCGGCGGCCGAAGCCGATCCCGGGGTGCGCGTCGCGCTCATCCACGGCGCGCGCGACTGCTTCACCGCGGGCAACGACCTGAAGGACTTCCTCGAGCGCCCGCCGCACTCCGAGGACAGTCCCACCTTCCGGTTTCTGCGCGGCGTGTCGAGCTTCGCCAAGCCGCTCATCGCCGCGGTGAACGGGGTCGCGGTCGGAATCGG
This sequence comes from uncultured Enterobacteriaceae bacterium, assembly GCA_964638135.1. Classification (GTDB taxonomy): domain Bacteria; phylum Pseudomonadota; class Gammaproteobacteria; order Burkholderiales; family SG8-39; genus 2-02-FULL-66-14. The sequence continues at coordinate 13,221 of CAZXAR010000013.1, read as the reverse complement.
CACCACCATGCTGCTGCATTGCGACCTGGTGTATGCCGCGCCGGGCGCGCGCTTCCAGCTTCCCTTCGTGACGCTCGGCCTGGTGCCGGAAGCCGGGTCTAGCTTCCTGCTGCCCTACATCGCGGGCTATCAGCGCGCTGCCGAGCTGCTCCTGCTTGGCCAGCCGTTCGACGCAAGGAAGGCGCATGCGGCCGGGTTCGTGACCGAGGTGATCCCCGAGGACGAGCTGCTCGAATACGCACGCGATGCCGCGCTTGGCGTTGCGGCGCTTCCGCCCGCTGCCGTACGCCACGCCAAGGCGCTGATGAAAAAGCGCTTTGCCGCGCGCACGGCGGAGGCGATGGCGGAGGAGGGGGCCGTGTTCCGCGAGCGGCTCGCCTCGCCCGAGGCGAAGGAAGCGATGACTGCGTTTCTTGAAAAGCGCAAGCCCGATTTCTCGCGTTTCTAGAGAGCTTGCGGCGCTGCTGGTCGCGGTGGACGTCGGCCACCATGCGGCCGAGCCGGGCGCGATCGCGCGGGCCGTGTCCGAGGCGGTGGAGCGATGCCGGAGATAGCGCATTCGTTCGTCGAGGCGAACGGCCTGCGGTTTCACTGCGCGCACGCGGGCAAAGGAGGGAAGCTCATCCTTTTCCTGCACGGGTTTCCCGAGTTCTGGCGCTGCTGGCGAGCGCTCCTCGCGCATTTCGGTGCGCGCGGCTGGCTCGCCGTGGCGCCGGACCTGCGCGGCTACAACCTGTCGGACAAGCCCGGGGGCGTGGAGGCCTACCGCGCGAAGCATCTCGTGGCGGACATCGGCGCGCTTGCCGCGCGCTTCACGCAGGAGAAATTCGTGCTCGTGGCGCACGACTGGGGCGGCGCCGCGGGTTGGGGCTTTGCCATCGCCCACCCGGAACGCCTTTCGCACCTCGTGATCGTCAACTCGCCGCACCCGTACACGTTCTGGCGCGAACTCAGGACGAATCCGGCGCAGCAGAAGGCGAGCGAGTACATGCTCCTATTCCGTGCCGCCAAGGCCGAACGCGTGCTCTCGGAAAACGGGTACGCGCGGCTGCTGAAGGCGTTCGCCGGGTTCGGCAGCGACGTGCTCGGCGACGAGGACCGCGCCGCTTACCTCGAAGCGTGGTCGCAGCCCGGTGCGCTCACCGGCGGCCTCAACTACTACCGGGCTTCGCCCCTGCATCCGCCCACGCCCGAAGATCCCGGACCGGAGAAGCTCAATCTTGATCCGGCGAGCTTCATCGCGCGCGTACCCACGCTCGTACTCTGGGGCGAGCAGGACCGGGCGCTGCTCACCGGCTGCCTCGATGGCCTCGAGCAGTGCGTTCCGGACCTGAAAGTGGTGCGGGTGCCGGACGCTTCGCACTGGATCGTGCACGAAAAACCATCGCGGGTCGCAAGCGAAATCGAATCCTTCGTCGGCGCGGGCGGCGGTTAGAATCGCGCGCAATCCTCAAGGAGACGCGATGGCGGCAGCGGTCGGAATGCGCGAACTGGAGAGCCGGGTGGGGCAGGAAGTCGGGGTTTCGCCGTGGGTCGAGATCACGCAGGAGCGGATCGACCTCTTCGCCAAGGCGGTCGACGACCCGCAGTGGATCCACGTCGATCCCGAGCGGGCGAAGAATTCGCCGTTCGGCACCACGATCGCGCACGGCTTCCTCAGCCTGTCGCTCCTTTCCAAGCTCGCCGAGTCCACGTTTGCCTATTCCGACCGCAGGATGGGCGTGAATTACGGCCTGAACCGGGTGCGCTTCACCGCGCCGCTGCCCTCGGGTTCGCGCGTGCGTGCGCGCTTCACGCTGCTCAAGTTCGAGAGGATCGAGGATAACGGCGTGCAGGTGAGCTGGAACGTGACCCTGGAGCGCGAGGGCAGCGACAAGCCGGTGATGGTCGCCGAGTGGCTCGGCCGCCACTACTACTGAAGAACCCGCGACGCGCTGCGCAGCGACGTGCCGCCGCAGCGCACCGCAAGAGTTCGGAACAGGCAAAAACCATGGCGCAACGCTGGAAGACTCGACCCCCTGGATCCAACTGGGGTGATTTCGGCCCCGACGACGAGCGCGGCCGGATGAACTGGGTGACGCGCGAGAAAGTGCTCCAGGGCGTGGCCGAGGTGAAGGAAGGCCGCACGTTTTGCCTTTCGCTGCCGCTCGACTACCCCGGGGGCAACGCGCTCAATCCGCGCCGCCATCCGCCGCGGATCGCGGCGACGCAGCGCGACGGCCGAAGCTCCGGGCGGCAGAATTTCTGCTACCCGTTTGCGGAGGATAATCCGGCGCACACCGACGTCGTGTGCGACGACCTGGTGCTGCTCACGCTCCAGTACTCCACGCAATGGGACTCGTTCGCGCATATCGGCAGCCGCTTCGACGCAGACGGCGACGGCAACCCGGAGACCGTGTTCTACAACGGTTTTCGCGCCGGCGAGCATGTCATCGCGGCGCAGGAGAACCCGGATGCCGAGCCCTGGGCGAAATACGAGGGCAGCCGTGCCGAGCGGCTCGGCATCCAGAACCTTGCCGAACACGGCGCCCAGGGGCGCGGCGTGCTCGTCGACCTGCATGCACATTTCGGCCGCAAGCGCCACGCGGTGACGCACGAAGAGCTGATGCGCGTGCTCGAGGCGGACGAGGTGGAGGTCGAAAAGGGCGACATCGTGTGCCTGTACACCGGGTTCGCCGACGTGGTCCTGGAGCTGAAGAAGAACCCCGACCCGAAGCTGCTCCACAACACCTGCGCGGGGCTCGACGGGCGCGACGAACGACTGCTGCAATGGATCTCGGACAGCGGTCTTTCGGTGCTCGCGGCCGATAATTACGCGGTGGAAATCATCCCCTCGAGCCCCTGGAAAAGCGTGCCGCATGCGGCGCTGCCGCTGCATGAACACTGCCTGTTCAAGAACGGGATCCATCTCGGCGAACTGTGGTACCTGAGCGAACTCGCGCGCTGGCTGCGCCAACACGGCCGCAGCCGGTTTTTGCTGACGGCGCCGCCGCTGCGGCTTCCGGGCGCGGTGGGTTCGCCCGCAACGCCGGTCGCCACGGTATGAAAGTCGCGATCGTCACCGGGTCGGCATCCGGCATCGGCGCCGCGACCGCGCTCGACCTCTCGCGCCGCGGCTGGAGCGTGGTGGTGAACTGTTCCAAGAGCGTCGAGTCGGCGAACGAGGTCGCGCGGCAATGCGCCGACGCGATCGTGGTGCAGGCCGACGTTGGCGCGGACGCCGAATGCCGGCGCCTGGCGCAGGCCGCGCTCGAGAAATGGGGCCGCATCGATGCGCTCGTCAACAACGCCGGCACCACCAAATTCGTCCCGCATGCCCGGCTCGAAGACCTTTCCGACGAGGATTTCCTGCGCATCTATCGCATCAACGTGGTGGCGCCGTTCCAGATGACGCGCGCCTGCGCAGAGGCGCTCAAGGCCGCGCACGGCGCGGTGGTGAACGTCTCTTCGCTCGCGGCCCTGCTCGGAACCGGCTCGTCGATCGCCTACGCGGCCTCGAAAGGCGCGCTCAACACGCTCACCTTCGCGCTCGCGCGCGTGCTCGGCCCCGAGGTGCGGGTGAACGCGGTCTGCCCGGGGTTCGTCGATACGCCCTGGATGAGCGCCGGCTACGGCGAGGAGCGCTACCGGCAGCTCGCGGCGCGCTACGCCGCGGCGACGCCGCTCAAGGCGACCTGCAAGCCCGAAGACATCGCCGAGACGATCGCCTGGCTGCTCGAAGGCGCGCGCCAGGTGACCGGCGAGACGATCTTCGTCGACAGCGGAATGCACATCGCCGGCCCGCGATGAACAAGTGGCTGGAAGGCCGGGTCTTGGAAAACCGTCACTGGACCCCGGCGCTCTTCTCGCTGCGCGTGGCGGGGCCGGCGCTCGACTTCGAGGCCGGGCAGTTCGTCAAACTCGCGCTCGACGTGCAGGGCGAGCGCGTCGCGCGGCCGTTCTCCTTCGTCAATCCGCCGGGAGAGGAACCGCTCGAATTCTATGGCGTGATCGTTCCGGAAGGGCCGCTCTCGCCGCGCCTTGCATGCCTGCAGCCGGGCGATGTGCTGTACCTGTCGACGAACCCGTCCGGGTTCCTGGTGCTCTCCGAAGTCCCCGCGTCCGAGGACTTGTGGCTGCTTGCCACCGGCACCGGCCTGGCGCCGTTCCTGTCGATCCTGCGCACCGAGGCGCCCTGGCGCACCTACGGGCGCGTGATCCTCGTGCACGCGGTGCGCCGTGCAAGCGAACTCGTGTACCGGGACATGATCGATGCCGTCGGGCGCGCCCGGGGCGAGCGCTTCCGCTACCTGACCTTCGTCAGCCGCGAGGATCACCCGGGCTCGCTTGCCGGTCGCATTCCGGCGGCCATCCGCGACGGCCGGCTGGAGGCGGCCGCGGAGGCCATCGCACCCGGGCGCTCGCAGTTCATGCTCTGCGGCAATCCCGACATGGTGAAGGACGTCACCACGGCGCTTGCCGAGCGCGGCCTGCGCAGGCACCGGCGCCGGGCCCCGGGCCACATCACGAGCGAGAATTTCTGGTAGTGGTGCGCCGCATCCTCGCTCTGCTCGCGGTGCTGCTGGTCACCGGTTGCAGCGCGACCCGCTTTGCCTACAACAACGCCGACGTGTTCCTGCGCTGGCAGGCCGGCCGCTACCTCGATGTGCATGGCGAGCAAAGCGAGGAACTCGACGCCCGCATCGCGGCGTTCCTCGCCTGGCATCGCAAGAATGCGTTGCCCGAGTATTCGCGCCTTGCCGCGCAGGCGGCGGAAAAGATGGCGCGCGGCCTCTCGCAGCAGGACCTCGTTTGGGGTTACGATTCGGTCCAGGCGCAGTTGCGGGAGGCGGCGCGCGCCGCCGGAGGCGAAATCGCCGGACTGCTGGACCGCATGAATGCAGAGCAGATCGAACATCTGGAGCGGCGGTTCGCGGAGGACAACCGCAAGTTCGCCAAGGAGCATCTATCGGGGACCGCGGACGAGCGCCGCGGGCGACGGCTCAAGCGCAACCTCGAGCGGCTGGAAGAATGGTTCGGGGCACTGAGCGATGTCCAAGTCGAGAGGGTCAGGCAATACAGTGTGCGCGCGCCGTTCACCGAGGAGTTCCGTGACCTCGAGCGCAGGCGGCTGCAGGCCGAGTTCGTCGCGATGCTGCGCGTGCGCGAGGCAAGCGCGCGGCTCGCGGACTGGGCGTGGCACTGGGACCGCGGGCGGGATCCCGCGCATGCGGCCGCGGCGCGCACCCACCGGATGGAATTCTTCCGCATGCTCGTCGACCTGGACCGCACGCTGAGCCCCGCCCAGCGGCGGGCGGCCGAGGCGCGCCTGCGCGAACTCGCATCCGAATTCGGGCAGCTCTCGCGCAAGTGAACGAGCGCACGGACACCTTGGACACCGCGCCGGCCGGCGGGCCGGGCGCGAGCTACGCCGGCCGCTCCCGCTATACGCAACTCGAGTACGACGCCGTACTCGCCAACGCCTCGGTCGGAATCGCCTTTACGCGCGACCGGCGATTCTTCCTGTGCAATCCCAAGTTCGCCGAGATGTTCGGCTGGAAGGCCGAGGAGCTGATCGGCCAGTCGGGCGAAGTGATCTATCCGTCGCGCGAAAGCTTCGAAGCGCTCGGCAGGCTCGCGGTGCCGGCCCTTTCGGAAGGCCGGCGGCTCGATCTCGAATGGGAGATGCGGCGCAGGGACGGCAGCCTGTTCCTGTGCCACGTGGTCGCCAAGTCGATCAGCGAAGCCGACGCCCAGCAGGGGACGGTGTGGATCGCGCAGGACATCACCGAGCGGCGCCGCCAGTACGACGAGGTGGCGCGCATGCTGCGCGAGCAGGACGCGATCCTCAACAGCGCGTGGATCGGGATCTCGTTCATCCGCGACCAGAAGATCGTGCGCTGCAACCGGCGCTTCGAGGCGCTGTTCGGCTACGGCCCGGGCGAGCTCGCCGGGCAGCGCCCGGCGATCGTCTTTCCGGACGAAGACGCATTCGAATCGATCGAGCACGCGATGGCGCCGAAGTTCGCCCAGGGCCAGAGCTACTCGGGCGAGCACCATTTCCGCAGGAAGGACGGATCGCTGGTGTGGTGCCGGCTCGTCGGCAAGACGGTCGATCCGGGGCAGCCCGATGAGGGTGCGATCTGGACCTGCGACGACGTGACGGACGAGCACGCGGCGCGGGCATCTCTCGAGGCCTCGCGCGCGGAGCTCGAGCGCGCCTTTGCCGAGCGCACCGCGGCCCTGCAGAGCATGAACCAGGTCCTGGAGACCGAAATCGGCGAGCGCAAGCTCGCCGAGCTGCGCGCCCAGTACCTCGCCGACCACGACGCGCTCACCAACCTGCCGAACCGGCGGCTGCTCGAGGACCGGCTCACCCAGGCGCTGGCGCTGAGCGAGCGCAACCGCAAGAAGACCGCGGTCATGTTCATCGACCTGGACCGCTTCAAGATCATCAACGATTCGGCGGGCCATGCCGCGGGCGACATCGTGCTGAAGGAAACCGCCGAGCGGCTGCTCAAGCAGCTGCGCACGGGGGACACGATCTGCCGCACCGGCGGCGACGAGTTCGTGGTGGTGCTACCCGAATTCAAGCACCTGTCGGACCTCGCGCACGTGTCGCAGAAGATCATCGAGACGGTGTCGCAGCCGGTGACGGTGGACGAGCGCGACCTCCAGGTCACGCCCTCGATCGGCATCAGCATCTTCCCGGACGACGGTCGCGATGCCGAAACCCTGATCCGCAATGCCGATGCGGCGATGTACCACGCCAAGGAGACCGGGCGCTCCAACTACCAGTTCTTCACCGAGCAGATGAACCTCGCCGCGACCCGGCGGATGGCGCTCGAGGCGGACCTGCGCAGCGCGATCCAGAACCGCGAGCTGCGCATGTTCTACCAGCCGGTGATCGAGCTCGCGAGCGGGCGGGTGGCCGGCTACGAGGGGCTGCTGCGCTGGCAGCACCGCACGCGCGGTCTCATGGCGCCGGCCGAGTTCATCCAGCTCGCCGAGGACACCGGGCTGATCCTGCGGGTCGGCGAATGGGCGCTCGGCGAAGTGTGCCGCTGGGGCGCGCGCCACGCCGGCGCGCGCGGCGTGCTCGTCGGCGTGAACCTGTCGGGGCGCCAGTTCGCCGACCTCAAGCTGCCCGACATCGTCGCGCGTGCGCTCCAGGAATCCGGCCTGCCGCCGGCGCAGCTGGAGCTGGAACTTTCGGAGGCGACGGTGATGCAGCAGAACGAGCCGATCCTCTCCACGCTGCGCAAGCTGAAGGACCTGGGCGTGTCGCTCGCGATCGACGACTTCGGCACCAGCTATTCGAGCCTGGTCAACCTCAAGCGCTACCCGGTGGACAAGCTCAAGATCGACAAGTCGCTCGTCGGCGCGATCCCGGAGGACTCGGAAAGCCGGGAAATCGTGATCGCCTTCGTCGAGCTGGCGCACGCGCTCGGGCGCAAGGTCGTCGCCGAGGGCGTCGAGACCGAGACGCAGGAGCAGGTGCTGCGCGGGTGCGGCTGCGACTACATGCAGGGCTTCCGCACCGGCGAGCCGCTCGATGCGGACGCCGCGGCGCAGAAGATCGCCTGAGCATTCTCAAGAAACCGGTCCTGCAGTTCTCGCACGCCAACGGACTTCCCGCGCCCTGCTACGCGGCGATGCTCGGCGAGCTCGGCCGCGACTACCGCATCGGCGCGGTCGAGGCGATCGGGACCGACCCGCGCTATCCGGTGACCGAGCGCTGGACCCATCTGGTCGAGCAGCTCGAGGCCGCGATCGAGCGCGCCTGGGATGGCGAAGCGGTCTACGGTGTCGGGCACTCTCTGGGCGGCTACCTCACCTTCCTCGCCGCGGCGCGCAGGCCGGAACTGTTTCGCGCCATCGTGCTGCTCGATGCGCCGATCCTCGGCGCGGTCAAGGGGACGCTGCTCGGCGCAACCAAGCGCTTCGGCATCGTCGATCGCGTGACGCCGGCGGCGGCGACGCGCGACCGCCGGCACGAGTGGACGAGCCGCGAGGAGGCGAAGGCGCACTTCCGCACGCGCCGGCTGTATCGGCACTTCGCCGAGCAATGCCTCGACGATTACGTGCGCCACGCGCTCCTCGGCGCGCACGGCCACCTCCGGCTGCGCATCGACCCGGAGGTCGAATACCGCATCTACCGCACCTTTCCGCACGACATGTCGCGCCAGCTCGCACGCCTGCGGGTGCCGGCGGGGTTCATCGGCGGCGCCGACTCGGACGTGGTGCGCCGCGTCGGGATGACGGCGATGCGCGGCCCGCGTTTCCTCAAGCGCCGGGTGCCCGGCGGGCACCTCTTCCCGCTGGAACATCCGCGCGAAGCGGCTGCGGCGGTTAGCGAGCTGCTGCGGGAACTGGGTTAGCCGGGCGCTTTCACGGCCATCAGATCGCGCGGCCGCGCTTTTTCCGCACCAGCTCCTCGGTGCCCTTGATGTTGATCTCCACGCCGGTCATGTTCGGATTTACCTCGAGCGCCCGCCGCCACCAGCGCAGCGCCTGGTCGTAGTCCTCGAGCCGGAAATAGATCTGGCCGTAGCCCGAAAGGGCGCCGAAGTGGAACGGGTTGCGCTTCATCACCTCGTCGCAGTCGGCGAGCGACTTTCGGTATTCGCCCGCCAGGTAATGCACCGTGGCGCGCTTGTTCCAGCCCTCGGCGAACTCGGGCTTGCGGCGGATCACTTCGCTGAAAGTCGCCACCGCCTCGCGGTGGCGGCCCGACTGCATTTCGTCCACGCCGCGCGCCATCAGATGGTCGATCTCGTCTTCGCCCGAGCGGCTCCACAACAGCCACAGTCCCTGCTCGGCGAAACCGCGCACGAACGGGCTCTCGTCGCGCAGGCGCTTGAGGAGCAGCGGCTGGTCTTCCATGCGGCCGTGGTTGGCGAGCCACACCACGGCCTCGGCGCGGCGCTCGGTCTGCGGGTCCTCCAATGCCGCGAGCGCCTCGGCCCGAGTCTGCGGTGCCGGGAACGCCTGCGGCGCGGCGGCGCTCACAAGGGCAGCCACCGCAAAGGGCAGGATCGCGTTTCCAAGTCTGCTGCGCGGCATGGATTCATCATAGCTCTTTTCCTGCTTACCGCTGCGCGACCCGACTGCCCCATTTGCTATCCTCGCCGGGCATGAGGCCCAACTTCGTCTTCATCCTCGCCGACGACCTCGGCTACGCCGATCTCGGGTGCTACGGCGGGCGCTCGGATTGCTCGCCGGTGCTTGACCGCATGGCGGCCGAGGGCCTGCGGTTCACCGACGGCTATTCGAACTCGCCGGTCTGCTCGCCGACCCGCTTCGCGCTCATGACCGGGCGCTGGCAGTACCGGCTGCGCGGCGGAAACGACGAGCCGATCGCCACGCGCCACCGTGGAAACGCCGTGCTCGGGCTGCCGCCGGAGCACCCCACGCTCGCCTCGATCCTGCGCGATGCGGGCTACGCGACCGCGCTCGTCGGCAAGTGGCACCTCGGATTCCTGCCGCATTTCGGCCCCCTCAAGAGCGGCTATCAGGAATTCTTCGGCCCGATGAGCGGCGGGCTGGACTACTTCACGCACCGGGACTCTTCCGGCGCGGACGACCTGTACGAGGGCGAGGAGGAGGTGCGCCGCGACGGCTACCTGACCGACCTCATTACCGAGCGCGCGGTCGAATTCATCGGGCGGCAGCGCGGCCCCTTCCTGCTTTCGGTGCATTACACCGCCCCCCACTGGCCCTGGGAGACCCGTGCCGACGAGCGCGAAGCGCGCAGCCTGCAGGAGCTCTACCACTTCGACGGCGGCTCGGTGCAGACCTACCTCACCATGGTGCGGCAGATGGACGAGGGGATCGGGCGGATCCTCGAAACGCTCAAGCGGGCCGGTTGCGAAGAGCGCACGCTAGTCGTGTTTACCAGCGACAACGGCGGCGAGCGCTTTTCCGACACCTGGCCGCTGGTCGGCAAGAAAATGGATCTGCTGGAAGGAGGAATTCGCGTCCCGTACGTCGTGCGCTGGCCGGCGCGCGTGCGGCCGGGCGGAGTCACCTCACAGCACGCGATCACCATGGACTGGGTGGCGACATTGTTCGAGGCCGCGGGGGTGCAGGCGCACGCGGACTACCCGCTCGACGGGGTGAGCCTGCTCCACGTGCTCGAGAATCCGCTCGCGAGCTTCGCGCGCGAGCTTTTCTGGCGGATGAAGTTCCGCGACCAGAAGGCGATGCGCTTCGGGGACTGGAAGTGGCTCGCCACCGAGGACGGCGAGTTCCTGTTCAACCTGCGCGCCGACGCGCGCGAGCGCGCCAACCGCGCACAGCACGAGCCGCAGCGCCTGGCGACGATGCGCGCGCGCTACGCGGAGTGGGAGAAGGAACTACCGGTGTTTCCCGAGGCGACCTTTTCGGTTCCCGCCACCAAGTCCGACCTGGCGCAGCCGACCGGCTAGCCTTCGAGCTTGCGCACCACCTTGTGGAAGTAGCGGCTCTCGACGCGCGCGCGAAGCAGCGTGAGCTTCTTCTCGCCCTTGCGCGCCGGCTCGAGTTCCGGGGGGACGAGCCCGGCGTTCTTCAGCACGCGGAACGCCATGCGCAGCTCTTCGGGCACCAGCCGGTCGTCGTCGAGATCGAGCGGCCGCCCGGCGCCCGGAAGACCCTCGAGTTCGCCGCGCGCCAGGGCTTCCTCGATCTTTCGCTCTGCGAGCATTTCGAGCGCAAGCACTAGGCTATTCTAGCGCTGCCATGAGCGCCCGCGCCTACCGGATCCTCGCCACCGATTCGACCACTTTCTATCCGCGCCTGATCGGCACGCACGGTGCCGTGGCGGCGAATTCCTACCTATCCGTGAACGCCGGCGTCGACGTCCTCAAGGCCGGAGGCAACGCGATCGATGCGGCGGTCGCCGCCACGCTCGTCGAAGGAGTGGTCAACCCGCAGATGCACACGATCGGCGGCGAATGTCCGATCCTCGTTCGGCTCGCCGGCGAGGATCGCGTGATTGCGCTGAACGGCAACATGGCGGCGCCGATGAAGGCGACGCCGGAAGCGTTCCGCGCGCGCGGATTGGCCGATGTGCCCGATGCGGGCATCCTCGCCGCCGGCACGCCGGCGGCCTTCTCCGCGCTCCTCACCGCGCTGGCGCGCTGGGGCACTTTGAGCTTTCGCGAGGTGGTCGCGCCGGCGCTCGAGCTGGCAAAGAACGGTTTTCCGCTATCCGAGGGACTGCGCAATCAGCACAAGTACGGCCTCGTCGCGCTGCGCGACAAGTTCCTCAACGAATGGCCCGCGAGCGGCCGCGTCTACCTCCCCGGCGGCCGCGTTCCGCCAGTCGGCGAGCGGGTGAAGAACGAGGCTCTCGCGCGCACCTACGATTACCTGGCGAACGCAGAGGATCCGCTGCGCGCCTTCTACAGGGGCGAGATCGCCGCCGAGATCGCGAATTTCTCCCGGGAGCGCGACGGCTTTCTCGCGCGTGAAGATCTCGAATGCTTCGAGACCCGGATCGAGGAGCCGGCGCGGCTGCGCGTCGGCGACAGCGAGCTTTTCAAGTGCGGCTTCTGGACGCAGGGCCCCGCCGAATTGCAGACGATCGCGCTGCTGTCGCGGTTCGATCTCGGGGCGCTGCGGCCGGACAGCGCCGAGTACTGCCACCTGCTCATCGAGGCGATGAAGCTCGCGTTCGCCGATCGCGAGCAGTATTACGGCGATCCCGCGTACGCTGCCGTGCCCGGCGACGTGCTGCTCTCGGCGGAATATGCGAAGCGCCGCGCCGCGCTGATCGATCCACGGCGCTCGAACCTGGAACTGCGGCCCGGCGACGCGAAACGGAACGCCGCGCTGCTTCCGGCCGGGGAACGCTTCACGCCCAAGTCGTGGGGCGGGGGAACGGTGCATGTGGACGCGGTGGATGCGAAAGGCAACATGGCCTCCTTCACGCCGAGCGGCGCGTGGATCAAGTCCGCCGAGGTGATCGAGCCGCTCGGCTTTCCGCTTTCGGTGCGCATGATGACCTTCTACCTCGGTCCGGCCCACCATCCGAACGTGGTTGCCCCGGGCAAGCGCCCGCGCACCACGCTCACGCCTTCGCTCGCGTTTCGCAACGGCAGACCGTGGATGACCTTCGGCACCATGGGCGGGGACAACCAGGGCCAGTGGCTGCTGCAGTTCTTCCTGTACCGCGCGGTCTTCGGCATGACGATCCCGCAGGCGATCGAGGCGCCGAAGCTCTCGACCGAGCACTTTCCGGGTTTCTTCGCGCCGCACGAGGGCACGCCCAACCGCGTGCGGATCGAGCCGCGCTTCGGCCGCGAAGTGCTGGATGAACTCAGGCAGCGGGGCCACGATCTCGATGTCGCGCCCGATTGGACCGAAGGATTCGTCTCGGCGGTGCAGTACGACGAGGAAAGCGGCCTGATCGAGGCCGGCTGCGATCCGCGCGGCGCTAAATCCGAGTGCTTTCCGGCGTTCGCCTACGCGTGGTGAGCCGCGCGTAGCGCCGGCGCGCAAGCGCGGCGCCCGCGGCGAGCGCGCGGAGCTTCGCGAGCGCCACCTCGCGGTCCATCGGCGCCATGCCGCAGTTGGTGCAGGGAAAGAGTCTGGATTTCGGCACGAACGGGAGCGCGCGCCCGATCGTGTCGGCCACCTCTTCGGGCGTTTCGACCTTGTCGGAGGCGACGTCGATCACGCCGACCAGCACGTCCTTGCCCTTGAGCAACCCCATCAGATGCGCCGGGACCCTGGAGTGGATGCACTCGAGCGACACCTGCCGGATCCGGCTCTTCGCGAGCGCGGGAAAGATCTGCTCATACTGGCGCCATTCCGAGCCGAGCGTGCGTTTCCAGTCGATATTCGCCTGGATGCCGTAGCCGTAGCAGATATGCACCGCGGTCTTGCACCTGAGGCCGCGGATCGCCCGGTGCAGCGCTGCGATGCCCCATTTCTTCACGTCTTCCATATAGACGTTGAACGCCGGCTCATCGAACTGGATCACATCCACGCCGTCCTTCTCGAGCGCGCGCGCCTCCTGGTTGAGCAGCGCCGCGAAGGCCATGGCGAGCTTCGCCTTGTCGCCGTAGTGCCGATCGGCGATCGTGTCCACGATGGTCATCGGGCCGGGCATCGTGATCTTCAGCTTCCTCCCGGTGTGCGCGCGCGCAAGCCGCGCCTCCGTCCGGTGCACGCGGCCCTTGAGCCGGATCGGCCCCACGACCACCGGCACCATCGCCTCGTAGCGGTTGTCGCGGATGCCCATCTTCACCTTGT
>CAZXAR010000012.1:13305-36702 GCA_964638135.1 uncultured Enterobacteriaceae bacterium | reverse complement strand
ACGTTGTAGAGCATGATCAGCATGCCGGCGAAATACAGCACGCCGCCGAGCAGCCGGATGGCGTAGAACGGATACGAGGCCTTCACGCTTTCTGCGAACGTGTAGGTGAGCGTGCCGTCGGCGCTCACGCTGCGCCACATCAGGCCCTGCATCACCCCCGCGATCCACATCGACGCGATATAGAGCACGATGCCCACGGTCGCGATCCAGAAATGCGTGTTGACGAGCGGCACCGAATGCATCTCGGTGCGGCCGTACAGGCGCGGCACCAGGTGGTAGATGCAGCCCATGCTCACCAGCCCGACCCAGCCGAGCGCGCCGCTGTGCACGTGGCCGATGGTCCAGTCGGTGTAGTGCGAGAGCGCGTTCACCGTCTTCACCGACATCATCGGCCCCTCGAAGGTCGACATGCCGTAGAACGAAAGCGAGACGACCAGGAACTTGAGGATCGGGTCGGTGCGCAGCTTGTGCCACGCGCCCGAGAGCGTCATGATGCCGTTGATCATGCCGCCCCAGGACGGCGCGAGCAGGATGAGCGAAAACAGCATCCCGAGCGATTGCGCCCAGTCGGGCAGCGCGGTGTAGTGCAGGTGGTGCGGGCCCGCCCACATGTAGGTGAAGATGAGCGCCCAGAAATGCACTACCGAGAGGCGGTACGAATACACCGGGCGTTCGACCTGCTTCGGGATGAAGTAGTACATCATTCCGAGAAACCCGGCGGTGAGGAAGAAGCCGACCGCGTTGTGCCCGTACCACCACTGCACCATCGCGTCCTGCGTTCCCGAATACGCCGAATAAGATTTCCAGAGCGAGACCGGAACCGCGGCGCTGTTGACGATGTGCAGTACGGCGACCGTGATGATGAACGCGCCGAAGAACCAGTTGGCGACGTAGATGTGCGGCACGCGCCGCCTGTAGAGCGTGCCGAAGAACACCACCGCGTAGGCGACCCACACCAGGGCGATCAGGATGTCGATCGGCCACTCGAGCTCGGCGTATTCCTTGCCCGAGGTGTAACCGAGCGGCAGCGTCACCGCGGCGAGCACGATCACCGCCTGCCAGCCCCAGAACGTGAACGCCGCGAGCCCGCCGGAGAAAAGGCGCGCGTGGCTGGTGCGCTGCACCACGTAGTACGAGGTCGCGAAAAGCGCCGAGCCGCCGAAAGCGAAGATGACCGCGTTCGTGTGCAGCGGCCGCAGCCGGCCGTAGGTGAGCCACGAGACTTCGAAATTGAGTTCCGGCCAGAGCAACTGCGCGGCGATGAGCACGCCGACCAGCATTCCGACCACGCCCCAGATCACGGTCATGATCGCGAATTGCCGCACTACGGTGTAGTTGTACGTCTCCCCCGGCATGCCCGGCGGCTCCCTGAACGGCGATAAGTCACGCACATGCTAGAGAGTGATGGGCCGCGGTACTTGACATAGGTCAAGGCCGCATGGCCGCGGGCGCGGCCGTCGATCGCGGTCAGGGAACCAGGACGGCGGCGCCGGAAAGCGTTCCCTCGCGCAGCGCGGCGAGCGCCTTGTTCGCGTCCTTCAGCGCGAAAGACGTCGTCTCGGTGCGCAGTCGAACCTGCGCCGCAAGGCGCATGAACTGCTCGCCGTCGGCACGCGTGAGGTTGGCGACCGATTGCAGCCTGCGCTCGCCCCACAGGAGCGCGTACGGAAACTGCGGGATGTCGCTCATGTGGATCCCGCCGCACACCACGATGCCGCCCTTGCGCACGCGCGCAAGCGCTTCGGGCACCAGTGCACCGACGGGGGCGAACAGGAGCGCGGCATCGAGCGGCGCGGGCGGTGCAGCACCGGAATCGCCCGCCCAGTCGGCGCCATGGCGGCGCGCAAATTCCTGCGCGGCGGCGTCGCCCGGCCGCGTGAACGCGAACACCCCCCTGCCCTCGTGCCTGGCGATCTGCGCCACGATGTGCGCCGCGGCGCCAAAGCCGTAGATCCCCAGTCTGCGCGCCTCGCCCGCCATGGCGAGCGAGCGGTAGCCGATCAGTCCGGCGCAGAGGAGCGGCGCGGCCTCCTCGTCGCCATAGCGCTCCGGGATCGGGAAACTGAAACGCTCGTCCGCGAGCGCGTATTGCGCGTAGCCGCCGTCGAGATCGTAGCCGGTGAAGCGCGCCTTCTCGCACAGGTTCTCGCGGCCGGTGCGGCAGAATTCGCACGAGCCGCAGGTGCCGCCCAGCCACGGCACGCCGACGCGCTCGCCCTCGCGAAAGCGCCGGGCGCCGGCGCCGCGCGCGATGACCTCGCCGACGATCTCGTGCCCGGGAACGAGCGGCAGCTTCGGACGCGCGAGCTCGCCATCGACCACGTGCAGATCGGTCCGGCATACGCCGCAGGCGCGCACCTTCAGGAGCAGTTGCCGCGGCCCCGGATCGGCCACCGCGATCGCCTCGCGCACAAGCCCGCCGCGCGGCGCGTGCAGGCGCATCGCGTTCATCATTGCCGCCATGGCGGGAGAATACCGAAAGTGTTGCCTGCCCAGGCGCAAAGCAGGAAAATGCGGCTCCCCGTAGGAGCAATCCCATGAGCATGCCTGCGCAGGTGGCGCCGCGCGCCACCGTCACCGAAATTCTCAATTTCATCGACGGCGAGTTCGTTCGCTCGGGCAGCGGCAAGACCTTCGAGAACCGTTCGCCGACCGATGGCCGCCGGATCGGCACGGTGTCCGAGGCGGGTCCGGCGGAAGTGGACGCGGCAGTGCGCGCGGCGCGCGCCGCGCTCGCCGGCCCCTGGGGACGCATGGACCTCGCCAGGCGCTGCGAGATGCTCTATGCGGTCGCCGACGAGATCAACCGGCGCTTCGACGATTTTTTGCAGGCGGAAGTCGCCGATACCGGCAAACCGGTGAGCCTCGCCAGCCACATCGACATCCCGCGCGGCGCGGCGAACTTCAAGGTGTTCGCCGACGTCGTGAAGAGCGTTCCGACCGAGGCGTTCCACATGGCGACGCCGGACGGCACCGGCGCGCTCAACTACGCGATCCGCGTGCCCAAGGGCGTGATCGGGGTGATCTGTCCGTGGAATCTGCCGCTGCTCCTGATGACCTGGAAGGTCGGGCCGGCGCTCGCGTGCGGCAACGCCGTGGTCGTGAAGCCCTCGGAGGAGACGCCCTCCACCGCGACGCTGCTCGGCGAAGTGATGAACAAGGTGGGCGTTCCGAAAGGCGTGTACAACGTGGTGCACGGTTTCGGCCCGGGCTCGGCGGGCGAGCTGCTGACGCGGCACAAGGGCGTGAACGCGATCACCTTCACCGGCGAGACGCGCACCGGCGAGGCGATCATGAAGGCGGCGGCCGACGGCGTGCGCGCGGTGTCCTTCGAGTTGGGCGGAAAGAATGCCGGAATCGTGTTCGCCGACTGCGATTTCGATGGCGCGGTGGACGGCATCAGCCGCGCCGCGTTCGCCAACTGCGGGCAGGTGTGCCTCGGCACCGAGCGCGTGTACGTCGAGCGCCCCATTTTCGAGCGCTTCGTGCAGGCGCTCAAGGCGAAGGCCGTGGCGATGCGCCCCGGACGTCCCGAGGAGAAAACCACCGGCATCGGCCCGCTCATCAGCGAAGAGCACCGCAACAAGGTGCTTTCGTACTACCGCAAGGCGGTGGAAGACGGCGCAACCGTGGTCACGGGCGGCGGGGTGCCGAAGCTGGAAGGCGAGCTTGCGCGGGGATCGTGGATCGAGCCGACGATCTGGACCGGGCTGCCCGAATCATCGGCCGTGATCCGCGAGGAGATCTTCGGCCCCTGCGTGCACCTGTGCCCGTTCGACGAAGAGGACGAGGCGGTGCGCCTGGCGAACGACACGCCCTACGGCCTTGCCACCACCGTCTGGACCACCAACCTCGCGCGTGCGCACCGGGTGAGTTCGCGCATCGAAGTCGGGATCATCTGGGTGAACAGCTGGTTCCTGCGCGATCTGCGCACGCCGTTCGGCGGCTCGAAGCATTCCGGGATCGGGCGCGAAGGCGGCGTGCACTCGCTCGAGTTCTACACCGAGCTGCGCAACGTCTGCGTGAAACTCTGACCCGACCGTGGAGGAAATGACCCCATGATGTCCGACGCCGACCGCCGCAAGGCCGCCGAGCTGCTCCTGCAGGCCGAGCGCGAGCGCAAGCCGGTCGTCCAGCTCTCCACGACCTGGCCCGACATCCGGATCGAGGATTCCTACGCGATCCAGGAGATGGTGACGCAGACGAAGGTGGCCGCCGGCGCGAAGGTGCGCGGCCACAAGGTCGGGCTCACCTCGAAGGCGATGCAGCTCTCCTCGCAGATCGACGAGCCGGACTACGGCCACCTGCTCGACAACATGTTCTTCGACGACGGCGCGAAGCTCCCGCACGCCAATTACTGCGTGCCGCGCGTCGAGATGGAGCTCGGCTTCATCCTCGGCAAGCCGCTCAAGGGACCCGGCGTGGGGCTGCTCGAAGTGATGAATGCGACCGAATGGGTGGTGCCGTGCATCGAGCTGATCGACGCCCGGGTGCAGAATCCGCGCAAGATCTTCGACACGGTCGCCGACAACGGCGCCGCCGCCGCGGTGATCGTGGGCGGGCGTCCCGTCCGTCCCACCGACGTCGACCTGCGCTGGGTCCCGGGACTGATGTACCGCAACGCCGAGATCGAGGAATCGGGCGTCTCCGCCGCGGTGCTCGGCCATCCGGCGATGGGCATCGCCTGGCTCGCCAACAAGGTCGGCCGGTTCGGGCGCACGCTCGAGCCGGGCCATTTCACGCTCTCGGGTTCATTCATCCGCCCGGTGTGGGCCAACAAGGGCGACACGCTGCGCGCCGATTTCGGCGCCCTGGGCAGCGTCGCGGTTCAGCTGGTCTGATCGAGCCTTAGCAGGGCGCGCGCGTTGCCGGAGAGGATTGCGCGCCGGGCGGGTTCGTCGAGCGCAGGGTTTGCAGTGACGATGCGCACCGGCTGCTCGTAGGCGATCGGAAAGCAGTAGTCGCTTCCCATGAGCACGCGGTCCGCGCCGATCACGCGCACCAGGTATTCGAGCACCGGGTCCGAATAGCCGATCGTGTCGTAGTAGAACCGGCGCAGGTATTCGACCGGCGCCTGGCGGATTCTCTTCAGCTCGGCGCGCTTTTCCCAGCCGCGGTTCAGCCGCCCGGCGAGCCACGGAAACGCGCCTCCGGCGTGCGGCAGCACGACAGCGAGGCGCGGAAAGCGGTCCAGCACGCCGCCGAAGATGAGATGCGCCGCCGCGATCGCCGACTCGAACGGATTGCCGAGCAGGTTGGTGAGATAGAACGCGCCGAGCCGCTCGGCGCCGATCACGAACACCGGGTGCAGGAAGAGCGGCATGCCGAGCGCTTCGATCCGCTCGTACACGGGGAAGAATGCGGCGTCCGAAAGCTCCTTGTCGAGCACGCGGGTCGCCGAGTAGAACCCGCGCACCCCGGGGAGCGCCGCGGCGCGCTCGACCTCGCGCACCGCGAGATCGGGCGCGTGCATCGGCAGCGCGGCGAGCCCGACGAGGCGGCGCGGATGATGTTCGTGCGCGCGCGCCACTTCGTCGTTGTAGGTCGCCGCCAGCCGCTGCCCGAGTTCACGCCCGGCCCAGTACACCATCGGCTGCGAGAGCGAAAGCGCATGCACTTCGACCCCTTGCGCGTCCATCGCGTCGAGCCGCGTCGCGAGGTCGACGTACGCCGGCCCGAGCGGACCCGTCAGCAGATGACCGATGCGGAATTGCGGGCCCTTGCCCTCGAGCATCTGCCATTCGAGCCCGTGCGCGGCGCCGTGTTTCGCCAGCACGTCGAGAAACGCCTGCGGATAGAAATGCGCGTGGACGTCAATCGCGCCGTGCGCGTGCATCTCGGCCATCGCCATCCCCTCCCTCATCGTCCTCCAGGATCGAATACGCCGGACGCTCCAGGTCGTCGAACTGCCCGCCGTGCAGCGCGCGCCAGAACACCCAGCCGATCAGGAATACGAGCGCGACTGAGAGAGGAACGAGGATGTAAAGGCTTTCCATTGCCTGCGATCCTTTTGCGCGGCCACGCGCAACGCGTTGAGGACCACGATGAAGGAGCTCGCCGCCATGCCGATCGCTGCTTCCCACGGCCCGATCCAGCCCGCCACCGCAAGCGGCAGCGCAACGGCATTGTAGGCCAGCGCCCAGCCGAAGTTCTGCCGGATGATCCGCATGGTGCGGCGCGCGTCGGCGATCGCCTCCGGAACCGCGTGCAGCCGTTCGCCGAGGAGGATGACTTCCGAGTGGAGTTGGGCTATGTCGGATCCGCCGGCCATCGCGAACGAGACATCGGCGGCGGCCAGCACCGGAGCGTCATTCAGTCCGTCGCCCACCATCACGACGACTTTGCCCGCCGCCTGCAGCCGCTTCACGTAGGCAAACTTGTCCTGCGGCGTCGCGGCGCCCGTGAAGCGCTCGATCCCGAGCCGCCGCGCGAGGCTCTCCACAACGCGCGGATCGTCGCCGCTCAGGAGGTGCACTTCGAGCCCCGAGCGCCGCAATCCTGCCACCATCGACGCGCCGTCGTGCCGCGGCTCGTCTTCCAGCACGAACGCGGCAAGCCAGCCCTCCTCGCCGGCGAGGAAAACCGTCGTCTGCCCGGGGGAGATCGCAGGATCCTGCAGCGGCGCGACGTGCACGAGTTCGCGGCAGAACGCCTGCGTGCCGATGCGAACCCGCCGTCCGCCCAACCGCGCCTCGATCCCGTGGCCGGGAAAATTCTCCCGTCCCGCGAGCGCAATCGCATCGGCTTCGCGGCCGGCGGACGATTGCCGCGCGAAGGCGCCGGCGATCGGATGGCGGCTCGCCGCCTCGAGCGAACGCGCAAGCGAAAGGCAGTCGCGCTCCTCCAGATGCCCGAGCGCCGTCGCGCGTACGAGCGCCAAACGCCCGGTGGTGAGCGTGCCCGTCTTGTCGAGCACCACGTCGGTCGCGCGCGCCAGCGTTTCCAGTGCCCCGGGCCGCGTCAGTGCAACGCCGCGCTCGAGCAGCTGCGCCGCCGAAGCGGTAAGCGCGATGGGCGCCGCGAGCGCGAGCGCGCAGGGGCAGGTCACGACCAGCACCGCCACCGCCACCCAGAGCGCGCGCTCCGGCGCAGCCTGGCTCCATGCGAGCGCCGCAAGCGCCGCCGCCGCGAGCACGAGCCAGGTGAGCCACACCGCGATGCGATCAGCGCCGGCCACCATTCGCGGTCTCGCGGCCGCCGCGCGTTCGACCAGCCGCGCGATCGCGGCGGCGACGGTGTCGGCACCGGCGCTGGTCACCCGCATCACGAGCGGCTGTTCGATGTTCACCGATCCTCCCAGGAGTTGCGCGCCGGCGCTCTTCGCGACCGGCAGCGACTCCCCGGTGAGGAGCGACTCGTCGGCGCTCGACGCGCCCTGCTCGACCACGCCGTCGGCAGGGACCTGCTCGCCTGCGGGAACGAGGACGCCGTCCCCGGCGCAAAGCGCATGCGCCGCCACCTGCTCGGTGCGCTCGCCATCCACGCGCAGCGCGAACAAGGGCATCCAGCGCGCCAGCCGGTCGAGCCCGCGCGAGGCTCGCTGGCGCGCCATCATTTCCGCGTAGCGCGCGCTGAGCAGGAGGAACACGAGCATCGCGATCGAGTCGAAGTAGACCTCGCCCGACCCGCTGACGGTTGCCCAGGTGCTGGCGGCGAATCCGGCCCCGATCCCGAGCGCGAGCGGCGTATCGAGCCCGATGCGCCGCGCGCGAAGGTCGCGCCAGGCGGCGGAAAAGAAAGGAGTGCAGGAGAAGGCGAGCACCGGAAGCGTGAGCGCGAGGCTCGCCCAGCGCATGAGCTGCGCAAGCCCCGGGGCCATGCTCGCGCCATCGTCGAGATACGCCGGAATGGCGTACATCATCACCTGCATGGCGCCGAACCCGGCGACGAACAGCCGCCACAGCGCGGCGCGCCGCTCGCCGCGGTCGTGCCCCGACTGGCGCTGCGGATCGAACGGACTCGCGTCGTACCCGATCGCCCGCACCGCCTCGATGAGGCGCGACAGGCGGGTTGCACGCGCGTCCCATTCCACCTGCGCGCGGCGGGTGGCGAAATTGATGTCCGCCCGGAGCAGACCCGGCTGGCGCTTCAGCCAGCGCTCGTTCAGCCACAGGCAGGCGGCGCAGCGAATGCGGTCGAGCACGAGCGTCGCGCTGCGCCGGTGCGGGTCGAGCGAGGCGACGAACTGGCGCTGCGCGCGCGGATCGTCGTAGATCGCGGCGCAGGGCAGATCGTCAGGCAGCCGCGCGGGCGCGGCGTCGGCGTCGGCGCGCGGCGCATCGCGCGTTTCATAGTAGCGCTCGAAACCGGCGGCAACGATGGTGCGCGCTACCGCCTCGCAGCCCGCGCAGCAGAAGGGCCGCCGCGCTCCGAGCACAAGCGCACCCCACCGGCCCGTTTCGGCCACGGGCAGGCCGCAGTGAAAGCACGCGGGCACCGCAGCCGCGGTGCCCCGGGAGGCGGCCCGTGCGTCCGCCTCCCCGCGGCTCACTGGATCGCCAGGCGACGCCCCTGCGCGCTCGCCTTCTTGGGCAGCGTCAGTTCGAGCACGCCGTCCCTGTAGTTCGCGGCCGCGCCCTGCGCATCGACATCGGTCGGCAGCGAAAAGCTTCTCGACACCATCCCGTAGTAGCGCTCGCTGTGCAGGACCTTCTCGCCTTCCTTCTTCTCCTTCTCGCGCTTGACTTCGGCGCGGATCGAGACCTGATCGCCATTGATGTCGACCTGGATGTCGTCCTTCTTCACGCCCGGGATTTCGGCGTGCACGGTGTACGCCTTGTCGCCTTCCTTGACGTCGACCTTCATCTTGAGGTCGGTTTCGCCCGGAAAGGCGAACGGCTTCACCCAGAACCCCTTGTTGAGATCGCCGAAAAAGTCCTCGAACATGTTGCCGTAGCGTTGGATGTTTGCCATGGCCATCTCCTTTCCACGCTCAATATGAGGCCCTCCTTGCCCCACGCAAGCGATGCTAGGCGCCTGCGCGCGCAAGTGCTTGACATACGTCAAAGGTCTCTCGCCGCAATAGCCCGAAACCATTCATCGAATTGCAAAAATCGATTTGATCAATCGGGCCGCCGTTGCTACCTTGACCCGGTCCCACGGAGCCGAAGTCCCCATGCGCGAAGGAAGCCTCGAAGCCCCCACCCGCCACCCGCTCGACTGGAACGACGCCGCGTTCTACGAAGAGGGCGCGTTGTACAAGGAGCTGCAGCGCGTGTTCGACATCTGCCACGGTTGCCGGCGCTGCGTGAACCTGTGCACCGCGTTCCCGACGCTCTTCGACCTGGTCGACGAAAGTTCCACGCTCGAAGTCGACGGCGTCGCCAAGCACGACTTCTGGAAGGTCGTCGACCAGTGCTACCTGTGCGACATGTGCTACATGACCAAATGCCCGTACGTGCCGCCGCACCCCTGGAACGTCGATTTCCCGCACCTGATGCTGCGCGGCAAGGCGGTGAAGTTCAAGAAGAGCGGGGCCACGTTGCGCGACCGGCTGCTCAGCGCCACCGACGCGCTTGGCAAGTTCGCCACGATTCCGGTCGTGGTGCAAAGCGTGAATGCGCTCAGCCGGAACAAGGCCGCACGCGTCGCGATGCAAGGCGTGCTCAAGGTGCACCGGGACCGTGAACTTCCCGAATACGCAAGCCGCACCTTTCGCCCGCACGCGCCGGCCTCGGCGCCCTTCGCGCCGAAGAACGGCAAACACACGCCGGGCAAGGTGGCGGTTTTTTCCACCTGCTACGTGAACTACAACGAGCCGGGGATCGGCCACGACCTGCTCGCGATCCTCGCGCACAACGAGATTCCGTACGTGACGTTGGAAAAGGAGGCCTGCTGCGGCATGCCCAAGCTCGAGCTCGGCGACCTCGAGACCGTGGCGAAACGGAAGGAGGCGAACATTCCGTCGCTCGCCCGGCTGGCGAAGGAAGGATACGCGATCCTCACGCCGGTGCCCTCGTGCACGCTGATGTTCAAGCAGGAACTGCCGCTTCTTTTTCCCGGCGACCCCGACGTCAAGGCGGTGCAGGAAGCGATGTTCGATCCGTTCGAGTACCTCGTGCTGCGCAATCGCGACGGTCTGCTCAGGAAAGATTTCAAGGAGCCGCTCGGAAAGGTCTCGTACCACGTTCCCTGCCACCAGCGGGTGCAGAACATCGGCCAGAGGACCCGCGAAATGCTGGAAATGGTGCCCGGAACGAAGGTGAACACCGTCGAGCGGTGCGCGGGCCATGACGGCACCTGGGGCGTGAAGCGCGAGTACTACGAGAACTCGATGAAGATCGGCGGGCCGGTCTTTCGCCTCATGGCGGGGGGCGAGCCGGACTACATCAGTTCCGATTGCCCGATCGCCGCTCGGCACATCCGGCAGGGCATGGGGAACAGCGCGCCCGCAGCGAAAAAAGCGCACCCCCTTGCGCTGCTGCGAAAGGCCTACGGCATCTAGCGTCCGTGCCGCTGCCAATCCGCCTGCGCGGCGCCGCGCTCGTGGCGTTTCTGCTCGCCGTCGCGGGGTGCGCACCGGCGCCCCCCGCGTCGGTCGCCTTTTCGTTCGCGCTGCTCGGCGACGTGCCCTATTCGCAGGCGCAGGCAAACCTGCTCGACAACCTGATCGACAGGATGAATGCAGAACCGCTCGCCTTCGTCGTGCACCTCGGCGACATCACTTCGGGCACAGGCCCATGCGATGACGAGTGGCTCGAGGCGCGCCGGCGCCAGTTCGGGCGCGTACGCCACCCGTTCGTGCTCCTGCCGGGCGATAACGACTGGACCGACTGCCACCGCAGTGGATTCGAGCCGCCCGAGCGCCTCGCCAAATGGAGGACGCTGTTCTGCACGCAACCCGCCCTGGTGCGGTTCGAGCGCCAGGCGGGCGCGTATTGCGAGCATGTGCGCTGGTCGAGCGCAGGCCTGCTGTTCGTCGCCCTGAACGTCCCCGGCAGCAACAACAACCTCGCTGACGAATTCGAGCACGAGGATCGCATGCAGGCCGTGTTCGCATGGCTGGAATCCTCGGCGCGGCTCGCGCGATGGCGCGACGAGGCGCTCGTCGTGCTGCTGCATGCGAATCCGTTCGCGCGCCGGCGCGAGCCGAACGGCTACGCGGCTCTCATCGAAAGGCTGGGGACTCTGGCGAAAGAACGACCCGGCCGGGTGTTTCTCGCGCACGGCGACACGCACACCTTTCGCGACGACGAGCCCCTTTCCGGACTGCGCCGCATCGAGGTGTTCGGCTCGCCGCACGTGCGCTGGCTGCGCGCGTCCGTTGTGCGAGAGGCGCTGCGCGTCGAACCGGTTGAGCTGCCTTGAGCCCCGAATCCGGTTCAGCGCACCACCGAGTCGATCACGATCG
The DNA here is from genome assembly GCA_964638135.1 of uncultured Enterobacteriaceae bacterium. GTDB lineage: Bacteria > Pseudomonadota > Gammaproteobacteria > Burkholderiales > SG8-39 > 2-02-FULL-66-14. Next base: position 25,352 of record CAZXAR010000012.1, on the reverse strand, counting down.
CCACGCCGCTTGCATTGCTCGCCACCGGCGCGCTCAGCCCCTGCAGGTCGCCGGATTGCGCGGCGGCGGCGGCCGACTTGGAGATCCGCGCCCCCACGACGACGCGCGGAACGCTGGAAAGACTCATGCCCGGCGCCATCGCCATCGAGTCGTCGAGCGCAAACGTCGCCGGCAGGTCGCGCACCTGCTTGCGCAGCACCGCGAGAGGCATCTGCGGGCCTTCGGCCGCGCGCGCGAAGATGAACACCGTGTCGGTGGGCGCCACCTTGGCGGCAAGCTCGGCGGCGAGGCGCACGCTGCCGCGCAACTCGCCCTTGGGCGCCGAAGGCTGCGCCAAGGCCTGCGGCTTGCGCGCGACCGCCTCGCCTGCCTGCGTGCGCGCCTCGTCAACGTTGGCGCGGATCGAACGCGCGTCCTCGGAATCGGCTGCCACCAGCGGCAGCATGCGCTCCCACAGCGCGGCGGCCGCCTTGTAGTCCTTCTTCTCGAACGCGATGGTGCCGGCGAGCGCCAGCGCCTTCAGGTTGCGGGGATCGATCTCGAGCGCGCGCGCGATGAGTTTTTCGGGCTCGCCCGCGAGGCTCCGTCCGCTTGCCATGCCGAGCGAATCGGCATAGTCGGCGAGCAACTGCGCATCGGTGGGACGGAGCTTCGCGGCCTTGGCATAGGCGTCGGCAGCCTCGCGGAATCGGCCGAACAGATTGTACGAGCGCCCGAGCAGGATCCAGCCGTCGGCGTTTCCCGGCTCGCGCCGCAGCTTCTCGGCGAGCTTCTCGACCATCGCCTCGATCTGCTGCGCGTCGAGCTGGTGCGCGGCATCGCTTCCGCCCCGGTCCTGAGGCGCGATCGCCGCCGGACTGCCGATCAGGAAATAGATCGCGGCGGCAGCGATGGGAACCGCGACGCCGAGCGCAATCGCCATCCCGCGCCCGCCGCCCGCCGACCGGGGCGCCTCGGCCTCGCCGACATCGACGAGCAGCCGCGCCTTGAGTTCCCGGCGCGCCTTCTCGTAGGCGTCTGCCGCGATCGCGCCAGAGCGCAGATCGGCGTCGAGCTCGCGCATCTGATCGGCGTACAGCGCGGCGTTCAGGGCGTTGCGCGAGACGTCCGCGCCCGAGCCCCGCAGCAGCAGGGGCCGCAGCAGAAACGCCACCACGGCGATCAGCAGCAGGCCGGAGAACAGCCAGAACAGGACCATCCACAGACCTCACTCAGAACAGCGGAATTCGATGATCGGTTGCAGCGCAAAATCGCGTTTGACCTGGATCAACGCCGGCCGGAGCGTGCAATATTACCCTGCCGGTCGATTGCTCTACCGTTGCGGACGTGTTCGAGATGAAAGCTCCCGCTTGATGCGCGTGCAGCGCGCCCGGCTTGCCGCGTGGCTGATTGCGGCGCTCTCCGGTCTGGCGGCGGCGCCGGCGCTCGCGCAATCGACGGCGAAGGACTCCGCGCCCGGCGGCGCACCGGACACGCAGCAATCCGCCGAGCGACCCGGCAACGAAGTCTGTCTCGCCTGCCACGGCAACGAGGGATTTTCCGCGTCGGGCGCCGACGCAAAGCCGCGCTTGCTGCACGTCGTCAAGGACAAGTTCGCGAACAGCGTGCACGGCAAGCGCCTGTGCGTCGACTGCCACAGGGATATCACCGAGATCCCGCACCAGCCGGGCGTGCTGCACAAGGTGAGCTGCGTGCAGTGCCACGAGGACCTGTGGCAGGCGGCGCGAAAGGAGGACAAGACCAAGGAGAACGCGCGCCTGGGCGTGGTCGTGGAGCAGATCGAGCATTACATGAAGTCTGTCCACGCGCGTCCCAGCCGGGCCGACCAGTCGCGCACCAACGCGACCTGCTACAGCTGCCACGACGCGCACTACGTCTACCCGGTCGGCAGCACGGTTCGCGCCGAGTGGCGCCTGAACGTTCCCAACACCTGCGGCAAGTGCCACGCGAAGCAAAGGGACGTGTACGCGACGTCGGTCCATGGCAAGGAGGTTCTCCAGAACGCCAACCCGGTCGCGGCGATCTGTTCGGATTGCCACACCACGCACGACGTCGATTCGCCGAAGAAGGACCCGATCAAGCTCGGGATCGTCAAGAACTGCGGCAACTGCCACCAGGACAGCTTCCGGACCTACACCGCGACCTATCACGGGCAGGTCCAGACGCTGGGCTACGCGTACACCGCCAAGTGCTTCGACTGCCATGGCAGCCACACCATCCAGCGGGTGAAGGATCCGGGCTCGCGCGTGCATGCCGAGAACCGGCTCAAGACCTGCCAGCAGTGCCATCAGGGCGCAACCAGGGGGTTCGTGACCTTCGAGCCGCACGCGAATGCGGGCGATTTCGACCGCTATCCCTACCTGTGGACCGCGGCGAAGTTCATGATCGCGCTGCTCGCCGGTGTGTTCATCTTCTTCTGGTCGCACACGGCGCTGTGGTTCTACCGCGAATACAAGGACCGGCAAGCGCGCAAGGAGCGGCCGCACGTGCGCACCGACGAGCTGCCGCAGCACCAGGGCAAGCAGTTCCAGCGCTTCGCCCCTCTGTGGCGGCTCGCCCATCTCGTCTTCGCCGTGAGCGTGATGATGCTGGTCCTGAGCGGGATGGCCGTGCTCTACGGGGAAACCGCGTGGGCGAAGGTCGTCGTGAAGGCGTTCGGCAGCCCGAAGGTCGCCGCCATCGTGCACCGAGCGAGCGCCGCCCTCATGCTGGGGATCTTCTTTGTTCACCTGGTCTACTTCGCGTTCCGCATCGGTCGCAACTGGAGAACGTTCGACTGGTTCGGGCCCGTGTCGCTGGTGCCGACCTGGCAGGATCTGAAGGATATCGTCGCGATGTTCAACTGGTTCTTCGGCGCCGGGCCGCGCCCGGTCTTCGACCGCTGGACGTACTGGGAGAAATTCGACTACTGGGCGGTGTTCTGGGGGATGGCGATCATCGGCGGCAGCGGCATGATGCTGGCGTTTCCGATCTTCACCGCCTCGGTTGTGCCCGGGTGGGTGTTCAACGTGGCCACGCTGGTTCACGGCGAGGAAGCGATTCTGGCGGCGGTGTTCCTGTTCACCGTGCATTTCTTCAACAACCACTTCCGGCCGGACAAGTATCCGCCGCCCGACATCGTGATGTTCACCGGCAGCGTGCCGCTGGAGGAATTCCGCCGCGAGCACGCGCTCGAATACAAGCGCCTGGTCGCCTCCGGTGAACTGGAGAAATACCTGGTCGACGCGCCCTCGCGGCCGATGACGCTCGGCTCCCGGACCCTCGGCTTCGCGCTGCTCGCGATCGGCCTCACCCTCCTCGCGCTGGTTCTGATCGGATTTCTCGGCGGCGGGGTTTAGCGAAGGGGCGCGCTCGATTCGATGTCATCCACGATGAAAGGAGAACTACCATGAAAGCAACGCTGTTGGTGTTGGCCGCCGCGGGCGCGCTCGCGACCGGCTCGGTCCAGGCACAGTCCGGAGCGGACGTGTTCAAGGCAAAGGGCTGTGTCGGCTGCCATGACGTCGACAAGAAGAAAGTGGGGCCGTCGCTCAAGGACATCGCCGCAAAGCACAAGGGCAGCAAGGACGCCGAGGGCATGCTCGTCACAAAGCTCAAGGAGGGCAAGGGGCATCCCAAGGCCGCCGCGTCCGACGCCGAAATCAAGGCGGCCGTGGCGCACGTGCTCGCGACGAAGTAGCTCGCAGCGGTTCAATAAGAAGCCGGCTCGAGCCGGCCCTTTTGTTTCCGCGCGCGGTCTTGCGGCGCGTGCCTGCGCGCGGCTCCGGAGAAGGGCCCTTTCCCCGGCCCGGTTGATCCATGTCAATCGCGCCCGTAGTGCGGCCGGGAAAATCCGAAAAATCACCCAGTTGACTCCGATCGCGCACACGTCATCGATCCACGGCCAATGCCCCGGCACATCGTTCGTCTGCTTCTGGTAATGGCGGCGTTTGCGGTCGTGGCCTACGCGGCGAAACTCTACTTCACTCCCGATTCGTTTTACCGGTTCGGCCACTACCGCGCCGATTCGGTCCCCGAAATCGCTTCGCAGGAGCCGGTGTTCCAGACGCCGCGCTATTGCCAGAACTGCCATGGCGAGCGGCACGCGCAGTGGACGGCCAGCAGCCACAAGACCGTGACCTGCGAAGTCTGTCACGGCGCCGCCCAGGGGCATCCGCAGAGCAGGAAGATGGCGATTGCGCCGGACACGGCGAAGTTGTGCACGCTGTGCCACGAGGCGACGGCGGGCCGGCCGGAAACGCAGCCGCAGATCGAGGCAAAGGCGCATTCCGGCGGCCAGCAGTGCATCGCGTGCCACAACCCCCACGCACCCAAGATCGCGGCCGTCGCGACCACGGTGGCCGGCGATCCGGCAGCCGGGAAGAAAGCCGCCGCCGCCTGCGCCAGCTGTCACGGGGCGGCGGGAGTCAGCCCGAACGATACCTGGCCGAACCTCGCCGGCCAGCATGCAGCCTACCTCGCGCGCATTCTTGCGGCGTACAAGTCGGGAGACGAAAAAGACGTGGCGATGACGCCGCTCGCGCAGGCGCTCGGCGACACCGACATACAGAACCTCGCGGCCTACTACGCAGGCCTCGCTTGCGACGCGCCCCCGATCCTGCCGACCGCAGGCGATGCGGCAGCCGGCAAGGACGTGGCAAGGAATTGCACCGCCTGCCACGGCGAGACGGGCATCGCGAGCAATCCTGCCTGGCCGCACCTCGCGGGACAGAGAGCCGGCTACCTCGCGAACGTGCTCAAGGCGTTCCGCGCCGGGCTGCGCAAGGACCCGATGATGGCGGGCGTCGTCCGGGCGCTGAGCGACGCCGACATCGCCAATCTCGCGGCGTACTACTCGGGGCAGAGCTGCCGGCCGGCGGCGCAAGGAAAGGGAACACGATGACCAATCCATCCGACCCTTCGGGCAAGGCGCGGCGCGAGTTTCTGCGCAGGCTGGGCGGCGCCGCGGTGGCGTGCAGCGGGGCGCTCGCCGGCGCCGGATCGCTCGCCACCACGCGCGGCGCGCCGCAAAAAGAAAGCCGGCCCGCCGAATCGGGCTCGTTTCCGACCAAGGATTACGATTGGACCAAGCACCGCTGGGCGTTCGGCGTCGATGCGACCAAGTGCATCGGCTGCCTGCGCTGCGTCGAGGCGTGCAAGAAGGAGAACGATGTTCCTCTCGACGCCCATCACTTCAACACCTGGGTCGAGCGCTACGTCTATCTGGAGGGCGAGGACAAGCCGCGCATCGACAGCCAGCACGACCCGGTGAACATCGAGGCGTCGGGCTCGCAACGCGAATACCGTTTCGCCAATCGCTACAAGGACGCGAAAGTGGAAAAAGCGTTCTTCGTCCCCAAGCTGTGCAACCAGTGCTCGAATCCGCCCTGCGTGCAGGTATGCCCGACGGGCGCCACGTTCAAGACCAAGGACCGCGTGGTGCTGATCGACCAGAAGTACTGCATCGGCTGCCAGTACTGCGTGCAGGCCTGCCCCTACGGCGCGCGCTGGTTCAACGCGAAGAAAGGGGTTTCGCAGAAGTGCTACTGGTGCTACCACCGCATCACCAAGGGGCTGCAGCCCGCCTGCGTCGAGGCCTGTCCGGTCGGCGCCCGCATCTTCGGCGACCGCAACGACCGCCAGAGCCCGATCAAGATCTTCATGCGCAACAACAAGTACCGGGTGCAGGTTCTGCGGCCCGAAACCGGCAATGAGCCCAACGTGTTCTACGTCGGCCTGGACAGCGAGGTGGCCTGATGGAACCCCTGGCCCACACCGCGCCCTACATCGGCTACGTCTACCCGAACGAGACGGTGATCCCGTGGACCGTGCTCATCGTGGTCTATCCGTATCTCACGGGACTGGTCGCGGGCGCGTTCACGGTCTCGAGCCTGTACCACGTGTTCGGCATGGAGCAGTTCAAGCCGGTGGGGCGCTTCGCCCTGCTCACCGCGCTCGCGTTCATGATCTTCGTGCCGGCGCCGCTGCTGCTCCACCTCGGTCATCCGGAACGCGCGTTCAATCCGGTGTGGACACCGCACTGGACCTCGGCGATCGCCGTGTTCGGCTACGCGGCCGGCTTCTACGTCCTCCTGCTGATCCTGGAAGTCTGGTTCATGTACCGGCCCTACCTCGTGCAGCAGGCGCAGCAGCGGCCGGGCTTTCTCGGAAAGCTCTGCCACGTGGCCGCTCTGGGATCGCATGACCTCGCCGAGAAGGCGATGCGCTATGATGAAAAATGGATTTTTGCGCTCGCCGTCACGGGCATCCCGGCCGCGCATGGCCTGCACGGCTACGTGGGATTCGTCTTCGGCTCGCTCAAGTCGCGCGAATGGTGGTCCTCTGACCTTATGCCGGTAGTGTTCCTTTTTTCCGCCGTCATCTCCGGGGTCGCGCTGCTGATCGTGCTCTACGTCCTGTCGTGCAAGCTGCGCAGGGTCCCGATCGACCTGCCGTGCGTGAAGGGCCTCGCCTACGTGCTGTGGGGATTCGCGATGTTCACGCTGGTGCTGGAAGGCCTGGAGTTCGCGAACATCGTCTACAAGGCGCGCGAGGGGATCGAGATCATCCTGGAATACGTGACCGGACCGCTCATCGTCCCGTTCTTCATCCTGCAGTTCGCGCTCGGCGCGGTGACGCCGCTCGCGCTGCTCACCTACATGATCTGGAAGGGCACTACCGGCCGGGCGCTGGTCGTCGGGGTCACGACGAGCGCCCTGCTGGTGCTGTTTTCGGTCTGGATGATGCGCTGGAACGTGGTCATCGGCGGACAGGAGATCGCCAAGACCGCAAAAGGAATCCTCGAATACCAGATCGTCATCCTGCACCGGGAGGGCCTGGTGACCGCGGTCTCGGTGGCGGTTGCGCCGCTGTTTCTGTTGTGGGCCATGGTCCGGATGCTTCCACCCTGGATGGAGACGGCCTCATGGGAGGTTGCCAAACCCCGCGCCGGTGATCGGCGCGGTGCCGTCGATCGCCGCAATGCGTAAGCACGATGCGACGGAAGATAGCGTGGGTCCCAATGGCCGCGCCCAGCCGCCGAGGAGATCACGCGCCCGGGATTTTCTCCTGATCGCGTTCCTGTTCGCAGCCGCTGCCGCTGGTTCGGGGCAATCGCCGGGCGCGCTCGCGCAAGCGGCGGTGGTCAGGCCGGCGGCGGTGGACGAGCTTCGGGCGATTCAAGTCACACCACTCGAAATCGCCGAGGGCGGGCGCGTCGCGGAAGCGGCCTGCACGCGTTGCCACGGCGCGAACGGCATCAGTTCCAACAAGGGCATTCCCCATCTCGCGGCGCAGCGTGCCGCCTACCTCGATCTTCAACTGCGCGCCTATCGGTATACCACGCGCGTCCAGAGCGCCATGCCCGGCGCGGTGAAGTATCTGAGCGACGACGCGCTCGTCAAGGTGGCCGCGTACTACGCGAGTCTCGACCCCCCGAAGCCCCCGGCGCCGGGAGCGGTGAAGCCCGCCCCCGCGAGGCCAGATCCGGTGCAGGCGGGCAAGACCGCGGCAGCGAGCTGCGGCGGTTGCCACGGGGAACTCGGCATCAGCAAGACCCCGGGCATGCCGAATCTGGTTGCGCTCGACCCGAAGTATTTCATCGCGGCATCGCAAGCGTACAAGTCGGGCCAGCGCAAGAACGACATGATGAAGTCCCTGCTTGCGGGCGTGAGTGACGAAGCGATTGGCAACATCGCGCTTTTCTATGCGCTGCAAAAGCCGGCGAAAGCGCAGACGCCGGCGCCGGGCGACCCGGCGGCGGGCAAGACAGCGGCCGCGGCGGCCTGCGCCGCCTGCCACGGCGACGCCGGCGTGAGCGGCAATCCGGCGACGCCCAGCGTCGCAGGCCAGGACGCGCAGTACCTCGTTGCCGCGCTCCAGGCCTACAAGGACGGTTCGCGCAAGGATGAGTCCATGAAGGCACCCGCCGCGGCGCTGGACGGGCGCGTCATGAAGGACATGGCCGCGTACTACGCCGCGCAGCAGCCGCAGCCGCTCAACGTCCGCAGGCCCCTCACCACGGCGGAGTGGGTCGAGCGCTGCGATCGCTGCCACGGCGTGAACGGCAACAGCACCGATCCCATGATGCCGCGCCTGTCGGCGCAACGCGCGGACTGGCTCGAACAGGTTCTGCACGCCTACCGCACGGGCGCGCGCAAGAGCAGCGCCATGGCGGCGATGTCCTCGCTGATGTCCGAGTCCGACGTGAAGGAACTCGCCAGCTACTATTCGCGTCAGACCGCCCGCGCGGTGACTTACGTGATTCTTCCCGCGGGCAAGGGCGGCAAATGAAAAGGAGCGGAGATTCGATGCCGGAACAAGCCGAAATGAGGGAGCCGGGCGGGAACGAAATCCCGCTGCACCGGCTGTATCACCACTATTCGGAGCTGCCGTACAGCATGCGCGTGCTGTACACGGCGACGCTTCTGGTGCTGGGGACGGCGTACCTGTTCGCGATCATCTACCTGTTCCACACGTATTCCGGAAAGGACGGAAATCCGCGCACGCTGTCGTACCAAGACGTGGTCATCGCCTACAGCGGCAGCGGCAAAGGCTCGCGCATCGAAGCGGCCCTGCGCGGATCGATGTCGGCGATGCTGCCGCGCGAGGAGCTGAACTCACTCGTCTCCTGGGTGCAGGAGGGCGCCGATCGGGGCAAGTACGAGAAGGATGTCAGGCAGACGCTCGAGAAGCGCTGCATCACGTGTCACGACGGCAGCAACCCGCACCTGCCGAACCTCAACGGCTTCGATAACGTGCAGAAAGTGACCGAGCGGGACACCGGCACGGCGCTATTCACGCTCGTTCGCGTGTCGCACATCCACTTTTTCGGGCTTACGCTGGTGTTTTTCATCATGGGGACGATCTTCAGCCACGCGTACGTGCGTCCCGTGTGGTTCAAGTGCGCGGTTGTCGTGCTGCCGTTCGTTGCCCTCACCCTGGATATCGGTTCCTGGTACTTCACCAAGATCTACCACCCGTTCGCCTGGGTGGTGATCATCGGCGGTGCGCTCATGGGCCTTGCGTTCGCGTTCATGTGGGTGGTTTCCATGTACCAGCTCTGGTTCTCGCGCACTCCCATCGTGGTGATCCGTCGCCGGGGTGGCGACACGAATTTCGTCGGCTGACCGGCATTCCGATCCTATGAACCACCATTTCCCGGGATTTCCCATGAAACGTCTGTTGCTGAGTATCGCGGTATCGTCAGTGGCGCTGTTCGGTTGCGCGGAAAAGGAGGAACCGGCCGCCAAGCCCAAGGGGGAAAAACAGGCTGCCGCAGATGTCGGCGCCGGCAAGGTGTTCGCGGAGCGCGAGTGCAAGGCCTGCCACGGCGTGGATGGCAAGAGCGTCGCGCCCGGCATTCCGCATCTCGCGGCGCAGCGCGAACGCTATCTCGCCGACTCGATCAAGGCGTACCGGGAAGGCAAGCGCTTTCATTCCGCGCTCAAGCAGATGGCCGGGCGCATGACCCAGGCGGACGTGCACAACGTGGCCGCGTACTACGCCCGCCTGCCCGCGGCGGTCCCGACCGTGGGGAAGGAGGTTCAGCCCTACTCTCCGTACGAGAACGGCAAGGCGCTTGCAGCCGCATGCGCGAAGTGCCATTCCGAGGACGGCAACAGCCCGACGCGCGGCGTGCCCAACCTCGCCGGCCAGCAGCCGCGCTACCTGGTCACCGCGATCGACGAATATCTGAACAAGGAGCGCAAGGCCGCGCCGATGCACGCCCTGCTCCCCGGGCTGTCGAAAATCGACAAGGAGAATCTGGCGCTCTATTTCGCCTCGCAGACACCGGCGTCACGTCCCGCGCCCGCCGCCGGCGACCCGGTTGCGGGCGAGCCCTTGAGCGCCGTGTGCGGCGGCTGCCACGGCTCCCAGGGCGTGAGCACCGACACCGCGACACCGAGCCTCGCGAGCCAGGATCCGACCTATCTCGTGAACGCCATCAAGGCATACCGCACCACCCGCAAGCGCGAGAAGATGCGCGCCTACGTGAGCGGGCTCAGCGACAAGGAGATTGCCAGCATCGCCGCCTTCTACACGGCGCAGAAATCCCGCCCGGCGGAACGGGGCCAGACGATCGTGCAGGAACTCACCGACAAGTGCGAGCGCTGCCACGGTGCGGCCGCCGAGAGCAGCCCGCTCGTGATCCCGCGCATCCGGGGACAGGACCGGGATTATCTTGTGATGGCGCTCCGCGCCTACCGCGACGACCGCCGCGAAAGCACCACCATGCACAAGATGAGCCTGCCCTACGGCGACACGATCATCGAGAGCATCGCGACCTTCTACGCCGCGCTGCCGCCGAAGTAGGGGTCGCGGCGCGGAACGCCCGGATCAGTACTGCCTGCGCTCGAAGCGGGCTTCGAGCGGCCGCGGGCTGGCGGGCCGCTGCACGCGGACCGTGATGACGTAATGCGTCTTGGGCCTGAGCTTGAAGTAATCGCCGTAGCTCGGCACCTTGTTGATCACGACCGGATCGAGCACCTTGGTCTCGCTCGCGAGGCCCGGCTGCTCGACCTGGATCTCGACGCGAGCGTCCTTGATCGGCTCCTTGCTCGACCGATCGAGCAGCGACACATTGAGATGATAGTTGTCCGATCCGCTCGGCACACCGCCGTGCATGGACCGTTCGACGGAACCCTCCGGATAGGCCCGGATCGTGTCCGCTGACACGAATCCCAGATAGACCTCGATCCCGCCGACCGTCTTGAGCATCCCGGCCGGTTTGGGCGCGGCAGCGGCGGTGGCAGCAGCGGGCTTGGCTGGCGCCGTGGGGTTGTACAGGTAGAGCACTGCGTTGCGGATTTCCGCGTCCGTAAGATCGGCCTGATCGCCCCGCGGCGGCATGCCGCCGTGGCCGCGGATCGCAGAGCGCACCAGCGCCTCGACGCCATGGCTGAGCCGCGGTCTCCAGGCGCCGCGGTCTCCGATCTTGGGCGCGCCGCCCACGCCCTCCTGATGGCACTTGGCGCATTGCCCTTTCACGACCTGCTCGCCGCTGCGCTCTGCAGCCATGTCCTTCGCGCTCGCGGGCTCGATCCATTTGCCGCCCGACTGGTTGACCATGTAGGCCACCGCGCGGCCGATTTCCAGATCGGTGAGCTTCATGTTGCCGCCGTGCGCGGGCATTTCGCGGATGCCCTTGAGCGCGTGCTCGGTGAGGCTGCTCAGGCCCTGCGCGGCGCGCTTGCTCCAGGCCTTGCGGTCGCCGATCTTGGGTGCGCCCTTCGCACCCGTGGCGTGGCAGGACGCGCACACGGCCTCGACTACCTGCTTGCCGGTCCGCTCGGCCGCTTGCGCATTCGCACGGTGCAGTGGGCCGGTCGCTGCAATGACAAGCACTACCGCAAATACCCCAGCCGCGCATTCGGATTTTCTGGCGAGAAATCTCATACCCGTAAGTATTCTAACCGAGCGCGTTGGTTCCACCGCGCAGACAAAAAAGCCGGCTCGAGCCGGCTTTTTCCTGGGAGCAAACCGGATTATTTTGTGGCCAGTACTGCCTGAACGGCCGCCTTGAGTTCGGCATCGGACGCAGCGACCTTCGGATGGCCTTTGCCCTCCTTCAACTTGCCGACCAGCATCGCTTCGGCGTCCTTGTTCCCCTTGTACTTGGCCGCCACATCCTTGTACGCCGGGCCGACTTTCTTCTTGTCCGCCTCGTGGCAGTTCAGACACCCCTTCGCCTTCAGCACATCGGCGCCGGACTGCGCCTGAACCGGACCTGCCATCAGCGCGCCCGCCGCCACCGCAACCATCAGTATTGCCTTCATGAAGCCTCCTTGTTCACGAGGTACCGCCTCCCCAGAACGCGCATCCCCGCGACCCGGTTGACAGAGCGGGGATCAGACAGGCCAGGCGACGCGCACCTTCCTGCGAACCTACTGGAACCTGTAGACGTAGCTCGCGCCGAGGAAGGACACGCTCTGGTTCTGCTTGGCGTTGAGCGTCGTGTTGTCGCTGTACAGGTACGGCACGCCGTTGAAATTATAGGTCCATTCGTTGAACAAGGTCCGGACGTGGATGAAGTCCAGCCGCAGGTGCGCGCTTTTCTGCAGCGCATA
>CAZXAR010000012.1:0-13205 GCA_964638135.1 uncultured Enterobacteriaceae bacterium | reverse complement strand
CCTCCTCCGGTCGTGATGAAATCCACCGGTCGCAGCCAGGGGGACTTGCCCTTGCGGTGGGCAGAGGTCAGGCTGATGGACCCCGTCAGCGTCTCGGACATGGTCTTGCGCAATTCCAGACGGTAGCTCTCTTCCGCGAGCTTCTGCTTGAGTCCGGTAACGCCGCCCGCCACTTCCGTGGGCGTCCAGGTGCCGAAGTCTTCCCGCTCGTACTTCAAGCCGCCGACGACGAGGTAATTCTGCGGCAGCTTGTAGCTCGCCTCCAGCTTGACGTCGTACTTCTTCGGCGACGCATTGCCGTTGGTATAGGCTGCTAGAACCGTGTTCGCGGCCCCGCCGGTACAGCCACGGATGGTGCCGCCCGCAGTGCAGAAAAAGAGCTGGTTGTAGAGAGCAAGCGGCGTCTCGTTCTTTCTGTGATCGTAGGCGATGTCGCCGTGCACGTGCAGCTTGTCGAGCGGATGCGCCGAAAAGCCGATCTGCGCCTTGGTGGTGTTGATGACCCCGCCGAAGTCGTTTCGTCCCGCCGGTGCCCCCGCGAGTCCCATGCCGGCAAAGCTCTCGTTCTGCGTCGCGTGCGTGTAGGCGTACTTGAAATTCACCTTGGTCTTGGGGGTGATCCTGTAGTTCCCCGCGACGAAGAGCTGATGCGCCTGGTTGTCCGGCCAGAGCGCCATCGGTGTACCCATGTACGTCGCCAGATTTGCATCCGCTGCCTGAGTGCCACCGTTCTGGTTGCCGAATCCGCCGACGATGGTCGGGGTAAGCGCGCCCGTATTGTTGTTGTAGAACGAGCCGTAATAGCCGACGCTGAGCTTCAGGCTCGGCCCGGAATAATTGAGCCTCGCATCGAGCTGGCGGATCGTGGAATCGACCGGCTCCGGCAACATCAGGACCGCCCCGGCGGTGGTGGTCGAGCACACACCCACGTCCCTCCATGAAGCCGCGCAGGCGAATCCTTTGCCGAAAAAGCGCGCGCCGCTCTTGTCTTCGTGCCTGAACGCGACTTCGAGCTGCCAGGCGTCGCCGAACATTTTCTCAATGCCGAGGCCGAGCGCCTTGCGCTTGAGTTCCAGGTTCAGATCCTGCCCCTGCCCGATCTGGGCGTTGGGGAGAAGCGTTACCACCGGCGTCGTGCTGCCTGCGCCGGCAAGACTCGTATTGATGGTGCGCGGATCGTGCCGCACCAGTTCGCCGTAATCCGCGGTGAACTTGAGGTCGCCCAGCCAGCGATATGTGTAGCTCAGTTCGCGGTTGTCGAGCCCGATGTTGCGCCCCTCGAAGCTCATCCAGCGGCCCGAGGCTTCCTCGCGATTCGTGTAGTTGAAGCCGAAAAGGAGATTCGCGTCATGCTTGCGCAGGCCGTTGAACAAGCCGAGGCGCGCGCGATCGGTCTGTTCGCCGCTCGTCACGCCGACTCCGACGCTCACCGAGTTCTCGGGCAAGGTTCCGATCCCTCCGCCCGTCTGCTGGGCGTGCGCCGGTCCGAAAGCCGCGGCCAAGGCAACGAGGACCGTCGGGCTGAGGCGAAGTGTCTGTCTGGAATTCTTCATATCGTTCGCCCTCTATCGCTAGCGGAAGAAGAACTGCGGCGACGGGTTGGTCGTCACCGGGTTGTTGGTGCCGTGAATCTGGCTATGACAGTTCATGCAGCCCCTGCCCTGCGTGATGTTGATGGCACTCTTCCCCGTGACGCCGGTCGTGCTGAGAGGCAGCAATCCCCTGACGTTGGCCACGTTGCCTGCGTGCGGCGTGTGGCACTGGTGGCAGAGGAACGGCGGGCGCACCTTCAGCATGCTGTCGGCGACCGTGCCGTGCGGGTTATGGCAAAGCGAGCAGTCCTCGGTGACCGGCTCGTGCGGATGCACGAACGGCCCGCGCTTTTCGGCGTGACACTGGTAGCAGGTCTCGACCACGCTGTCGCGCTTCATCAGGGCCTTGCCGATCGAGCCATGCGGATTGTGGCAGTCAGAGCAGGCCACCTTGCCCTCGACGATCGGGTGGCGGAAGGTGCGGTTGACTTCGGCGCGCTGCTGCTTGTGGCAGGCGAAGCAGACCTGCGGCTGGGTGAGCTTGGTGAGGACCCGGTCGGTTGCGTGCATGGTGTGACAGCTGGTGCACGCATTGCCGCGGGCCTGGTGCGTACTGCCTTCCCAGTGCGTGCGTTTGCTCCCCCCGGCGTGGCAGCCGAGGCAGATCGCGTTTTTGTCATCGGTCGCCATCGATGCGCTCTTGCCGCCCGGGTTCTTGAGACCCCCTACGCCCCGACCGCCGCCGGCCTTCACGTGCTCGGTCCCATCGCCGTGGCAAAGCGAGCACTCGCCGGCGTTCGCCGGACCTCTCCGATTTCCCTTCTGGCCGTGGACCGAGCTCTTGTAGTAGGCGGCCGCCGACTCGTGGCAGTTCGCGCACACCTCGGGACCGGGGCCGGCCGCAAATGCATTGTTCGCGGCGGTGATCCCCAGACCCGCGAACGTCAGCAATGCGCCCGAAACGACGCTGAGCACACCGGACCAGCCCAAACGCGGTCGGTCTACCATTTTGTCTCTCCCTGATCTGTGCCTTGCGGAAAATGCGCGTGAATGCAGCACCGGCAACCGCGATGCGGCCGCCAGGAAACTATTCTTCTCGTATCTCCCATCCCGTCGCTGCCTGATTTCGCCTGATCATGCCAACGATTTGAGCGATTCGAACCCGTTTTGTGCCGTGCCGTTTGACCTGCATCAAACGGCACTTCCGGGCAGGGTCTGGAAGCAACAGCCTTGACCTGTCTCAATCCCGCCCCAGTTGCGCATGCAATGATCGTTCGCGATGCAGCAGATCCTTCAGCTTCGAGACGCGCCTTCGAACGGCGCCCTGCGCGACCCGCGGCTGGCCGAAGGGGTGCTGGCGAACCTGCCGCTCTTCCGGGACACCGCCCAGCGACAGATCGCCGAACTGGCGGCACGCGCCCGGACGGTGCGCTACCGGCGCGGCGCGGTCGTCTGCCCCCAGGGAGAGTGCTCGCCCGGGCTGCACGCGGTCGCCTTCGGCCAGGTCAAGCTCGCGTTCCGTGGCGGGGACGAGGAGGAGCGGGTGATGCGTATCGTCGCCCCCGCCGAAACCTTCGGCCTTGCGGTATCGGTCCTCGGACGCCCCTCCCCCTACGAGGCAGTCACGCTGGACGATTCCCTGGTGGTGATCGTTCCCTCGGCGGCGATCCTCGGACTGGTCGAGAACGATCCGCGTTTTGCGCGCACGGTCATCCAGGCGCTTGCCGAGCGCACGATGATGTTGCTGGCCGAAGTGGAGGCCGGCGCCCTTCGGCGCGGAGTGCAGAGGCTTGCCTCGTACCTCGACTCGCTCGCCGCAACGGGAGGCGGCAACGGCAGCTGTACCGTGCGGCTGCCGACCACCAAGACGGTGGTCGCCTCGCGCCTCGGGGTGAAGAAGGAGACGCTCTCGCGCCTGCTACGCGAGCTGGCGGAAAAACGGCTGATCTCGGTCGAGCAGCGCGAGATCGCGATCCTCGACCGGTTGCGGCTGGCGGCGGTAGCGCGGGAGGAAACCTAGCCGCCGCGGGCCGGGACCGCCTCGAGTGCTCCCGAAAACCCTCCGCTTCAAGGTCGGCCTGTACACCACGCTCGCGCTGCTGGGGGCGTTGGCGCTGTTTGCCGTGCTCGTGGTGCGCCACCAGCGCGAAGAACTGCTTGGCGAGGCGGTGCGCCACGTGACGCAGCTTTCCGAGGTCCTCATCCGGGGCACGCGCTTCGCCATGCTGCAGAACCGTCCCGAGTACGTGCACCAGATCATCCAGGACGTCGCGCGCCAGGGCGGCAACATCCAGAAGGTACGGATCTTCAGCAAGGAAGGCGTGATCATCGACTCGACGCACGTTCCCGAACTGGGCCTCAAGGTCGACCGCAAGGCCGAAGGGTGCCTCCTGTGCCACGAGACCGAGAAGCCGGCGCAGCAGATTCCGCGCAGCGCGCGCGCGCGCGTCTTCGTCACACCCGAAGGCACCCGGATGCTCGCCAGCATGGAGGTGATCCGCAACGAACCCTCGTGCTCGAACGCGGCGTGCCACGTGCATCCCAGAAACCAGTCGGTGCTCGGCGTGCTCGACATCGTCTATTCGCTCGACGAAAGCGATCGCGCGATGCAGCGCAGCGTCGGCACGATCGTGATTCTCGTGCTCGGTTTCGTCGCAGTTGCCGCGCTGCTTCTGAGCACGTTCGTGCACCGGCTGGTCTATCGGCCCTTGCGCGACCTGGAGACCGGTGCGAACCGCATTTCCTCGGGCAACCTCGAGCAGCGCATTCCGCAGCGAAGCGAGGACGAATTCGGCCGGCTCGCGGCCTCGTTCAACGCCATGACCGAGGCGCTGAAACGGTCGCAGGGCGAATTGCAGGAGTGGAACCGCACGCTCGAGCTGAAGGTGGAGGAGCGAACCAGGGCGCTGCGCCGCGCCGAAGCGGAAGCGGTGCGCGGAGAAAAGCTCGCCTCGGTCGGCCTGCTCGCCGCGGGCGTTGCGCACGAGCTGAACAATCCGCTCACCGGGATCCTCACCTTCGCGACGCTGGTACGCAAGAAGATGCCCGAAGCGAGCGAGGAGGCCGAAGACCTCGAACTCGTGATCAAGGAAACCAAGCGCTGCGCGGCGATCATCCGGCGGCTGCTCGATTTCGCGCGCGAGAAGGCGCCGGAGAAGAAATTCGCCGATCTCAACCAGCTGATCGAGGACACGGTGAGGATCGTCGAGCGCCCGGCTCACGTGCGCGACATCGAGATTGCCACCGACTTCGACCGCAGCCTGCCGCCGATCTGGCTCGACGCGAGCATGATCCAGCAGGTGGTGATGAACATGCTGGTCAACGCCCAGCAGGCAATCGACGGCAAAGGCAGCATCACGGTGCGCACGCGGCGCGCGACGCAGCCCGCGAGTACCGGGCCCGGCGCCGCGCCGGTGCCGATGGCGGTGGTTTCGATCATCGACACCGGATGCGGAATTCCGGAAGCCAACCTGAAGCGCATCTTCGACCCGTTCTTCAGCTCCAAGGAGGTCGGCAAGGGAACCGGACTTGGGCTCTCGGTGAGCCATGGCATCATCGTGGCGCACGGCGGCACGATCGAGGTGGAAAGCAGGCCGGGCGTCGGTTCGACGTTCCGCATCTACCTGCCGCTCGAGCCGCCGGCGGAGGATGCCGGCGCTGCGCACGGGAGCGCGTCATGAAAGGCCGCGTACTGGTCGTCGACGACGAGGAGATCGTGCTGCGCAGCTGCCTGCGCGCGCTCGGCGACGGCGCCTTCGAGGTCGAGGCGGTGCAAAGCGGCGTCGAGGCGCTGAAGCAGGTCGACGAGAAGCCGTTCGACGTGCTGGTCCTCGACATCATGATGCCGGAGATCGACGGCATCGAGGTGCTGCAGCGCGTGAAGGAAGCGCATCCCGAGATCGAGGTGGTCATGATCACGGGGCTCTCGCAGGTCGAGACCGCGGTGCGTTCGATGAAGCTCGGCGCGTTCGACTACCTGCCCAAGCCGTTCGATCCGGACGAACTCAAGCTCGTCGTCGAACGCGCGCTCGAGCGGCGCCGCCTGCTCGAGGAAAACACGCAGCTCAAGACCGAGGCGAGCGCCCGGTTCCGCTTCGAGAACCTGGTCGGCTCCAGCCCCGGCATGCAGCAGGTGTTCCGCCTGATCGCGAAATGCGCGCCGACCAACACGACGGTGCTGCTCACCGGCGAAAGCGGCACCGGCAAGGAGCTGGCGGCGCGTGCGATTCACTACAACAGCCTGCGCAAGGACCAGCCGTTCGTCCCGGTGGACTGCACTTCGCTCAGCGAGAACCTGCTCGAAAGCGAGCTGTTCGGCCACGTCAAGGGCGCGTTCACCGGCGCCATCGCCACCAAGCGGGGACTGTTCGAGCTGGCCGACGGCGGCACGCTGTTTCTCGACGAGATCGGCAACATCTCGCTCGCGATCCAGGCCAAGCTCCTGCGCTTCATCCAGGAGCGCGAATTCAAGGCGGTGGGCGACACGCGCACCCGGAGCGCGAACATCCGGCTGATCGCGGCGACCAACAAGGACCTGCGGGCGCTGGTCGCGGACGGCGCCTTCCGCGAGGACCTCTTCTACCGCATCAACGTGTTCCCGATCCGCATACCGCCTCTGCGCGAGCGGCGCGAGGACATTGCCGAGCTGGCAATGCATTTCCTCGGCGCGCACAGCCGGGAACTTGGGAAGCGGGTCACCGAATTCTCCGAGGGCGCCCTCAGCGTCCTGCTGCATTACGACTGGCCGGGGAACGTGCGCGAGCTGGAGAACACGGTGCACCGCGCCGTGATCCTCGCCGCGGACAAGGTGATCCGCAAGGCGCACCTCGTCAACATCGTCGACCCGGCGCGCGCGGCCGACCCGGAGGTGCCGAGAACCGGCGATGAGCTCAAGCGCAGCAAGAAGGCGGCGCGCGAAAAGTCGGTGGAGAGCATCGAAAAAGCGTTCGTCCTCGAGGCGCTGAAGCGAAATGCCTGGAATGTCACCCGCAGCGCCGAGGAGACCGGGATGCAGCGCGCCAATTTCCAGGCGCTGATGAAAAAGCACAATATCCGCCTGCGCGGCCCCGGCGAAGGGCCCGACGAGACGCAAAAAGACTGAGGCGTCGCAGGCGCGACGCTTATCCGCGGTCAATTCCATTCGTTTCATACGGCAGAGCGGAACCGGAATCAATTTCAATATTAGAAAACTCTAATATTCCCTGACCTGCGTCAAATCAGGGCGCGCGCCGGGGCGCACAGTCCGTGATGTGTAACTCCGTCCCGACCCTTCCCAAGGAGCAGATCATGA
This sequence comes from uncultured Enterobacteriaceae bacterium, assembly GCA_964638135.1. Taxonomy (GTDB): domain Bacteria; phylum Pseudomonadota; class Gammaproteobacteria; order Burkholderiales; family SG8-39; genus 2-02-FULL-66-14. Next base: position 6,383 of record CAZXAR010000012.1, on the reverse strand, counting down.
AAAGAATCCTCGTGGCGGTCGCCGGCGCAGCGATGCTCGCAGGGGCGAGCGCGTTCGCGGCCGTGGATCACTCGAAACTCGTGAAAGGACCGTTCCAGACCGGGCCTGAGGTCACCAAGGCCTGCCTGCAGTGCCACCAGGAGCAGGCCAGGGACTTCATGAAGACGGTGCACTGGACCTGGAGTTCGCGCCAGAAGGCCGGCGGCAGGGAGTTCGAGCTCGGCAAGGTCAATGCCGTGAACAACTACTGCATTGCGCTCCCCTCGAACGAGCCGCGCTGCACCAGTTGCCACGCCGGGTATGGCTGGAAGGACGCGTCGTTCGATTTCAGCAAAGCCGAAAACGTCGATTGCCTGATCTGTCACGACACCAGCGGCACCTACAGGAAGTTCCCCACCGCGGCGGGTCATCCGGCCTACAAGGATGTCGAATTCCCGCCCAAGTCGGGCAAGATCTGGCGCGCGGCGGACCTCGAGAAGGCCGCGCAGAGCGTCGGCAAGCCTGGCCGCGACAATTGCGGCGCCTGTCACTTCTTCGGCGGCGGCGGCGACCACATCAAGCACGGCGATCTCGACAGTTCGATGGGCAAGCCGCCGCGCTCGATGGACGTGCACATGGCGGTAGACGGCGCGAACATGTCCTGCACCGCGTGCCACAGGTCGCAAAAGCACGTCATCCCGGGCAAGGCGTTGTCGGTCTCGGTATCGGGCGGCAGCGAGACGCTCGATTGCTCGGACTGCCACGCCGGCACGCCGCACAAGACGAACCCGTTGCTCGACAAGCATGCGGTGCGCGTCGCGTGCCAGACCTGCCACGTGCCGACGTTCGCGCGCACGCTCCCCACCAAGGTGTGGTGGGACTGGTCCACCGCGGGCAAGGACCAGCCGGTGCCGAAAGACGAGTACGGCCTTGCCACCTACGACAAGATGAAGGGCGACTTCAAGTGGGCGAAGGACGTGCAGCCGGTCTACCTGTGGTTCAACGGCTCGGTGGATCGCGTGCTGATGGGCGACAAGATCGACCCCGGCAAGGTCACGCACCTCAACTACCCGAAGGGCGACCGCGGCGACAAGAGCGCCCGGATCACGCCGTTCAAGCTCATGCGCGGCAAGCAGCCGTATGACGCTGGGGCGAACGTGATGGCGGTGCCGCACCTCTTCGGGCCGGGCGGTTACTGGCAGACCTACGATTGGGGCAGCGCGATCGCCAACGGGATGAAGAAGGCGGGACTTCCGTACAGCGGCCAGTACGCGTTCGCCGAGACCGACATGTACTGGAAGGTCAATCACATGGTGGTTCCCAAGGCGCAGGCGCTCGGCTGCAGCGGCTGCCACAGCGCCGGGGGCCGGCTCGACTGGAAAGCGCTTGGCTACCGCGGCGACCCGCGCCGGGTGAAATAGGCCGGCGCCGGTTGCGCCTCACCCGAGGGGCCGCAGCTGCGGCCCCTTTTCTTACTTCGCCGGAGCTTGAGGCACCGGCTCTTCGTCGACCTCTTCGTACCCGGTGATCATGGCCTTGAAATGCGCCGAAGGCGTGTGGCCGAGGCTCGCGAGGTAGGGGTGAACGAAGATGAAGCCGGTGAAGAAGATGAATAGCAGCACGTGCACCGTGTCCACCACCCGCACGCCGCCGAACAGGTCCACCCAGTAGGAGAACCGCTTCAGATCCCACAGCAGGATCCCGGTGACGAACTGCAGCGGCACGAGCAGCAGCATGATGATCTGGTAGGTCATGCTCTGCAGCGCGTTGAACTTCTGGTAGACGCTCAGGTGGTGCGGATTGGGCTCGCCCTTGAAGATTCCGTAGCCGTAGTACTGCAGCTGGCGGAAGCTGGCGCGGAAATGCTTCACCGGGCTCAGCTCCGGGTGATAGACGCGGATCTTGTCGGTGAAGAGGTAGAACAGCAGCCAGAGGAAGAAATTTCCGACCAGGATCCAGCCGATCCCGTTGTGCAGGTTCACCGCCGTCTTGAACGACATCACGTGAACGAGTTCGATGTAACGGATCTGGACGCCGGTGGCGATCAGCGCCACGAAACCGAAAGCGTTGGCCCAGTGCCAGATCCTGACCGGAAGCGGGTGGACGTAGATCCGCGGCATGGCGCGACTCCCCGTTACGCGAAAAATTTCCGGTAAAGCCACCGCACCGTCATGTGCCCGGCCGGGAACGCGATTCCGCCCAGCAAGGCGATGAGGAACAGCACGTCGAGAAACGTGCTGCGCGTGCCGCCGATGGCGTAGAACTCGGGCAGCGATTCGACCGCCAGCGCCGAGCCGAGCACCTGCTTCTGCGCGGTGTGCCGCCGCGGGCGGCCGTCGGGGCCGGTGACGGAAACGGCGACGTTCTGGAACGGCTCGGCGCCCTCGCGGTGGCAGTTGTCGCAGGCCTTGAGCGCCTTCGATTTCTCGGACAGGCGGTGCGCCTCGACGCCGGCGCGCAGCTCGATCCGGCCGCGCAGCGTCTTCGGCACCGCGGTGCCCTCCGGATTGATCGCTTTCAGGAGGCTGCGCAGCTCGGCGGCATCCAGTCCGTTGCCGTCGGCATCGATCGAGCGGGCGAGTTTCTCGAACCACGGCTGCCCCTCCTTCTCCGCGACCCAGGTCCGTGCCGTACGGTCGTAGAGACGAAGGTCGACCATCCGCAGCGCCGCCGGCGCATGGCACGCGGCGCACGAAACGACTTCGTGATGCGATTCGGCATTCGGCAGCCAGCCGCGGTGTTCCGCCAGCGCGGCGGCATGGCAGGTCACGCAGGTCTGATACGCGGTCTTGGGGCTGACCGAATGCGACCCGTGGCACCCGGCGCACGTCGGAGCGACGGGATTGCCTTCGCCGAGCCTCAGCGCATGGATGCTGCCCTGGTGCTGCTTGAACACTTCTTCGTGACACTGCCGGCAGGCCCCGGCCTGCGCAACCGCGAATTCGCGCGCGGTATCGAATCTCGTGCCGCCGCCGGGATGGCTCTTGAGGTCGACTTCGGAGTGGCATGCGGCGCAGCCCAGGGGCGCATGAATCGAGCGCGCGAACTGCTCGCCGTCGACCCGTAGCGCGAGCGTGTCGCCTTTTTCGAACGTCTTGGTGATGCCTTCCTGCGCGTGGCAGGCAAGGCACTTCCGATCGTCTTCGGACAGCCGGTCAGCCGCATGCGCCGGGACCGGTGGCATCGTGGCAAGCATCAACAGCACCGCTGCCGTGGCGGCGCCCGCCCGCAGCCGGCGCAAGGCATTCATGTTGGCATCCTCATCTAGAGAGGAGCTTCGCATGCGGCCCTTGCGTCCTTCTTGACCAGACGCAAACCGGGGGCGCTTTCGCGCCCGCGGATTCACACGCAAACGGCAAGGGCTATTTCGGCTCTTTCTTCCTCGCGAGCGCCCGGAAGCCGTGCAGCGCAAGCAGGCCCAGCCCTACGAACGGGAAGGCGATCGCATAGGCGAGCCCGATGAACGGCGCGGCGAAGAACAGGCCGACGTTGCGCGCGAAACGCGCGATCCGCGGCAGCCGCCCGAGCAGCGCCCGCGCGCCCATCCACGCCAGCATCGCGAGCCCGACGAACGGGAACACGATCACGAACGCGAGGCCGAGGAACGGCGCGGCGATCAGCTTGGCGGCATTCCATGCGGTACCGCGCTTCGGCGCGGGCGCGACGGCGGCGGTCGGCGCCGCTTCGATCGCCGGCGCGACCGCTGGCTCCGCGAGCGCGGCACGCGCGCTTGCCTCGATCGTCTCGGGCGACAGCGGCTTGTGCAGGAAACCCGAGGCGCCGATGTCCTTGGCACGGGCCTCGTTCGCTTCGTTGCCGTAGCCGGTCACGATCACCACCGGCAGCCACGGCTGCCGAGCCTTGACCCGCTCGGCCATTTCGAGCCCGTCCATCCCGGGCATCCGGATATCGGTGAACACCACGTCGTAGTCCTCGCGGGCGAGCTTGTCGAGCGCTTCGGCTCCGCTCGCGGCGGTGATCACCGCGTAGCCTTTGCCGGAAAGAACCCGGTCGAAGCTTTTTCCGACCACCGGGTCGTCATCGACGACCAGTACTTTTCTGAGTGCTTTCATCGTTGCCTCCTGATTCATCCATCAATTGGGTGCAGCGCCCAGCGTTTGCGGTTCGCCGCGCCCTGCGCGACATGGATCACGGCATCCGGGTCGAGCGGCTTGGCGAGGTAGTCGTAGGCGCCGAGCCGTACCGCTTCCTTCGCGGTCTCGATCGTCGGATAGCCGGTGATCACCACGACTTCACTCTCGGGCCAGTTCTGCTTGATCACTTTCAGCACGGCCATGCCGTCCGGCCCCGGCATGCGCAGATCGAGCAGCACCACGTCGAACGCGCTGCACGCCAGGGCGTGCAGGGCTTCCACCCCGTTCAGCACCGCTTCGGTCTGGCAGTGGGCGCCGCGCAGCAGCCGGGTGTAGCTGCGCCGAATGACTTCCTCGTCATCGACGATGAGGATTCTCGGTGTCTTGTTCATCTGTCTCTCCGATGTCCGGATCGTCCCGCTCCGCAATCAGGCCGCCGCGGCGCGTTTCGTTGCCGCCCGGACGGCCAGCCAGACGAGCGCACCGGCCCCGACCAGCGGGAAGGCAACCGCGTAAGCGAGTCCCACGAACGGTGCGGCGAAGAACAGCGCGAATGGCTTCAACGCGCCGATGACGGTTCTTGCGGCGTTCCTGAGCGCTCCCCCCCCTTCGCAGGCGGCGGGCGCATAACCCGGGAATCTTGCGACGTTTGCGTTGGCTCTCATGGCATCCTCCGGCTTGATTCGTTTGGCGACCTTTCGCCCTCATCCACGCAAGTCGCATGCCAGCGTCTCAGAGATCGATCCCGAGCCGCAGGTTCACGATTCTTTTCAATTGGTTGCACGAGGCAAGGGAAACGTCCAGGGGGCGCCGGAGACAGTCCTGGGGCGCGCCCCGAGTACATATTTTCTGTGCAGCAGATGCTCCAGAGGCGCCGAATTACCGAGCGTTTTCAGCCGCTTGGCGCACGAGCGGCAGGTGCATGGATTTTTCTAGCGCGCGTGGCGCGCGATATAGCGCTTGAGCGCTGCGGAATCGGGCTCGATCAGCTCGAAGCGCTGCGGAAGCTCCTCCAGATGCTCGGTTCCCGGCGGGCGCTGCGGATCGCGCCCCAGCGCTTCGCGAATCGTTGCGGCGAATTTTGCCGGCTGCGCGGTCTCCAGGCAGATCATCGGCACGCCCGGCTCGCGATAGGACTCCGCCACCTTGAGTCCGTCCGCGGTGTGCGGGTCGACCACGACGCCGTAGCGCTCGCTCGCCCTGCGAATGGTCGCGATCCGGTCGGCATGCGTGCTCGTGCTGGATACGAAGCCGCTTGCGGCGATGCGCGCCGCGTGCGCCGAAAGGTCGATCTCGCCTTCGGCCTGGAGCGACTTCCACAGCGCCGCGACGCGCTCGCCGTCGCGCCCGGCGAGATCGCTCACGTAGCGCTCGAAGTTGGACGCGCGCGAAATGTCCATCGAGGGGCTCGAGGTCGCGACCGTGAGCTTCCGCACCCGGTAACGGCCGGTGCGGAAGAATTCGTCGAGCACGTCGTTCTCGTTGGTCGCGAGCACGAGGCGCCTGACCGGCAGCCCCATCGCACGCGCCACGTGGCCGGCGTAGATATTGCCGAAATTGCCCGTGGGCACGGCGAATGAAACGGAGTCGGCGTTCGAGCGGGTCGCAGCAAGATAGCCGTGAAAGTAGTACACCACCTGCGCCGCAATGCGCGCCCAGTTGATCGAATTCACCGCACCGATCCGGTAGCGCGCCTTGAAGGCGGCATCGGCGTTGACCTGCTTCACCAGATCCTGGCAGTCGTCGAACACCCCTTTCACCGCCAGATTGTGGATGTTCGGGTCGAGCAGCGAATACATCTGCGCGCGCTGGAACGCGCTCATGCGGCCGTGCGGCGAGAGCATGAAGACGTTGATCCCTTTCCTGCCGCGCATCGCGTGTTCGGCCGCCGAGCCGGTGTCACCCGAGGTCGCGCCGAGAATGTTCAAGGTCTCACCGCTTCGTTCGAGGGTTTGCTCGAACAGGTTGCCAAGCAATTGCAACGCGATGTCCTTGAACGCGAGCGTCGGGCCGTTCGAGAGACCGAGCAGGAAAAGTCCCGGCTCCAGCTCCTTCAGCGGCGTGATCTCGTCGCTGCCGAAAACCGCTTTCGTGTACGTGCGATCGACAAGCTTCGCGAGATCCGGAACGTCGTCCATGAAGCGTGACAGGACCGCGAAGGCGAGTTCGCGGTACGAAAGGTTTCTCCAGGCGGCAAGGTCCGCAGCCGGGACCTTCTCCGGAACATACAGCCCGCCGTCGGGCGCCAGACCCTCCAGAAGGATCTCGCTGAAACGCCGCGATGGCGATCCGCCGCGCGTGGAGACGTAG
>CAZXAR010000011.1:34092-37301 GCA_964638135.1 uncultured Enterobacteriaceae bacterium | reverse complement strand
TTGCTGCCTTTCGGCCGCGTCACTTGCCTGACATCGACTTTGCCCGCGCCGCAGGGGCTCTTCGCACCGCACGGGCTCTTGGCGGCGCAGGGGTTCTTCGCCGCGCAGGGATTCTTCGCCGCACATGGATTTTTCGCGGCGCAGGGGTTCTTCGCGGCGCACGGATTCGCCGGCTTGGCCGCGCACGGACGCCGTTTCTTGGCCGAGCAGGGGTTCTTCGCCGCGCAGGGATTCTGTGCCAGCTCCATCCTTGCTCTCGAGCGCGGCGCACAAGGGTTGCACGGGCCGGCGGCCGCCGCGAGCGGCGCGCCGAGCATGAGCCCCGAGGACATCATCGAGGCGACGACGGGTCGTAGATTCAGGTTCATGAGATCTCCTCCTTCTGGACGGGTGAAACGGACATCGGTTGACGGAAACGGGGCCTCAGCCGGTTTTGAGCAAGGTCTCCACGCGCACGATGCCGCGCGCGGTGCCGCCGATGATCGCGACGCTGCCGCCGAGGGCCGGCACGACCGCCGCCTCCAACCCACGGGCGGAAGCGGCAACGCGCGAAGCGAGCGGCCGGTCCGGAATCAGAAGCAGCGTCACCTTCCCGAGCGGAGACTTGACCAAAACGTGGTACGCCGTGGTGCCCGCGAACGGACAGGTGCCGACGTAGCGCACCTCGCCGAGCTGCGCGGGAAGTGCGACACCCATGCCCCGCGCGACCCGCTGCAGCACCGCGGCATCCGCGGGTTTCGCGTCGGCGATTGCCTGCGACTCCTCGAAGACGACGAAATCGATTCCGGCAAGCGCCAGCGGATCGTCGCGCGGCCAGGCGAGAAACGCCGCGAGCGCAATCGCCAGGATCAGGCTTGCCGCGAGTGCAAACCAGCGCCTGCTGCCCGGGGACACCGTCGCAGCGCGCGCGATGCGTTCGCCCAAGCCCGGCGGCAGCGGAATCTTGAGCGCACTCGCCAGCCGGTCTTCGAACGCGAGCGAGCGCGCGAGAAACTCGCGGCATGCGACGCACGTTTCCGCGTGCGCGCGCGCGTCTGCGTCGAGCCTGCGCGGATCGACCGTGACCGCCCTGCGAAACTCCAGACAGCTCATGCGTCCTTTGCCTCCTTGCCGAAATTCGAGGGTTCGAGCGCACGCCGCAGCGCCTGGCGGGCGCGCGACAGGCGCGTCATCACCGCGCCCTCGGTCGAACCGAGCACCCCGGCGATCTCGGCGCAACTGAACCCGCCGAGCACCTGCAGCAGCAGCGCGTGGCGCGATTCCTCGTTAATCTGCCCGAGCGCCCTGCCGAGGTCCAGCGCGAGCGCGGGATCGTCGTTCACGTACGGTTCCTGCGGCTCCTCCGGCGTGCCCGACTCTGCCTGCGGCGTGGCCGCGTTGCGCGCGAATTCGTGGTACAGGATCGTGTAAAGCCACGACTTCACCACCCGCGGCTCGCGCAAGCCCGCCCAGCCGCGCCAGGCCCGCGTGAGCGTTTCCTGCACCAGGTCCTCGGCCCGCCAGCGATTTCGGCACAGCCAGTACGCGTAGCGGTACAGATCGTCGATATGACCCTGTACCGTGCTCCCGAATACCGCCTGGCGCCGCTCGAGCAGCATGCGCATAAGACCCGCCTCGCGGGCGATTCCTTACATCACGTCGACCTGCCGTCGCGGGTCCTCGCGCCGACCTTCGCTGCCGCCCGCGGCGGCATCGACGCCGGCGCCGCGCGCCAGGGTGAAGACGGTGGTCGGAGCGCTGCGGCCGCGCACCATGACTTCTCCGACGCGCTCGAACGAAGCCGCTCCGGCGGCGGCGCGAACCGTCGCCTCGGTCGCGAGCACGTAGGTTCCGTAGCTCTTGTTGAGCTGTTCGAGCCGCGCGGCGACGTTCACTTCGTCGCCGTGCACCGTGTAGAGAAGCCTGTCCTTCGCGCCGACCGCGCCGGCGACGATGCGCCCGGAGTTGATTCCGCAGCGGGTGCGCAACCGGATGCCGTCGCCGAAAGCGCGCTCGTGTGTCGCTCCCTGGATCGCGATCGCGGTGCGCACGGCATTCGCCGCGTGATCGGGGTCGTCCTTCACGGTATTGAACGTGACGAGCATCGCATCCCCCTGGAACTGCGTGATGACGCCCCCGTGGCGGTCGATCGCGCCCGAGACCGACTCGAAATAGTCGTTCAGAAGCCTCACCAACCGCTCGGGCGTGACCTTTTCCGAGATCGTCGAGAAACCCTCGATGTCGGTGAACAGGACCGAGGCGACGCGCACCTCGCCGTCTCCCGGCTGCAGCGCGCGGTCCGAGGTGCTGATCCGGTCGGCGACCTCGGGCGCGACGAAGCGCGAGAGATCCTTCGCGAGCACGCTGTCGAGGACCGCACGGAACAGGATGCGCCGCGCGCGCACCAGGCCGAGCGCGAGTACGGCAGTCACCATGAGAATCGAGATCACCTTGTCGATCTCGGCACCGATGAGAACCGAGTTCGAGGTCATGTAGCGCACGTAGTCGCGCGTGACCACCATCTCCCCCGAGAGCGCCGCGTACGCGAGCAGCGCAAGCCATCCGGCGGCGGCGGCGATCCCGGCCGCGACCACGTAAAGCGGTTCGAAGCGCAGAGCGCGCAGCGCGATGAAGATGAAGACGTAGAGCATCGTCGGGGCCTTCAGGTAGAAGGGCGCGGGCTGCTGGTACTGCAGGTGAAAGCTCCAGACGAGCCCCATCAGCAGCGCCATGTCGATGCATACGCCGGCCACCAGCAATGCCGGGCTCAGCGCTCGCCGGTGCGCGAGCGCGAGCCGCAGCACGGTGAAAGCGGAGAACGCGCCCAGCACCCACGGCACCGGGAGGAACTGCGTGCCCGCGGAGGTCTTGGGCGAAACCGTATACAGGACGAGGAAAAAGACGACGAGCGCGAACTGCACCCAGCCGATCAGGATCTCGCTGTGGACCTGCTGCTCGCCGATCAGCCAGCGCACCCGCTCGGGCGGGGTGCCCTTGGGCCCTTCGCCCAGCGCGAACGAAACGATGCGCGGCCACATATCCCCTTTGTCGCGCCGGCGCGCGAAAACCTGACGTGTATTCGAATGGCCCGCGTCGAGCCCGGTGGCACAATGCGGCACCTTCGATCTCCAGGATCCGCGGGGGCTGCGGGTGCATCAGCCGATCCGCCCCAGCACTGGAAATGTTTGCAGCAGCCAGAACCCGAAGCGCGTGAGCTGGCCTGTGACCAT
>CAZXAR010000011.1:32836-33992 GCA_964638135.1 uncultured Enterobacteriaceae bacterium | reverse complement strand
AGCGCGGCGCCGAAGCGGCGCAGGGCTCTGAGCCGCGCGGCCAGCTCGCGCGTGAAAAGCGCCGTCATCAGGAACGGCACGCCGAGCCCGACGGCGTACGTCGCGAGCAGGCCCACGCCCGCCGACGCCGACGTCTGCATGGCGCTCACGGTGAGGATCGCGCCGAGAATCGGGCCGATGCACGGCGTCCAGCCGAAGCCGAACGCGAGACCCAGAACGAAGGCGGGCAGCGGGCGCCCGCCGTGCAGCCGCGGATGGAAGCGGAAGTCGCCCATCAGCCACGGCAGGCCGCGCGTCATGCCGATCATCAGCAGTCCGAACACGATCACGATCGCGCCGCCGACGATATTCGCCTCGTAGCGGTACTGCAGCAGCAGGCGGCCGAGGAACGTGGCGCTCGCGCCCAGCGTGACGAACACGGCGCTGAATCCGAGCACGAAGAACGCGCTCAGGCTCAGCGCCGCGAGCCGCTCGTGCCGATCCGTTCGCCCCGCCGCCACGCGCGGCCGCTGCCCGGCGACGTAGGAAACGTAGGCCGGCACGAGCGGCAGCACGCAAGGCGAAAGGAAGGAAACAAGGCCGGCGGCGAACGCCGCCGCGAGCCCGATCGCGCCCGCTTCCATCACCATCTCGAAAACAGGCAGTTACGCATCATGCCGGCGTCCTCGTGTTCGAGGTTGTGGCAGTGGTACATGAAAAGTCCGGCGACGCTCGGCGCGATTTGTACGCGAACGCGCTCGCCCGGGAAGATGCCGAACGTGTCCTTGTACCCGGCATCGAGCATGCCCTCGCGCAGATCCGCGGGTATCGCGCCGGCGCTGCGCTCGATGACGCGAAAGCGCACGCCGTGAATGTGGATGGGATGAGACATCGGCATCCCGGTTCCGTCGTTGGCGAAGGTCCAGACCGATGCCTGGCCCACCGGCAGCTTCTCGTCCTCGGCTACTGTCATCATGTCCTCCGCATCGAAGCTGCGGCCGTTGAAGAAGCCGCGCATGCGGCGGAATGAAAGCTGCGTGCGCAGCTCGTAGCTCCCTTCCCGGACCTCGGGTTGCGGCTCGGGAAGCGCGAGCGCCGGGTGGCGGGACCGCGGGCCGGGCAATACGCTGAAGCGCGCCAGATGCAGCGCCTCGCCCTGCGACGGCCCCATCATTCC
>CAZXAR010000011.1:0-32736 GCA_964638135.1 uncultured Enterobacteriaceae bacterium | reverse complement strand
GCGCGCGCATGCGGTTCACCACCTCCATCCGCACGCGCTCGCCGCGGCGAAGCTCGAGCGCCGGTCCGAGATAGCCGCCGGATGCGCGGATCGCGTCGCGGCGGCCGTGCAGCACCTCGCCCGTGTAGCGGAGCACGCGCGTCTCCGGCCCGTCGCGAAGCGCCACCTTGCCCGGCGCCGCGACCAGCCGCACGACCACGTCCGGCTGCGCCGCGCCGAGGGCGTGGCGCAGCGTCGTCGGCATCGCCAGCAGGCCGCCGCTGGCGGCGAAGGTTTTCACTACGTCACGCCGCGTCCACACGATCAACGTTCCTGCGCGTAGCCCGCGATCAGGCGCACGGCTTCCGGGCCGTCCCATTCCGCCGGCCCGGTGCGCCGGCCGATCTCGCGCCCCTGCCGGTCGATGAGCAGCGTGGTGGGGATCCCGACTGCGCCGAGACTTCCGGCGGCGCGGGTTGCGCGATCGACATAGATCGCCAGGGTGCGAACGCCGATCTCGTCGTAGAAGCGCTTCACCGCGGCGCCGCCGCCGGGGAAGGCGTGCGTTCCGTTGACGAGGGGACCGACAGGTACACACCGACCGCGCCCGCTGCGAGTGCGAGTGTGCCGAGAAGAGCCCACGCCATCCGCGCAGAGGACCGCTCCGCGCGGCTCATCGTCCCTCGCCCCGCTCGGCGATCGCCCGCCAGCTGCGCGCGCCGTCGCGCGACAGGTACACGTTGCGCCCGAAGGTCGCGATCGCGTATTCGGCGCGCGCCGCCGGGTTCTGCGCAACGTAGGCGACCGCGTCGCGTTCGAGCGGCGGCAGCGCGAATTCCTGCGGCAGCCCGCCCGAGAGCGCGACCCGTGCCAGGCGCGCGCGGCCGTCGTACGCTCCGTACCAGAGGTGCTTGCCGTCCAGGTCGAAAAACACCGCCAGACCCTCGACGCCCCCGGCGATCGCGGCAAAACGCTCGCCCGAGTCGCGCGAGAGATAGACACCTTTCGGGGTCGCTACGGCGACGGCGGCGGGATCGTCCGGGTGCACGGCGAGCGCGCGCGGCTGGCCGTCCAGGCGCCCGGCGGCAGCGTGTTTCCACAGCAGCCCGTCGTTCAGCGTGTAGTGCAGGCCGGACTGGCGCAGGCGCGAGCTGGGCGCCGGGTTCCAGACGTAGATCGCGTTGGTGTTCCAGCCCGCGGCGAGCAGGTGGAAATCCGTTTCGCCCTCGAGCCCGAGCCTGTCCCAGCTCCTGCCGCCATCCCTGCTGCGGATCAGGCCAAACGGATTGACCATCCCCGAGCCCGGCGCCGGATGCCCGCTGCTGTAGTAGTGCTTGGCGGTCGCGGAGAAGCCCATGTAGTCGTGCTGCGGGCCCGGCGCCATCGACCACTTGCCGTTTGCGTACACCGCGAGTCCGTGATGGCTCGGGATCATCAGCTTCCCGCCGTCGGCGCTGTAGGCAAGACCGTGCACGTGCGTGAGGGTGGCCGGCGCCTGCGCGAAGGCGCCGGCGATTGCGCCGACCCACAGAGAACATGCCGCCAAGCGCCGCGCGAGATTCGATCGCCGCATTTCAGTCTCCTTTCAGCGCCTGGCGGGCGATGCAGCGTCGAGCAGCGCGCGCACCTGGTCAAGCGGCATCGCCCCCGTGTACCGCTCCCCGTTTTCCAGGTACCAGGTCGGCGTCGAATTCGCCCCGAGCCGCTGTCCCAGCTCGATCAGCTTCTCGATCGGGTTGTCGCAGTCGGTCGGAGCCTGCGGCTCGATGCGCCGGAACATGAGGTCGTTCCACGCCTTGGCGCGGTCCTTCGAGCACCACACCGATTTCGCCTGGCGCACCGATTCGGGCTTGATCACCGCGTAGGGCAGGACATGCACCGTGACGTCGTCGAGTTTCTCAAGATCGGTCTCGAACCGCTTGCAGTAAGGACAGTTCGGGTCGGAGAAGATCGCGATCTTGCGCCGGCCGCTGCCGCGCTTGCTGGTGATCGCCCAGTGCAGCGGCAGCGAATCCCACTTGATCGCCGTGAGCTGGCGCTGGCGCGCTTCGGTGAGGTCGCGCCCGCTCTTCGCATCGACGATGCGCCCGATGATGATCACGCTCGCCTCGCGATCGACGTAGTAGATGAGCGGCCCCTCCGGCCCGCGCACCACCACTTCGTAGAGCCCGGCGAAGGGCGCCTTCTGCACGCTTTCGATCGCCCCGCCGCGCAGCTTTTCCTGCACCATCCGGCGCACTGCCGCTTCGTCCGCAGCGGCGCACAACGGAAGCACGAGCGCGGCCGCGAACCACACGAATCGGCGCTGGATTAAGTTGATCATGGATTCCTCCTTTTCAGCACTGCTCGCGGATAAAGCGCGAGATCTCCTCCGGCCGCGAAAAAACGATCTGCGCCCGATCCCCCTGCATGCCCTGTCCCACGAGCACGGGCTCGCCCGGCGCCGGGCCGGTGCCGCCCGCATCGGTCTTGAATCGCAGGTTGAATTCCCAGAACGGCACCGTCTGGTCCGCCGCGTTGGTCACGAAGTAGGTGTTGCGGCAATAACGAATGGCGGTCACCCGCGCGCTTTGCGGCGCGCTCCTCAGGTTCGGCAAGCGCTGGGTGCGCGCCGCCGCCGGCGCCTCGCCCCGCGACGCGGATTCGAGGAAGGCGATCAGGTCGGCGCGCGCAGTGGCGTCCGCTATGCCCGGAAAGGACATGTAATTTCCGGGAACCGTCGCGGCCGGGTCGCGCAGCCAGGCATCGAGCGTCTTCTCGTTCCACACGATTCCCGATCGCTGAAGCGGACCTGAGTAGCGTGGAAAACTTTCCAGTGCGCCCGCCTTGCGGCCCCAAAGCCCGGACAGGGTTGGTCCGGTGAGGTTCTGCCCCGGCTCCAGGCTGTGGCAGGCGACGCAGGAGCGAAAGGCGAGGGCGCCGCGCTTCGCGTCGCCTGCCGCGCCGGCCTCGCCAGCCGCGAGCAGCGCCGTAGCGCAAAGCGCGGCGATGGCAGGGCGCCTCATCCTCTGCCTTCCTGCAGCAACAGGCGCAGATCGTGCGCGATGGAGTCCGCGGTCGTCCCCGAGCGCACAACCAGGCGCAGGCGTCCGGACCGGTCGAAGACGAATACCTGCCCGGAATGATCCACGGCGTAGGATCCGTGCTCGTCCGGCGGCTGCGCCTTGAAATAGACCTTGAACTCCTTTGCGGTGCGCGCGATCGTTTCCTCGTCCGCGTAAAGTCCGAGGAATGTCGGGTGGAACGCCGGCACGTACTGCGCGAGCACCTGCGGCGTGTCGCGCTTGGGGTCCACCGTGACGAACAGGACCTGCACATTCCCCGCTTCGCCTTCCAGCTTTCGAACCGCTTCGCCGAGCATCGCCATGGTCGTCGGGCACATGTCCGGGCAATGGGTGAAGCCGAAGAACAACGCCACCACCGTGCCACGGAAATCCGCGAGCGTGCGGCGCTTGCCATTATGGTCTGTCAGCGCGAATCCCCTTCCCCAGTCCACTCCGGTGGCGTCCACCGCCTCGAATTTCGGCGGGCCGCTGCCCAAGCGCAGCGTCGCATACGCAACCAGCATTCCGATCAGAAGCGCGCTCGCCGCGAGCGCAAACAAGACCAGCCGCCGAGCGCTCATCGCGTCCCCGCGCTTCGCGCCATCTCGGCGCGCGCGGCAAGCACGCCTGCCGTGGTCCAGTGGCTCTTGAGGAAGGAGAGCGCGGCCCAGATTTCCTCGTCCGCGAGCCTGCCGCCGAAGGCGGGCATGTCGCTTGCGTAGTCCTTGGGCGCATAAGGTGGAACCATTCCGTACTTGGTGATGGCGAAGAGCACGCGATCGGGGTGATGCCAGGTGTGGCCGCTCTCATCGTGCGGCGGCGCCGGCAGACGATCGTTCGCAAGCCGCCGGCGCCAGTTCGGCTGGCCTTCGAGCTTCGCGCCGTGGCACGACGCGCAGTGCTGCGCGTAGATCCTTGCGCCAAGCCGTACCGCCTCGGCGTTGCGCGGATCGGCGCGCGGATCGTCGCCGCCGGCCGGCGCTTCGCCGCACGCGGCAAGGACCGCGGTAGCCACGAACCCCGCGCCGGATAAGAGCAGCCTCATGGCCTCCGTGTCCCTCAGGTCACCCGCAGGCACGCCATCATGCCGCCCGCCTGGTGCTCGAGCACGTGGCAGTGGAACATCCAGTCGCCCGGGTTGTCGGCGACAAAGGCGATTTCCGCGGTTTCGCGCGGTGCGAGCAGCACCGTATCGAGCCACTCGCGGCGCGGCGAGGGCCGATCGTCGCGCGCGATCACCCGAAACGAGTACCCATGCAGATGAATCGGGTGGTGCCATGCGGTGTCGTTGACGAGCCGCAGTATGTAGCTCCTGTTCCTGCGCAGGTAGAAGAGCGGCTCGAACGCCGCAGCGCCCTCGCCGCAGCCGTTCGCCGCGCCATTCACCGCCCATGCCATGCCGCGGCGCATGTTCATCATCCCCGTGCCGCCCATCATGCCGCCGGTAAAGACGATCTGGTGCCGTTCGGCGCGCGCAAGGTCGGGTTCGGGGATCGGATTTGCAGCGAGCTTCGGCGGCGCGGCGCGCGGCTTTTCGCGTAGCGGCGGCTCGGACGAATAGGCGAGATCCACGAGGTCGTATTCCCGGCCGCGGTAAAACACGTCGCGCACCTCCTGCCGGGCGCCGGGCGCACCTAGCATGTCGATCACGAGATCGGCGCGCTGCGCGGGCGCGAGCACCACGAGGCCGCGCTCCGGTTCGTGCGGCTCCACGGGCTGGCCGTCGAGCGCGACGATCCAGGGATGCAAGCCGCGAAAATCGAGCGCGAAGATGCGCGCGTTGGCTGCGGCCACCAGCCGCAGGCGGATCCGCTCGCCCGAGCGCACCGCGAACGTTTCCATCATCCGGCCGTTGATCGTCACCGTGTTGCCGATGCGGCCGGCGTGGCTCACGTCCCTGAAGTTGAGAAAGCCGCCGCTGATCGAAGCATCGGCGTTGAGCCGCCAGTCGCCCAGCACCCAGAGCACGTCGCGGTCCACTTCGGGCGGTGCGCGCTCCCCGACGAGGAGCGCGCCCGCAAGCCCGCGCCCCATCTGCTCGTAGGTGCGCTGGTGCGGGTGATAGAAATACGTGCCCGCGTCGGGCAGCGTGAATTCGTACACGAAGCTCCCGCCCGGCTCGATCGGCGGCTGCGTGAGAACAGGCACGCCGTCCATCGCGTTCGGCAGGCGGATCCCGTGCCAGTGCACCGTGGTCGGCTCATCGAGCCGGTTTTCCACTCGCACGCGCAACCGGTCGCCCTGCCGCGCGCGCAACACCGGTCCGGGCACCGTGCCGTTGTAGGCCCACACCTCCGTGCCCGGATACTGCGGCGGCGCGAGTTGCCCGCGCGCGCGGCCGGCGACCAGATGCGCCTCTACGAGCGCCGGCTCGGCCGGCGCTTGCGCGGCGCCACGGAGCGGCAGCAGCGGCGCCGCCACCGCGAGGCCGGCCAGTGTGGCGAGAAACCGGCGCCGTTCAGCCGGCACCGGCTGGTGCGATTCGATCACGAGGCACTCCGTCGTTGCACCCTCCGCAGAGGGTGATGGCGAAAGCGCGGCTCTACACTGCGCGCTCCGGTCACAAGACCGGGGTCTTTACACGACGGCGGATTTGGGAGGTGCCGTGTCGGGCGCCCTCAGGTACGAGCCGTAAGCCGTCCCTGCGAGCCGACGCATCGTGCCGTGCGGGCGTTCGTACGGCGCACCGTCCGGACGCGCGTCCATTCCTGCAAAAAAGCAACTCGCGCACGCCGCAACACATTCCGGATCCGTGATCCCTCGATCACCGCTCACAGAAGAACAATTCGAGCATTCGATCGGGGTGCTCGCGCAGGGCAAATCCGCGGGCGCAGCGCGGCTTGCTGCCGCAACGCCGGCCGCCAGCGCCAACGCCAGGATTGCCGACAGAAACCCGCGAATGACAAGCATCGAAAGCAGCCTAGCAGCGCACCCGGCGCGCCGTCAATTCCGTCCTTCTATCGTGCCGTTCGCATCGCGTAACGAAAGCGTCGCGTCCGTGCTGCGGTGCAGCTGCCAGTCCTTGACCACCGCGTAGATGGCGGGGATCACCACGAGGGTCAGAATCGTGACCGAAACCATCCCGCCGACCATCGGGGCGGCGATGCGGCGCATCACCTCGGAACCGGTGCCGCTGCCCCACATGATGGGCAGCAGCCCGCCGATGACCGCCGCCACCGTCATCATGATCGGCCGCACGCGCAGGAGCGCGCCCTGGATTACCGCGTCATGCAAGTCCGCACCGGTCACTGTCTCGCCCGCTGCGCGGCGCCTGGCGGTGGCGGCGCGCAACGACTGATCGATGTAGATGAGGATCACGACGCCGATCTCGGCCGCCACGCCGAGCAGCGCGATGAATCCGACCGCCACCGCGACGCTCACGTGGTAATCGAGCAGGTACATCAGCCAGATGCCGCCCACGAGCGAGAACGGGACCGAGAGCATGACGATCAGGGTCTCGGTAAGACGCCTGAAATTCACATAGAGCAGCACGAAGATGATCGCGATGGTGAGCGGAACGACGATCTTGAGCTTCTCCTTGGCGCGTTCCATGTATTCGAACTGCCCGCTCCAGGTGACGAAATACCCCGGCGGGAATTTGACGTGTTCGCGCACCGCCTTCTGCGCATCGGCAACGTAGCCGCCGATGTCCCGGTCGCGGATGTCCACGTAGATGTAGGCCGTGAGCAGCGCGTTCTCGGTGCGGATGTTGGGCGGTCCCTTGACGAGGCGCACCGAGGCCACCTGCCCGAGCGGCACCATGGCGCCGGAGAAGGTCCGGATCGGCCGGGCATTGAGCATCGACGTGCCGGCCGCGCTCATCGTCGCCTTGGCCGGCGCCGCCATGCCCGCCGCCCCGGCGGAATCCATGGCCGGGATGAGCACCTGCGTGGCGATCGCTTCGGGGTCGCTGCGGAAGTCGCGCGGGTAGCGCACGACGACGCTGTAGCGCTCGAGCCCCTCGACCGTCGTCGTGACGATGTCGCCGCCGAGCGCGGCGCCGATAATCTCCTGCAGGTCGCCGACCCCCAGTCCGTAGCGGGCAAGCGCCATGCGGTCCGGCTCGATGTCGATGTAATAGCCGCCGGTCAGGCGCTCGGCGTACGCGCTCGTGGTGCCGGGGACGGACTTCACCACCGCCTCGACTTCCTTCGCCACGCGCTCGATTTCGGCCAGATCCTTGCCGAACACCTTGATCCCGATCGGCGTGCGGATGCCGGTGGAGAGCATGTCGATGCGCGCCTTGATCGGCATGGTCCAGGCATTCGCGATCCCGGGGAACTGCAATGCGGCGTCCATCTCGGCGATCAGCTTGTCCATCGTCATGCCGCGGCGCCATTCGCTCTGCGGCTTGAGGTTGATCACGGTCTCGAACATTTCGAGCGGCGCCGGATCGGTGGCCGTGCTGGCGCGGCCGGCCTTGCCGAAGACCGATTCCACCTCGGGGAAGGACTTGATGATCCGGTCCTGCACCTGGAGGATCTCGCCCGCCTTGGTGACCGAAAGCGAGGGCAGGGTCGCCGGCATGAAGAGCAGCGTGCCCTCATTGAGCACCGGCATGAATTCGGTGCCGAGCCGGAGCGCCGGATAGGCGGTCGCCGCAAGGATCGCCGCGGCGGCGAAGATCGTCAGCTTCTTCCAGCGCAGCACCAGGTCGATCACCGGCCGGTAGTTCCAGATCAGGGACCGCACGAGCGGGTTCTTGTGCTCGGCCGGAATCCGTCCGCGGATGAACAGCAGCATCAGCACCGGCACGAGCGTGATCGACAGGAACGCGGCGGCCGCCATCGCGAAGGTCTTGGTATAGGCGAGCGGGCTGAACATGCGGCCTTCCTGCGCTTCGAGCGTGAAGACCGGCAGGAACGACACCGTGATGATCAGCAGGCTGAAGAACAGCGCCGGGCCGACCTCCTTGCACGCAGCGAGGATCGCCGGCGGGCGCGGCGCGCCGGGCGCGAGCCGCTCCAGGTGCTTGTGCGCGTTCTCGATCATCACGATCGCGGCATCGACCATGGCGCCGATGGCGATCGCGATGCCGCCCAGGCTCATGATGTTGGAGTTGAGACCCATCTGGCGCATCACGATGAAGGCGATCAGCACACCGACGGGCAGCATGAGGATCGCCACCAGCGCGCTGCGCGCGTGGAACAGAAATACGATGCAGACCAGCGCCACGATGAGACTTTCCTCGATCAGGGTCCAGTTCAGGGTACGGATCGCCCGCTGGATCAACTCGGAGCGGTCGTACACCGTCTGGATCGACACGCCCTCCGGCAGGCCGCTCGAAATCTCGCTGATCTTCGCTTTCAGGTTCTGGATCACGTCCTGCGCGTTCTGCCCGTAGCGCGCCACGGCGATGCCGCCGACGACCTCGCCCTCTCCGTTCAACTCGGTGATGCCGCGCCGCTCCTCGGGCACGAGCTCAACGGTTGCAAGGTCGCGGATCAGCACCGGCGTGCCGCCTTCGGCCTTCACGACCAGCTGTTCCAGGTCCTCGATTCCGCGCAGGTAGCCGCGTCCGCGCACCACGTATTCGGTTTCGGTCAGCTCTACGACGCGGCCGCCCACGTCGCGATTGCTGTCGCGGATCACCTGCATCACCTTGGTGAGCGGCACACCGAACACGTGCAGCCGCCGCGGCGTCACGGTCACCTGGTATTGCTTCGCGAACCCGCCCACGCTGGCGATCTCGGACACGCCCTGCGCCTTGGTGAGTTGATAGCGCACGAACCAGTCCTGGATCGAGCGCAATTCCTCGAGCGTGCGGTTTTTCGCCATTACCGCGTACTGGTACACCCAGCCGACGCCGGTCGCGTCCGGCCCGAGCGCGGGCGTGATGCCGCGCGGCAGCCGGCCGGCCACATAATTCAGATACTCGAGGACCCGCGAGCGGGCCCAGTAGATGTCGGTTCCGTCCTCGAAGATGACGTACACGAACGAGGCGCCGAACACGGACAGTCCGCGAACCACCTTGGATTTGGGCACCGCGAGCATCGCGGTGGTAAGCGGGTACGTGACCTGATCCTCGACGACCTGAGGCGCCTGGCCCGGGAACTCGGTGTAGACGATCACCTGCACGTCGGAGAGGTCCGGGATCGCGTCCACGGGGGTCTTTACCACCGAGTACGCACCCCAGCCGACCAGGAACAGCGTCCCCAGCAGAACCAGAAAGACGTTGTGCACCGACCATTCGATGATCCGGTTCAGCATGTCAGCGCCCCTTGGCCTGCCCGGCGCCCGCCGGTGCCAGGCGCACGATCACGAATTCGCCCGGCTTGGCCTGTGCGATCTCGAATTCCACCGCCTGGCCCGGCTTGAGGCCGCCGAGCAGGGCTTTGTCCTTCACCTGGAATTCCATCGACATCCCCGGCCAGTTGAGGCTCGCGATCGGGCCATGCGTGATTTCGAGCGTGCCGCGCGCCGGGTCGAGCGCGTCCACGGTGCCCGATGCCTTGTGCGTCCGCGGCGCGGCCGCCGCCGGTTTTGCCTCCGCAGCCTTGGCGTGCGGCTCGTGGCCAGCGAAGGTATCGAGCGCAGCCTTGAGGTTGCTTTCGGCGTCGATCAGGAAATTGGCGCGCACCACCACCTCTTCGCCCGCTCGCAAGCCCTCGTTGACCTCGACGTAGCCGTCGGCCCGCATGCCGAGCTTGACCGCGCGCGGCTCGAACAGCCCCTCGCCGCGCCGCACGAGCACGGTCTGGCGTGCGCCGCTATCGAGCACCGCGGAGTTCGGGATCGAGAGCGCGTTGCTGCGCGGTTCCCCTCCGGCGATCTCGATATTGCCGAACATGGCGGGTTTCAGCAGTCCGCCGGGATTGGGCATCTCGATGCGTACCCGGGCGGTGCGCGTTTCCTGGTCGATCGTCGGGTAGATGAAGACGATCTTCCCTGCGAAGACTTTGTCCGGGTAGGCGACGATGCGGAGCTTTGCCTCCTGGCCCGCCCGCACCAGCCGCAGTTCCTGCTCGAAAACGTCGGCGAGCATCCAGACCGAGCTCAGGTCCGCGATCTCGTACAGAACGTCGCCGGGCATGAAGCGCATGCCCTGCACGCTCGGCTTCTGCAGCACGACTCCGTTCACCGGCGAGCGGTAGGCGAGCACGCGGCGCGGCTTGCCCTCCTGCTGCAGCGCCTGCAGTTCCTGCTCCGAGATTTCCCAGTTGCGCAGCCGCCGCAGCACAGCGTCGGCAAGCCGCTGCATGACCGCCTGCACTTCCGGCCCGCTGTCCTTCAGCTCCCGGATCCCGCGCAGCGCGATGAGGTACTCCTCCTGCGCGGTGACCAGCTCGGGGCTGTACACGGTCAGCAGCGGCTGTCCGCGCACGACCGGCTGCCCGGTCGTGTTTACATGCAGCTTTTCGATCCAGCCCTCGAACCGCGGCGCCACCCTGTGGAGCAGCCGTTCGTTCACCTGGATCGTGCCCACCGCGTTCACGGTGCGCCGCAGCTCGCGCGGCGCGGCCGCTTCGGTGCGCACGCCCAGCAACTGCACCCGGTCGAGGTTGATCTTCACGGTGCCCGCCGGCGCCTTTTCCTCCGCCGCGCCGCCCTCGTACACGGCAATGTAGTCCATCCCCATCGGATCCTTCTTCGGCACCGGAGAGGTGTCCGGGAGCCCCATCGGGTTGCGGTAGTAGAGGACTTTGCGTTCCTTCTTGGGTGCCTGTTCGGCGCTGGGCGCCGGTCCTTGCGCGACGGCGTGCGGCGCCTGCGCCGCGCCGCGCGTTCCCAGCCAGTAGCCCGAAGCCACGCCGGCCGCCGCGACGATCGCGGCGCCGACAATCCATCCCAGTCGATTCATCTTTTCGCCCTTCCTCTCGTTTGGCGCGGGCACGGTCAGAACAATGCCTTGCCGACCAGAAATTCGATTTCTGCAAGCGCCTTGTTCTGAACCGCGAGGCTCGCCGCGTAGGCGATTTCATAGTTGAGAACGGTCATCTGATTGTCGAGCAGCGTGAAGAAATCCACGCGGTTGACCTGGTACGCGGCGAGCGAGGCCTCCACCGCGAGGCGCGCCTGCGGCAGGATCCCGGTTTCGTACAGCCGCACCGATTTCAGCGCCTGTTCCGCGGTCACGACCTGCTGGCGCAGCATCGCATTGATCTCGTTGAGCCGCGCCTCGTACATCTGCGCCGCCTGGTCGCGCATCGCCTGCGCTTCGGCGACGCGGGGATCGCGCTTCGCCTCGCGCCAGACCGGAAGGTTGATCGCCACTGTGAAGCTCACCATGTCCTCGCGGCGCATGTCCTGGAAATTGTCGCGCTGGCCGTAGGAGAAGCGCAGGTCGAAGTCCGGGTAGTAGTCCTTGCGGGCGAGATCGAACGCCTTCGCGCTGCGCTCGATCGTGCTGCGCTGCGCAAGGAGCTGCGGTCGGTGCGCGCGCGCGAGTTCGCGCAGGTCCTCCAGCCGCAGCGCGACCTCGCGCGCCCGCGGCGGCCGCGTCGTCACCGACCGCGGGGAGGTCACGCGCCCGAGCGCCCGGTTCAGATCGGCCTCGAACATCGGCCGCTCCCGGCCGAGCTTGATCAGTTCATCGAGCATCTTGGAGAGCTGGGTCTGCGCCTTGAGCACGTCGGCCTGGCTGCCCTGCCCCACCGCGTAGCGCGCCTCCGCGATCGCGAGGAACTGCTCCAGGATGCGCCGGTTCTTCTGCACCAGTCGCTCCGATTCGTCCACCAGCCCGAGATCGAAATACGCGACCTTTGCCTCTCGGGTCGTCCGGTTGACGATGTCCTGATAGCTGCTCGCCGCGGCCTCGGCCTCCTTCTCGGCCATCTCGCGCCGCAGCGTCCGCTTGCCGGGGTACGGCAGGCGCTGCGCGAGACCGATCATCTTCATGGTCATGTCTTCCCGGCGGAGGCTCAGCGACTGCACCGGAAGGTTGACCACACCGGCCTCGAGCATCGGGTCGTCGAGTGCGCCTGCCGGCGAAACCCGGTTCTGCGCCGCCTCCCACTCGCGCCGTGCCGCCTGGATTTCCGGATTGCCGCGCACCGCTTCGGCGACCAGCTCGTCCAGCTGCGTGTCGCGCGCCGCCTCGGGCGCCCCGCGCGCGGGTGCGGCAGCGATTGCAAGTACTAGCAACGCGATCCCGGCATACACAGGCGTCCGATCAATTGCTTGCTTCATTGTCTTTGCTCCTCGCGTCGGCGGACCATGACTGACTCCCGCAGGTTCGGTGAACGGCCAGAATTCACGAGCGCAAGCGCTCGTCCGCAGACCGGCCGGAATGCGGTTCGAATCCGGAAGATCTGCGTCTAGAGAAGCAGACGCGAGGTGAGAAGGAAAGCGGGGCCGCGCGGGGGCAGCGCGGCGAACGAAAGTGACTTGTTCCGCTCCCCGACGACGCGCAGCAGTCCGGCCCGGCTCGAGCCGGGCAGATCCGTGTAATCAGGATCCGGCAACGCAATCAAGGGTTTCGGGCCGCCCGTGACCAGTCGCGCACCGCGGGCAACCGCCGAACAATCGCAGCGGTGTCCGCCGCCGGTATGCCCGGAATCAAGCAGACGCAGGGCCGGCATGCGCGCGCCCTCGGCTTCTACGTGCTGCCGTACCGAATGGGGGTCGGTGCGCGCGCTCGCCCCTTGAACCCAGGTGCCGAGTAGCAGCAGAACGACCAGGCCGAGAATTTTCGCTCGAATTCGCATTGCGGCTCGGTGCGGACGTTACTGGCGGAAACGTTTTCCGCAATTGACGGAGATCAACCCGATCGCCCGGTTCGACCGCGCCCCTGGCAGATTTCCCTGCCACCCCGCACGCGGGGGCCCGGGCGCGCATCCCTCGACTCCCAGCGCAGAGCCGGCGCCTATTGCGGCTTCGGCTTGCGCGACAGCACCGCGCTGAATTCCACCCTGACCTCGGCGGCCAGCCAGGCCGTGTCGGACCACTCGCCGGTGCCAATGCCGTAGTCGAGCCGATTCAGCCCGAACGCGCCGATGAGGGCCGTCCGCGCGCCTTCCCGCCGCACGTGGAACGCCACCTCGACGTCGCGGCGCTTTCCCTTCATCTCGAGCGTGCCGCGCGTGACCTGCAGACCCCCCCGCACGTCCACCGACCTGCCGGCAAACGTGACGCGCGGATGCCGGGCGACCGCAAAGAACTCGTCTTCCTTCAGCGCCGCGTCGATCTCGGGCAAGCCCGAATCGACCGACCCAGGCTCGAGCCAGGCGTCGATGCGCGCGACCTGGCCCTGCGCGAAGCAGACTTCGCCCCCGAACCGGCGAAAGCCGCCACGAAACAGCGCGCCCGACTGCTTCAGCTCGAAGGTCACGCGGCCGCCCTCGGGCAGGACGGGGTAGCATTCCTGCGCAGCGGCGGGCAGGCAGGCAAGCGCGAACAGAAGCGCGAGCGACCGGGTCATCAGCCCTGTCGTCTCGGCTTCCAGGGAAGCATGCGGTGCATGACGCCGTCCCGGCGCCAGAACCCATGCTGGAGCGCAGCGCCGATGTGCAGCGCCGCCACGAGCGCGAGCAGAAGCGCCATCCCCTGGTGTATCGCCCTGAAAAGCTCGGCGAGACCGGCATCCTTTGGCGCCAGATCCGGCATCTGGAACAGCCCGAACCAGTTGACGGACAGTCCCGCCGCGGAGGCATAAAGCCAGCCGGCGAGCGGGACGAGGACGAGGAGCACGTACAGGATGCGGTGCGCCGCGAGCGCGGCGCGGCGCTCCCAGTGCGCCATCGAGCCCGGCAGTTCGGGCGGCGGATTCATCGCACGCCAGGCGAGGCGCAGCAGGACGAGCGCGAGGATCGCGATTCCCAGGGACTTGTGGCGCGACACCCACTGCAACCGCGCGAGGCTCACCGGCTGGTTCGCGGCGTAGACGCCGATGCCGATCTGCGCCAGGACCAGCAGGGCGACGAGCCAGTGAAACGCCTGCGCTATGATCCCGTAGGATTGTTCCGTATTCCGCAAGTGCGCCATGCAGAGAACTCCCGCGCGACCGATCCGTATTCCGACCCGCCAGACACGCTGGCTGGCGCTTTTATTCCCGCTGCTCGCCGCGTCCTGTCAGACGCTGCCCCCGACCGGCGCGACGGCGGTGCTCGACACGCCTGTCCAGGCGGAAGCATACATTCCGCGCGCTGCGCCGCGTTACGCGGTCGACCCGCGCAGCTCCGAAGTCCGCCTGCTCGTCTACCGCGAGGGTCCCCTCGAGCGCTTCGGCCACAACCACGTCATCGTCGGCAGTGTGGCGGGCGAGATCTTCGCCGGCGAGGCGCCCGCGGCGAGCGGCTTTCGGCTTGAGATCGCGGTGGCATCGTTCGTGGTGGACCCGCTGCGCGCGCGTGAAGAGGAAGGCGCAGATTTCGCCGCCGAGGTTTCGGAGCAGGCGCGCCAGGGCACCCGCGAGAACATGCTCGGGGCGCAGGTGCTCGATGCGGCGCGCCACCCTGTCGTGCGGATCGAGTCCCTCGGACTCGTCGGGCCGCCGTGGAATCCGACGGTCACCGCGCGCGCCACCCTGCGCGGCGCGAGTCGCGACCTGCGCTTTCCCTGTGCCGTCTTCGAACGCGGCGACGAACTCGTCGTGATCGCGAACTTCCGGATCGAGCAATCGGCTTTCGGGATCGAGCCGTTCGCCGTCCTGGGCGGCGGTCTGCGCGTCCGGGACGCGATCGAGGTCCGTATCCGGATCCTCGCGCGACGCACTGCCTAGGAGGCGGTCGCTCCTCGGCGTTGATGACTTACAGCTTTGCGCGCCGCAGCCGCAGCGCGTTGGTGACCACGGAGACCGAACTTGCCGCCATGGCCGCCCCGGCGAAGATCGGCGAGAGCAGCAGCCCGAACGCCGGATAAAGCACTCCGGCCGCGATCGGCACGCCGAGCGCGTTGTAGGCGAACGCGAAGAACAGGTTCTGCCTCACGTTGCGCATGGTCGCGTGCGAAAGCCGGATCGCCTTGGCGATGCCGCGCAGGTCGCCCTTCACCAGCGTGACGCCCGCGCTCTCGATCGCCACGTCGGTGCCGGTGCCCATGGCGACGCCCACCTGCGCCTGCGCGAGCGCCGGCGCGTCGTTGATTCCATCGCCCGCCATGGCGACGAAACGGCCCTGCGACTGAAGCGATTTGATTTTCTCGACCTTCTGCTCGGGGAGCACTTCGGCGACGACCTGCTCGATGCCGAGCTGGCGTGCCACCGCTTCGGCGGTCTTGCGCGAATCGCCCGAGAGCATGACGAGCGTCACGCCTTCGGCTTGGAGCGCCTTCACCGCCTCCGGCGTCGTCTCCTTGATCGGATCGGCAACGGCGATGACGACGGTCACGCGAGCGTCGATCGCGGCGAACAGCGCAGTCTTGCCCTGCGCCCGGAGCGCCTCGGCCCTGTCGGCGAGCGCCTGCGGGACCCTAGAGAGCGTTTCCATGAAGCGCCGGCTGCCGACTGCGACCTTGTGGCCGGCGACCTCTCCGTGTACGCCTTGTCCGGTGACCGATTCGAAATTCTCGACCGGCTGCAGCTCGAGCCCGCGGTCCTCGGCGCCCTTCACGATCGCCTGCGCGAGCGGATGCTCGCTCGCCCGCTCGAGGCTCGCGATGAGGCGGAGCGCGCCTGCTTCATCGACTTTCCCGTCTACCACAATGTCGACCAGTTGCGGCCGTCCCAGCGTGAGCGTGCCGGTCTTGTCCACCACCAGCGTATCGACCTCGCGCAGCTTCTCCACGGCTTCGGCGTTGCGAAAGAGAATGCCGTTGAGCGCCCCCTGTCCCATCGCCACCGTGATCGAGATCGGCGTCGCGAGGCCCACGGCGCACGGACAGGCGATGATCAGCACCGCCACGGCGTTCACCAGCGCGTAGGTGAGCGCGGGCTCCGGGCCCCAAAAACCCCACACGATCGCGGTGACGATCGCGATCGCGATCACGGTCTGCACGAAATAGGCCGCCACGAGATCGGCCAGGCGCTGCACCGGCGCGCGGGTGCGCTGCGCCTGCGCCACCATGTGCACGATCTGCGCGAGCAGCGTGTCGGCGCCGACCTTCTCGGCGCGGATGACGAGCGAGCCCTTGCCGTTGATGGTTGCGCCGGTGACCCGGTCCCCGGCCTTCTTCGGCACCGGAACCGGCTCTCCCGTGAGCATCGATTCGTCCACGTTCGATGCGCCCTCGAGGCAGGTGCCGTCCACCGGCACCTTTTCGCCCGGGCGCACGCGCAGCCGGTCGCCGACGTGCACCTCGGCAAGCGGCACTTCCGCTTCGCGGCCGTCGGCCTCGATCCGCAGCGCCGTGTTGGGTGCGAGTGCAAGAAGCTGCTTGATCGCCTGGCTCGTTTGTCCGATTGCGCGCAATTGCAGCACCTCGCCAAGGAGCACCAGCGTGACGATCACCGCGGCGGCCTCGAAATAGGCGCCGACTTCGTCGCCGCCGTGCATGCGGAATTCGCTCGGGAAAAGCCCGGGCGCGAACACCGCCGCGAGGCTGTACAGATAGGCGAGCGCCACGCCAAGCCCGATCAGCGTGTACATGTTCGGGCTCCGATTGCGCAGCGAAAGCGCAAATTTGCGGAAAAAATGCCAGCCGCCCCACAGGATGACGGGCGTGCCGAGGGCGAATTCGACGTAGCCGCGCACCGCGGGCGCCAAATCCAGCGGCCGCGCAACACCGAAATACGGCGCCATCGCGATCAGCAGGAGCGGTGTGCTCAGCACCGCGCTCACCCAGAAGCGGCGCGTCATGCCGCGCAGCTCCGAGTCGTCCTCGGCCTCGGCGCCCGCCGCCGGCACCAGCGCCATGCCGCATTTCGGGCAGGAGCCGGGCCCGGCCTGCACGATCTCGGGGTGCATCGGGCAGGTGTATTGGGTCCCCGATGCGACCGGCGCCGTTATCTCCTTCGCTTCCTTGCCCGCATACGCGCCCGGATCGGACTTGAACTTCGCCAGGCAATGCTTCGAGCAGAACCAGTAGGTTCGACCCTGAAAGTCGAATTGCCCTGCCGCTTCGGCGGGCTCGACCGTCATGCCGCAGACCGGATCAGTCGCCATCGCCGGATCGCGTTACCGCATTGACCAGCGAAATATTCGCGGCGCGCTTTCCCCGGCCCGGGTCAGGCGCATCTCGAGGCTCGCGCGTGCGGACGCCGCGGGCGCCTTGAAACGCAGTACACCCTTGCGGTGATGGCCGCCGGGTGAATCGCCCTGCCAGCCGGTCGGCGCCAGCGCGGCGCCGCCGTCGACCACGAGAACGGCATTCTTCAGCAGGTCGTCGTTCAGGTCCTGCGAATGGGTGTCGAATACGACCTCGAACTCCCAGGTCGCGGCATTCAGGTTGCGCGGCGTCACCTTGACCGTGACGCCCGCCTGGCTGCTCGACTGCGGGGCGAGGTTTGCAGCGGCGGATGCGGCTACCGAGACGGCGATCGCCGCGAGCAGCGCAAGGCAATGCGAAATCAGGCGAGGCATTGTGCGTGCTCCCTGGAAGCGTTGAAGAGTCTGCTCGCCACGTAGGCGATGCCGGCGAGGTTGAAGAGCAACCCGATCCAGAACAGCTCCACCTGGAACTGGGCGACGAACGCCACCAATCCCGTCGCGCCGAGCACCGGGGCCACGTTCGCAAGGTAATGCGCGCAGCAGGAAATCATCGCCGCGGTCGAGGTCGTGCCGGAAGCCGCCACCACGGCACCGCTTTCCTTCGCGCGGTGGACCACCTGCCGCAGACGCACGAAGAGCGACACCTGGATGCCGAAGCCGGCGGCAAGCGGCACGATGAAGTACCAGAACTCGGAGAACTGGTTCACGGTGAAGCTCCACCCCGAGACCAGCGTCAGCGCCCCGAAATAGACCGCGAGCAGCAGCCCGAAGGCGAGCGCCCCGAAGCCGGTGGGCCGTGCGACGGCAATCTGTCCGTTCATGGCAAGACCTCCCTCGCTAGTGGCATGAGGCGTCCCTCGTTGCGCGCGCGTGCAGGCGCGCGATGTCCTTGCGTGCCGAGCCTGGCGTGGCGGAGTTTCCCGGCGCGGCGAGCCGCTCCAGGATCGGGCACTCGGGCCGTTCGTCGCCATGGCAATGCACGGCAAGCTCCTGCAGGGTGTGTTTCATCGCCTCGAGTTCGCGGATCCGGGCATCGAGCTCCGCGACGTGCGCAAGCGCGAGCGCCTTTACCTTGCGGCTCGGCCGGCGCTGGTCGCGCCACAGGCTGAGCAGCTCCTCGATCTGCTTGATCGAGAACCCGAGGCTGCGCGCCTGGCGGATGAAGCGCAGCGTATGCACGTCATTGCCGTTGTACGTGCGGTAGCCCGAGCCGGTTCGCGTGGCCTTGGGAATGAGGCCGATCTGCTCGTAGTGGCGGATCATCTTCGCCGATACGCCCGAGACGCGGGCGGTGTCTCCGATGTTCATCGGCATGCCGTTCATGTCTTGCCTCCAAGTTGCATTTGCGAAACGGGTGTGGACAAAGGCGCCGCATCCGCAGCTGCAGAGGCGGCCGCGAGGACCGGCTGCCAGCGCCGTAGCATCAGCGCATTGGTGACTACGCTCACGCTGCTGAAGGCCATCGCCGCCCCGGCAATTACCGGGTTGAGCAGGCCGAACGCTGCAAGCGGAATCCCGACCACGTTGTAGAAGAACGCCCAGAACAGGTTCTGGCGGATCTTGGAAAAAGTGCGGCGCGAGATCTCGATCGCGTCCGCGACGAGCAGCGGGTCGCCGCGCATGAGCGTGATGCCGGCGGTATGCATCGCGACATCGGTTCCGGTGGCCATCGCAAGGCCGACATCGGCCGCCGCGAGTGCCGGCGCATCGTTGATGCCGTCGCCCACCATGGCGACCACGGTGCCTTTGCGCTTGAGTTCCGCGACCGTGCGCGCCTTGTCGGCGGGCAGGACTTCGGCCCTCACTTCATCGATGCCGAGCGCCTGCGCCGCCGCCTTCGCGCTGCCCGGGTTGTCGCCGGTCAGCATGACGGTCTTTACCCCTTGCCGGTGCAATTGCGCGATCGCCTGGCGCGCGCTCGGCTTGACGTTGTCGCCGAAGGCGAGCAGGCCCACCAGGTCGCGCGCGCCGGCACGTTCCACCGCGAGCCAGGATACCGACCGCCCCAGCCCCGCAAGCGCGCGTTCCCGCTCCGCGAGCGCGGCGGTATCGACGCCCAGATCGCTCATCAGGCGCGAACTCCCGAGGTAGATCGTGCGCTCGTCCACCTGCCCCTGCACACCGCGTCCGGGCAGCGCTTTCACCTCGGAGGCCGGAAGCGCTTGGGCGCGCTGCGCTTCGGCCTCGCGCAGGACCGCGAGCGCAAGCGGGTGCGTGCTTCCCTGCTGCACGGCCGCCGCGAGCGCCAGCAGCTCGCGCCGCTCGCCCCGCTGCGGTTCGATCGCGACCAGTGCCGGCTGCCCGGCGGTGAGGGTGCCCGTCTTGTCGAACGCGACCGTCGTGATCGAATGCGCGATCTCGAGCGCTTCGGCGTCCTTGATCAGGATGCCGTGGCGCGCGGCGACCCCGGTCCCGGCCATGATCGCGGTCGGTGTGGCAAGCCCGAGGGCGCAGGGACAGGCGATCACCATCACCGCGACCGCGTTGAGAACCGCGCTCGTCCAGTCGCCGGAGGCCGCTCCCCACCCAAGCAGCGTGACGAGCGCGATCGCGAGAACGATCGGCACGAACACCGCGCTCACCTTGTCGACCACGCGCTGGATCGGCGCCTTGGCGGCCTGCGCGTTTTCGACCAGCCGGATGATCCGCGCAAGCGTGGTCTCGGTGCCGATGGCGCGGGTCTCGACCAGCAGCAGTCCATCGGCATTGATCGCGCCGCCGGTGACGCGCTCGCCAGGGGCTTTTGCGACCGGAAGGCTTTCGCCCGTGATGAGCGATTCATCCACGTGGCTGCGCCCTTCGCGTACCTCGCCATCGACCGGGATGCGCTCTCCGGGACGCACCACCACCACGTCACCCACTGCGACCGCGGCGAGCGGGAGATCGATGTCCCTGCCGTCGCGGCGCACGCGCGCCCGCTCCGGGCGAAGCGCATTCAGCGCCCGGATCGCTTCCGTGGTCTGGCGCTTGGCGCGCGCCTCGAGCCAGCGCCCGAGCAGGATCAGGGTGATCAGCGCCGCAGCGACCTCGAAATAGGAATGCCCGCCGCCGGCCCCGTAGAACAGCTCAAACACCGAGAGTCCGTACGCTGCGCTCGTCCCCAGCGCCACCAGCAGCTCCATGTTGCCGCTGAACGCCTTGAGCGCCTTCCAGCCGCCGCGATAGAACGGCGCGCCAAGCCAGAACTGGACTACGGTTGCGAGCGCGAGCTGGACCCACTCCGACAGCGTCCAGTGCGTGCCGAACGCTTGTCCCGCCATGGGAATGAGCAGCGGAATGGTCAACACGGCCGACAAGGCGACCGGCCACCAGTCCGGAATCCGCAATCCGCCCGATGCTGCACCTGCCTCAGAAGCCGCGTGCTCCTCCTGAACGTGCGGCGCCGCCTCGTATCCCGCAGCGGCAACGGCAGCTCGCAGCACCTCGCGATCGGTTCCGGCGATCGCGACCACCTGCGCGCGCTCGGTGGCGAGATTGACCGAGGCCGAAAGCACGCCTTGAACGCGGGCGAGCGCCTTTTCGACGCGCGCAACGCAGCTCGCGCAGGTCATGCCGCGGATATCGAGATCGAGCGTTTCGCGCCCGATCTCGTAGCCCGCCTTGGCGAGCGCCTGTTCGATCGCGTCCGCGGTGACCGCCGGCGCCGCCCGCAGCGTCGCCGACTCGGTTGCCAGATTCACGGAGGCCTCCGCTACGCCGGGCACGGCGCGCAGCGCCCGTTCGACCCGCGCCACGCACGAAGCGCAACTCATTCCGGCGACCGGAAGGCGCATCTCCCTCAGCCCCGCGCCGGCGCTGGCCAGGGCAACGACAGAATCTTGTGCCGTCATCATCGTCTTTCGCTAGGAAGCGGGGCGATCGTCAAGGTTCCCATGATAGGAAGGTCAAGCGATTCTTGACTTTGCCATAATGGGAAGGTTCAGTCTGCCCCCGTCCTCCCCTCTTCCCAGCCAAGGAGCAGAGCCGTGATCGAACTGAAAGTGGACAAGATGACCTGCGGACATTGCGTGAGCACCGTGACCAAGACCCTGAAAACGCTCGACCCGCAGGCAACGGTCGACGTCGACCTCGATGCGAAGCGCGTCCGGGTGGAATCCAGGCAGCCGCGCGACCTGCTGACCAAAGCGCTGACCGAGGCTGGCTACCCGGCAAGCTGACGGAATCGCCTTGTACCTTCGTGCGGGTTGCGTTCTCACCCCGTCAAACCGCGGCGCCCGGATCGAGCCCTACGACGATTCGCGAATCGCTCTCGAAACGGTGGGGCGGCACAACGAGATTGGTGGGGGCCGGCGAGCCTTTGTAGACGCGACCGGCGAGATCGAATTTCGATCCGTGGCAGGGGCAGTAGAACCCCCCGGCCGATCGGACTGGATCGAGCCCGGTTCGGGGTAATACCCCGGGATGCAGCCCAGGTGGGTGCAGAGCGCGATGCTGACGTACAACTCGTCGCGGACCGAGCGCGCCGGATTGCGGGCGTACTCGGGCTGCTGGGACGCGACTTCCGAGTCCGGATCGATGAGCACGCCGCGAAGCGCCTTCAGGCTGGCCAGCATTTCGGGCGTGCGCCGCAGGATCCAGACCGGCTTGCCGCGCCACTCCAGGGTGCGCAGCTGGCCCGGGGTAAGTGACCCGATATCGGTTTCGACCGGCGCGCCCGACGCCTTGGCGCGCTCGCTCGGCGTGAGGCTCGCCAGGAACGGCGCGCTCGCCCCGGCAAGCGCAAGCCCGCCTGCCGCCGCCGTGGCGCCCGCCAGCAGCTTGCGCCGCTCCGGATCCGGGGATTCGATTGCCTGGTCAGCAGTTCCCATGCGTTCCTCCGCTCAGTTGAAACGGCTCAGCGCCGCTCCTCGCCGCGCGGCGCCGGCGGATCATCGGCACGGGGCTTTTGCTGCGCGCCGTGCCCGCCGTGACTGCCGTGCATGAAGAAGTGCAGCAGCGGACAGGCAAGCAACAGCGCGTAGGGCAGCCATTGCAGCGCGTGCGCGCGGTGCTCGAGGATCAGGAACACCGCGGTGATGCCGAGAAACGCGCACAGCGCGATGCCGGATTTCGATTTCCAGAAACTTGCGCCGCCGGATGGATGCTCATGGTTCATGGTCATGTTCCCAGGTCACGCTTCTTCTGCTCGAATTCGTCCTTGTTGATTTCACCGCGCGCATAGCGTTCCTTGAGGATGTCGAGCGCGTGCTGGCCACCCGAGCGAGCGCCTCCGCCAATACCGCCAAAAAGCCATTTCGCGAGCACCACGATGCCGAGAATGATCAGCACCCACCACAGCACCATGTGCACCGCGCTGAGCATTCCCCAGCCCCAGCCCGTCCATCCCATATCGCCCCACATCGGAGAACTCCTTTCCCTGTGTCGTGCGCCGGGAGCGGTCTGATTTTCGCCCCCGGGGCATCATGAAGCGCGGGCTTCAGCCGCCGCGCCAGTTGCGGCGCAGCTGCTCGAGCTGCTCCTTGGTGAGCACGGCCTCGATACGCTTGCGCGCATCCAGGTTGGTTTCGAACATCGCCTTGTGGGCGTCTGTCATCACCTGATACGCCTTGCGCGCCGCGTTCTCGTCCAGCTTTCCGGACGAGTCGTATTCGTACAGCCGGTAGCGCTGCTCGTGCACCTTGCCCATCAGGTCCCAGTGCTTGCGCGAAACGTCCTGCTGGATCTCGGCAATCCTGGCGCGCTGCTCATCGTTCAGGTTGAGGCCGGAGTACGCGCCGTAGCCGCCCTGCATTCCCGGTCCCCCCCTCGGACCCGGGCCCTGCGGGCCGTAGCCGCCCATCATCCCCGGGCCCATGCCGTAGCCGCCCATCATCCCCGGCCCCATGCCGTAGCCGCCCATCATCCCCGGCCCCATGCCGTAGCCGCCGCCCATCATTCCGGGGCCCATCTGCGCCCAGGCGGGCGCGGAAAGCATGGCGGCCGCGATTGCTGCCGCGATCAGTTTGCATTTCATGACGTGTTCCTTTCTGCTTGCAATGCGTTGGTCTGGTTGCCGCGCGAGCGCTCCGCGATGCGACGAAAGCGTCGGCGCACGCAGCGATGGCGGGCACCGCGCGCGGCAGCGCTTCCTGCGCCAGCCGGGCGCTCAAGCCGGTGCGTGGTTCTGGATCTCAGCGCTGGATGCGCGCCGAGCGGGCGCAGTAGGACCGTTCCGGCAGCGCGGCGGGTGAAATCCGCGCCGACTCGCGGCTGCTTCCGGTGCGAAGCACGCCAGCCGATGCGAGAGGGACAGCGCCGGACGCGTCGCCCGGCTTCCAGGAAACCAGAGGATCCGCCGGATTGACGAGCGTTCCAACGTCCAGACTTGCGCAACATGCCGTCGCGGGCAGTTCCGCCGCATTCCGGTGCGGCTCCGCGCCGTCCGGCGCCCGAGACAACGCAGGCGCCGGCTCGCCGGGCGCGGATGCGGCAAACGCCACGTCGCAGAACGGCCGGACCGCAAGGAGTCCAAGCGCGAGCAGGGCGAGCGCAAGCAAGACACCTCGCGGGCTCTGTGCGAAGCGCTCCGCATTGCGATGGATGAACATGGTTTCGGCAAAGGATCGCATGCCGTTACTCGCCCATATTGACGAAGGTCAACTCTGCGCGCCGCGCTGTCTCACTTTGCAGCACCGCATGCAACGAAGACAAGCGCGGCCGCTTTTGGTTTCCTGCCGCCGGGCGCGCCACTACTTTGCTGCCTCGATCGCGGTCACGGTGAATGCACCGCCGATCTTTTCGGCGTGGAACCTGACCTTGTCGCCTGATTTCACCTGCTCGAGCAGCGCCGCGTCCTTGACCTGAAACACCATCGTCATCGCCGGCATGTCGAGGTTCGCGATCGGGCCGTGCTTGATGGTGATTTTCTTCGCGTCGCGGTCCACCTTGCGCACTTCGCCTTCGGTCGGCGCGCCGGGCTTGTGATGCGCGTCCTCGGCGAGCGCCGGGAACGCGAGCAGGAAAGAACAGAGCATTGCGGACATGATTTTCGTCATCGGACTTCCCTCAGCGCCTTTCGCCCGTCCGCGCCACGATCACCTTGCCGTGCATGCCTGCAATCAAGAACCTCGTCATGCCTTCTCCCGTTCGAGATAAAAAGATTTGCCTCTACCGATGCCCGGTGTGACCGCCGGGTTTACGCACACGCAGGACGCGCCCCGTTTCCTTCGCCGGCGCGGCTCGCTCGGCACGCGGCGCCTGCCCGGTCCAGGCGTACGCCACGGTCCCGGGCGGATGCTGATACCACCCCGGATCCCTGTAGTCGTTTGCCGCCAGCCCTTCGCGCACCTTGACCGCGGTGAACATGCCGCCCATCTCGAGCGCGCCGAACGGACCGGTGCCGGTCATCATCGGCAACGTGTTGTCGGGCAGCGGCATTTCCATCTCGCCCATGTCGGCCATGCCGCGTTCGCCCATCACCATGTACTCGGGCACGAGATTCAGGATCTTCTGCGCGACGCCGCGGTGATCGACCCCGATCATGGTCGGGACGCCGTGCCCCATGGCGTTCATCGTGTGATGCGACTTGTGGCAGTGGAACGCCCAGTCGCCGGGCTCGCTGGCGACAAATTCGATCGCACGCATCTGGCCGACCGCGACGTCCACGGTCACCTCGGGCCAGCGCGCGCCCTTCGACACCCAGCCGCCGTCGGTGCCCGTCACCTCGAAGTCGTAGCCGTGCAGGTGGATCGGGTGATTCGTCATGGTGAGGTTGCCGATGCGGATGCGAACGCGGTCGCCCCGGCGCACGACGAGCGGGTCGATGCCGGGAAAGACGCGCGAATTCCAGCACCACAGGTTGAAGTCGAGCATCGTGTTCACGCGCGGCGTGTAGGCGCCCGGCTCGATGTCGAACGCGTTCAGCAGAAACACGAAGTCCCGGTCCACCTTCATGAACGAGGGATTCTTCGGGTGCACCACGAGGAACCCGTGCATGCCCATCGCCATCTGCACCATTTCGTCCGCGTGCGGGTGGTACATGAAGGTGCCGGACTTCTTCATCTCGAACTCGTAGGCGAAGGTCTTGCCGGCGGGAATCTGCGGCTGCGTGAGTCCGCCGACGCCGTCCATGCCGTTCGGCACGAGCACGCCGTGCCAGTGGATCGTGGTGTGCTCGGGGAGCCGGTTGGTGACGAAGATGCGAATCTTGTCCCCCTCGACACATTCGATCGTCGGCCCGGGCGACTGCCCGTTATAGCCCCACAGGTGCGCCGTCATCCCCGGCGCGATCTGCCGGCGCACCGGTTCGGCCACCAGGTGGAATTCCTTCCAGCCGTCCTTCGCGCGCCAGGGAAGCGTCCAGCCGTTCAGCGTCGCTACCGGGTGGTACGGACGCCCGTTCGGCGGCGCGAGCGGCGGCGCCATGTCCGGTTTGTCCCGTATCGGCGCCTCTGGCAGCGTCGCGGCCCGGGCACGCGATACGAGCGCGGCGCCGAGCACGCCGGCCGCGGCGCCGCGAAGAAACTGTCTGCGATCGATCATGTTCGCCCTCTCAATGCCCGCGCGCGGCCGGTGCCGCGGCCACGCCGGCCCTCGGTGTTGCTCCCATCCCGGCGCCCTTGCCGGCGAGCGCGCTCTGCAGGTCGGACTCCGCCAGCCAGAAATCGCGCAATGCTTCCATCGTTGCCGACACGCTCGCCACCTGTTCGCGCGCATCCGCAAGCAGCTCGAACGCCGAGGCGAGCATGCCGTTGTAGCGCAGCAGCACTTCGTCGGAAATTCTCTTGCGCAGCGGCACCACCTCGTCGCGGTAATGGCGCGCAACGTCGTAAGCGGTGCGATACCCGGCGTACGTCTCGCGCACTTCCGAGCGCGCGATGACCGCGGTTTCCGCGATCCGGTTCGCCGCCTGCATGTAAAGGCTTTCCGCGCGCGCCACGCGCCCGCCTCCCCAGTCGAAGAGCGGGATCTCGAAGCCGACCTCGTAGCCCCGTTTTCTCGGTTCCGGGCTCTCGCTCACGCGCACGGCGCCAAGCTCGAACACGTTCATGAAGCGTGTGACGCGGGTGAGTCCGAGCGATTCGGCGAGCATCTCGGCTTCGCGACGGGCCGCCCGCACATCGAGGCGCCGCTCCAACGCGAGCTGTTCCGCGTTCTCCAATTCGCGCGGCGCCGCGGGCAGCTCGGGCAATCGCTCGGGCAGAGCAAAACGCGCATCGTCACCCCAGAGCCCCATCAACCGGGTCAGGCGCTCGCGCTCGGAGAGCGCCGATTGCCGCGCGCGCGCGAGCTGCGCCGTCGCGTCGGCGTAGAACGCCTGCTCGCGCATCTGGCTGAGGCGCGGCAGATTGCCCACGCCCGCCATGCGGCGCGCGAGCTCGGCAGACGCTTCCGCCGCCTGCTTCACCTGCTCCATGTAGCGCGCCAGTTCGGCGGCCGCAAGCGCCTGGAAATAGGCCCTCCGCGTCTCGGCAGCGACGCGCAACGCCTCGTTCGCCGCCTGCGCCTTGACCTGCTCGAAGCGGCGTTTTCCCGCCTCGGTGGCGAGCGGCACCGTCAGGAGCGCAAGCAGGTTGAAGCTGAGGATGCTCTCGACCTTGATCTCATCGTCGTGGCGCGCGCGCAGGTAGGAAAAGCGCGGATTGGGAAAGCGGCTCGCGGCGACGAGTTCGCCTTCGGCAATGCCGAGTTCGGCGTAACTCGCCTGCAGGCCCGCATTGTTGAGGAGCGCGATCTGGACCGCGTCGTCCACGGAGAGCGGCTTGGCAAGGAGCGTGCTCACCGCGCCGCGCACGCTTTGCGCGTCGGCCTCGTTTCGCACCCAGCGCGCATCCTTGCCGGTGTGCTCCCTGACTACGCTCTGGACGGCGCCAAAGCCGCCGTCCTCCGATAAGCTCACGCAACCACCGAGCAGTAGCGCGGCGACGAGAAACACAATGGCATTCATTTGTGCGCCCCTCCCCCGCTGTGCGAATGCCGATTCGTAGCGCAACGCAGCACCACTCCTATTACACAAAGAATTCCTCTCTGCATCGTTCTCTCGTCTCAAGAAGGGCGCACGCGCGGCGGCGCATGCGCAAACGGCATCCAACATCGGAAAGGCGATCGCCTTCCCGGACAGCGGCGCCGCTACGCCGTCAGGACGTCAGGAGAGGAGAGGGGGTCGGGCAAGCGGTGGCGGCACATGCCCGGAGACCGCCACGCCAAGGAAAGGGATTCGCTCGGGTACGGGGGCCTCGAGCAGAATGGGTTGCGCCGCATCCACCACGAGCGACGCGCCCACGCAGCAGCCCGCGCACATGCTGCACAGCGACGATCCGGGAAGGCCTTCGGCAGGGCCGGGACCACTCACCGCCGGTTCAAGCGTGAGGCCGGGGTGCGACTCCACGTGGTGGGTCAAGGGCGTGCCGCCATGCTGCTTTTCGCACAGAGCCAGTGCCAGCGCCGCATAGCCGCGCAGCGGCAGCGCCGCAAGGACAAGCAGCACAATCAGGATACTGGCAATTCTTCGCATTCGAGAAATGTTATCACGGCCCCTCAAGGACCAACGCCGGCGAAAAGAGTTCCGCGTACTAGCCGGAAAAGCGCCGGCCGAGGTCGCGCAGCATCTCGCGTGCGCAGTTGTGTCCGGGAGCGCCGGAGACGCCGCCCCCCGGATGCGCGCCGGACCCGCACAAGTACAGGCCGCGAAGCGGCGCGCGGTAATCGGCGTAGCCGAGCAGCGGCCGCGCCGACCAGAGCTGGTCGAGCGTAAGCGCGCCGTGAAAGATGTCGCCGCCGATCAAGCCGAATTCGCGCTCCAGATCCGCCGGCGAGAGTGCCGAGTGCGCAACCACGCTCTGCCGGAATCCGGGGGCGTGCGATTCGATCACCTCCAGGATGCGTTCCACCGCCTCCTCTTTGCGGGTCGCCCAGTCCGCATCGGGCGCGAAATGCTGGCAAAAGAGGCTTGCCACGTGCATGCCCTTGGGCGCAAGCGTGTCGTCGAGCGTGCTCGCAATCACCATCTCGACGATCGGTGCGCGCGAGATGCCGTCGGCGCGCGCCTCGAGCCAGGCGCGGTCCATGTATTCGAGGCTCGGCGCGAGGATGATTCCGCTCGCGTGATGCGGCCCGGGCTCCGGCAGGCAGGTGAAGCGCGGCAGCGCGGCGAGCGCGACGTTCATGCGGAAGGACGCCGAGCCGCACTTGTAGCGTTCCATGCGGGCGACGAATTCGGCGGGGAGCGCGCTGCGCTCGACCATTCGCAGGAAAAGGAGTTTCGGGTTCACGTTCGCCGCGACCGTGCGCGCGGCGATTTCCCGGCCGTCCTCGAGGACCACGCCCGACGCGCGGCCACCATTTGTCTGCACGCGCGCCACGGGCGCGTTGCACTCGATCTCGACCCCGAGGCGCCGTGCCTCGGCCGCAAGCGCTTCGCTCACCGCGCCCATGCCGCCGATCGCGTGGCCCCATATGCCGCGCTTGCCGTTCACTTCGCCGATGCAGTGATGCAGCAGCACGTACGCGGTTCCCGGTTGGTGGGGGCTGGCGAAGTTCCCGACCACGGCATCGAAGCCAAACGCCGCCTTGATCCCGTCGGACTCGAACCAGCGGCCGAGCAGCTCGGCCGCGCTCTTGGTAAAGATTTCAAGCAGGTCGCGCCGCGCCTCCATGTCGAGCTGCAGCAGGCGCCGTCCCGTGCGCAGCGCGCGCAACGCGTCGCGCACGCCGCCGCCCACGTTGGGCGGGGTTTCGAGCACGAGCGCGCGCAGCACGTCCGCAATGCGCTCGATCGTGCGCCAGTACTCGGGCAGGCGACCGGCGTCGCGCGCGGAAAACTTCACCAGCTCGCGCTGCGTCGCTTCGAGGCCGCCGCCGACCTTGAGGTAGGCGTGTTCCGAAAGCGGCAGGAAATTGGAGAACGGCCGCTCGACGATCCGCAGGCCGTGCGCCGCAAGCCGCAGCTCGCGCATGACCTTGGGCTGCAGAAGGCTCACCGTGTAGGAAGCGGTCGAATTGCGGAACCCCGGATGGAACTCCTCGGTCACCGCGGCGCCGCCGACCACACCCCGGCGCTCGAGCACCTTGACCTTGAGCCCCGCCCGCGCGAGATAACAGGCGCAAACCAGTCCGTTATGGCCGGCGCCCATGACCGCCGCGTCGTAGCGCGGCGTCACTTGCGCCTGCGTCCGATCAGCTTGAGCATCGTGTCCAGCGTGATCGAGCGGAACGTCGCCTTGGCGATCTCGTCGATCTCGGCGAGCACCACCGCGACCGCCTCTTCGACCTCGATCGCCGCCGCCCCGCCCGGTTCGGCTT
The DNA here is from genome assembly GCA_964638135.1 of uncultured Enterobacteriaceae bacterium. GTDB lineage: Bacteria > Pseudomonadota > Gammaproteobacteria > Burkholderiales > SG8-39 > 2-02-FULL-66-14. The sequence goes on along the minus strand of CAZXAR010000011.1, from coordinate 3,470 downwards.
CGCGCCGCGCGCTCTTGCGGCCGCTGCGGCGCGGCGCGCTGATGTCCTCGTACAGGCCGATCACGTCCAGCAGCGTGAGGCGCTTCGCGTTGCCGGTGAAGCGGTAGCCGCCGCCGACCCCGCGCGCCGATTCCACCAGCCCGGCGCGGCCGAGCGAGCGCAGCACCTTCGACAGGTGGTGCGGCGAGATCCGGTACTTGCGCGCAATCCCGGCCGCGGAGAGCTGGCGTTCCGGATGGGCGGCGAATTCGAGCACGCTGTAGAGCGCCGCAAGCGTGTTTTTCTGCAGCCTCACGGCTCGAGGTCCTTCTCGAGCGGGATGAACGGCCCGGCCATCATTCCCTGGCTGCGGAAAAACGACAGGATGAGGTGGTTGTCGCGCGACAGCATGGTGCGCACCTTGGTGACCCCGAGCCGCCGGAAGCCGTCGCAGATCGCCTCGAGCAGGCGCGTCCCGACGCCGCCCTGCCGGGCGTCGGGCCGCACGCTGATCGCGAATACCCAGCCGCAGGGGGGCGAGCCGAATTCCCAGTCGCGCACTTCGCCGATCACGAAGCCCTCGATGCGCCCCGCGGCGTCCGCGACCAGGAAGAAACGCTGCTGCCGGCGGCCGCTGCCGTAGCGTTGCAGGATCTCCCCCCAGTACTCGGGCTTGCGCAGCCCGGTGATGCCGGCGTCGATCTCGATCACCTGTCCAAGGTCGCCCGCCTGCGCACCGCGCACCCGGACCGCGTTCCTGGCCGCTTTCAACGCCACCCCCCAACCTTTTCTTGAGACAGATCAAACCGGCCGGCAGCGTTCCCGCTTAGGGTGCGAAAAGTCGTCTTCCGGTACCGGATTACCGCTCGTCGCTGTTCATTCTACGGGAGGCGGGCCGGCAAGGCGCGAACCAGGAGGAGATCCCATGGTATTGCGAAGCGTATTGACTGCGTTTGCGGCGCTCTGGCTCGGCACCTTGCAGGCACAGGAGCCGATCCGGATCGGTTCGTTCCTTGCTGTCACCGGCCCGGCCGCGTTTCTCGGCGACCCCGAGCAGAAGACGCTCGAGCTGTACGTCGAGAAACTCAACTCCGCGGGCGGCGTGCTCGGCAGAAAACTGCAGCTCTTCGCCTACGATTCGGCGGGCGATGCGGAAAAAGCGCGCACGTTCGCCAAGCGGCTGATCGAGCAGGACAAGGTCGACGTGATCGTCGGCGGCTCGACCACCGGCGAGACGATGGCGGTGGTGCCGCTCGCGGAGCAGGCGGGCGTGCCGTTCATCTCGCTTGCCGGAGCGGTAGTCATCATCGAGCCGGTGAAGAAATGGGTGTTCAAGACGCCGCACACCGACCGCATGGCCTGCGACAAGATCTTCGTCGACATGAAGGCGCGCGGCGTGAGCCGCGTGGGCCTGATCTCGGGTGCCGGCGGCTTCGACAAGTCGATGCGCGCCGAGTGCCTCAAGGTGTCCAAGAACCACGGGGTCGAGGTCGTCGCCGACGAGTCCTACGGTCCCGCCGACACCGACATGACGCCGCAACTCACCAAGATCCGGCAGAACCCGCAGGTGCAGGCGGTGCTCAACGCCGGCTTCGGCCAGGGCCCGGCGATCGTCACCAAGAACTTCAAGCAGATCGGCATGACCGTGCCGCTGTACCAGTCGCACGGAGTAGCCTCGAAGGAGTTCATCAAGCTGGCGGGCGAGGCGGCCGAAGGCGTGCGGCTGCCCGCGGCCGCGCTGCTCGTCTCCGACAAGCTCGCCGACAGCGATCCGCAGAAGATCGTGGTGGCGCGCTACCGCAGCGAATACGAAGCGCGCTTCAAGTCCGATGTTTCGACCTTCGGCGGCCACGCCTACGACGGCCTGATGCTCGCGGTCGAGGCGATGAAGAAGGCGGGCTCGGCGGACAAAGCCAGGGTGCGCGACGCCCTGGAGAACGTGAAGGGCTATATCGGCACCGGCGGCATCGTCAACATGTCGGCGACCGACCACATGGGCCTGGATCTGAGCGCGTTCCGCATGCTCGAAATCCGCAAGGGCGACTGGACGCTGGTGAAATGAAGTAATAGGCTGGGGCGGATCGCCCATGTCCGCCCAGTTTCTCCAGTTTTTCCTGGCCGGGCTGACGATCGGCGCGATCTACGCGCTGGTCGCGCTCGGCTTTTCGATCATCTACAACGCGAGCCACGTCATCAACTTCGCCCAGGGCGAATTCGTGATGATCGGGGGCATGACCACGGTTTCGCTCACCGCGATCGGCTGGCCGCTGCCGTTCGCCATCGCCGCCGCGGTGCTCGCTGCCGCGGCGATCGGGCTGGCGCTGGAGAAATTCGCGGTCGAACCGGCGCGCGGCGCCTCGGTCGTGACCCTCATCATCATCACGATCGGCGCCTCCATCCTGCTGCGCGGCCTCGCCACGCTTGTCTGGGACAAGAAATTCCATGCGCTCAAGCCCTTCTCGGGCGACGCGCCGATCGGGATCGGCGGCGCGACCGTGCTGCCGCAGAGCCTGTGGGTGCTCGGGATGACGCTCGTCATCGTATTGCTGCTCACCTGGTTCTTCGGCCGCACGCTGCTCGGCAAGGCGCTCCTTGCCACCTCGCACAACCGGCTCGCCGCGCAACTGGTCGGCATCAACGTTCGTACCGTGCTGCTTGCCGCGTTCGGCCTTTCGGCGGCGCTCGGCGCGATCGCCGGAATCCTGGTGGCGCCGATCACCTTCACGGCGTGGGACATCGGCGTGATGCTCGGCCTCAAGGGCTTTGCCGCGGCGATCCTCGGCGGCCTCGGCAGCGGTCCGGGTGCCGTTCTCGGCGGTCTCGTGCTCGGGCTTCTGGAGGCCATGGGCGCCGGCTACCTGTCCTCGGCCTACAAGGACGTGATCGCCTTCGTCATCATCCTGGCGGTGCTCGTTTTCCGGCCGAGCGGCCTGCTCGGCACGCGCAGCACCGACCGCGTCTAGGCACAGGCAAGGATGCTCGCGCGACTCGCCTCGCCGCGGACCGGTGGCCTTGCCGCGCTTGCGCTCGTCGTGCTGCTGCTGCCGCTCGCGCTGCGCAACAACTATTACTACGAGGTCGCGATCCTCGTCGGCCTGAACGCGATCGTGTGCGTCGGACTGAATCTGCTCATCGGCTACGCGGGACAGATCAGCCTTGGCCACGCCGGTTTTTTCGGCCTGGGCGCCTATGCCTCGGCGATCCTCACCGCGCGCTACGGCTGGCCGCCGCTCGCGGCGATGGCCGCGGCGACGGGCGGGGTCGCCGTGCTCGCCTACCTGATCGGCCGGCCGATCCTGGTGCTGCGCGGCCATTACCTGGCGATGGCGACGCTCGGCATGGGGATCATCATCTCGATCGTGATTGCGAACGAGGATCGCCTCACCGGCGGGCCCGACGGCATGGCGGTGCCGCCGCTTTCGCTGCTCGGCTACCGGCTCGCCGGCGAGCGCCTGTGGTACTGGGTGGTCGGCGCGCTGCTCGTCTTCGCC
>CAZXAR010000010.1:3804-37802 GCA_964638135.1 uncultured Enterobacteriaceae bacterium | reverse complement strand
CGCGCGTGTTGAAGCCGATGATCACGGCGCGCGAGGCCATCGCCAGGTTGACGTCCGACTCGGTGATCCCGCCCACCCCGGCGTGAACGACCATCACCTTGACTTCTTCGGTCGAAAGCCTCGAGAGGGCATGCGCCAGCGCCTCCTGCGAACCCTGTACGTCCGCCTTGATCACCAGCGCGAGCGTCTTCTTCTCGCCCTCGCCCATCTGCTCGAACATGGTCTCGAGCTTTGCCGCCTGCTGCTTGGCGAGCTTGACGTCGCGGAACTTGCCCTGCCGGAACAGCGCGATTTCGCGCGCCTTGCGCTCGTCGGCGAGCGCGACCATTTCCTCGCCGGCCAGGGGAACGTCGGATAGCCCCTGGATCTCCACCGGGATCGAGGGGCCCGCGGACTGCACGGCCTTGCCGTTTTCGTCCAGCATGGCACGTACACGGCCGTACACCGCGCCCATCAGAACCACATCGCCGCGTTCCAGGGTTCCGGACTGCACCAGCACCGTTGCGACCGGTCCGCGCCCCTTGTCCAGGCGCGCTTCGATCACCGCGCCTTTCGCCGGCGCATGGACCGCCGCCTTGAATTCCTTGACCTCGGCCTGAAGCAGGACCTGCTCCAGCAGGTCGTCGATTCCCTGGCCGGTCTTGGCCGAGACCGGAACGAAGGGCGAATCGCCGCCGAATTCCTCCGGCACGACGTTGTGGCTCAGCAGCTCCTGCTTGACCTTCTCCGGATTGGCCTCATGCTTGTCGATCTTGTTGATCGCCACGACCAGAGGCACTTCGGCCGCCTTGGCATGGTTGATCGCTTCCACCGTCTGCGGCATGACGCCGTCGTCCGCCGCCACGACGAGGACCACGATGTCGGTCACTTTGGCGCCCCGCGCGCGCATCGCGGTAAAGGCTTCGTGACCCGGCGTGTCGAGAAACGTGACCACGCCGCGCGGCGTCTCGACGTGATACGCGCCGATGTGCTGGGTGATCCCGCCCGCTTCCCCGGCGGCCACCTTGGTGCGGCGAATGTAGTCCAGGAGCGAAGTCTTGCCGTGATCGACGTGGCCCATGACCGTCACGACCGGCGGCCGCGGGGTCAGTTCGGACGCGGCGGCTTCCTGCGTTTCGATCAGGTACGCCTCGGGGTCGTCGAGCTTGGCGGGCTTTGCCTTGTGGCCCATCTCCTCGATCACGATCATCGCCGTTTCCTGGTCGAGAACCTGGTTGATCGTGGCCATCAGCCCGAGTTTCATCAGCACCTTGATGACCTCGGCCGCCTTCACCGACATGCGGCGCGCCACCTCGCCGACCGTGATCGTTTCGGGCACCGCGATCTCGCGCACGACCGGTTCGGTCGGCGGCGTAAACGTGGACTGCTCGCCGGTCTGCGTCTTCCTGTGGCCGGCCGCCTTGGGCCCGTGCCATCCTGCGACCCCGCCGCCGACATCGCCGCGCGTCTTGATGGTGCGGCGGCGCACCGAATCGCCCTTGAGAATGGTGGTGGGCTTGGCCTTCTTCGCCTTCCTTTCGCCCTTCGCCTCGCCTTCCTTGGGCTTGGGCGCATGCAGAGTGCCTTCCGTCGCCGCCGGCGTCGCCGCTGTCGCAGCCGGTGGCGCCATCCGCTGCGCTTCGCGTTCCGCCTGTTTCTGCTCCGCTTCGCGACGCTCGCGCTCCTGCTTCTCGCGCAGTTCCTGCGCCTGCAGCTCGGCGAGATGCTGCTGCCTGCGTTCCTCCTCCTCGCGCAGCTCCAACTCCCGCGTGTCGATCGCCGGCGCTGCCCCCGGCGCCGGCGCGGCCGCCGGCGCCTCGGCCGCCACCGCTTGTGCCGCCAGCTCCGCCGGATCGCGCTTGACGAACACCCGCTTCTTGCGCACCTCGACCTGGATGGTGCGCGCCTTACCGGTCGTCGAATCGGACTTCTTGATCTCGCTCGTCTGACGGCGCGTGAGAGTGATCTTGTTCTTCGATTCGGACGAGCCGTGCACGCGCCGCAGGTACTCGAGCAGGCGCGACTTGTCCTGCTCGGACAGCGCGTCCTGCGGCTCGCGCTTTTCGACTCCGGCGGCGCGCAATTGCTCCAGCAGGACCGAGGGCGGAACCTTCAGTTCGCTCGCGAATTGGGCTACGCTCGTCTGCGCCACGCTTACTGCGCCTCCTTCTGCGCAGCCGCGCCGCCGTCGGGTTCGGCGTCAAACCAGTGCGCGCGCGCCGCCAGAATCAGGTTCTTCGCGCGCTCGCCGTCCACGCCGGTCAGCTCGGAAAGCTCGTCGACGGCGAGGTCCGCGAGTTCGTCCCGCGTCTTTACACCCTGCGCAGCGAGCTTCGCCGCGAGCTGTGTATCCATGCCATCCAGTTTGAGCAGCTCGGGATCCACGTTTTCGATGCTCTCTTCGCTCGCAATCGCCTGCACGAGAAGCGCGTTGCGCGCCCGGCTGCGGAGCTCGTTCACCGTGCCCTCGTCGAACGCCTCGATCTCGAGCATTTCGCCGATCGGGACGTAGGCCACCTCTTCCAGGGTCGCGAACCCCTCCTGCAGCAGGATCTCCGCGACTTCCTCGTCCACGTCGAGCCGTTCCATGAACAGGCTCCTGATGCGACCGGACTCCTCCTGCTGTTTCTTCTGCGACTCCTCTTCGGTCATCAGGTTGATGGTCCAGCCGGTGAGCTCGGAGGCGAGCCGCACGTTCTGGCCGCTGCGGCCGATGGCGATGGCAAGGTTCTCCTCGTCCACCACCACGTCCATTGAATGCTTCTCTTCGTCGACCAGGATCGAGCTCACTTCGGCCGGCGCGAGCGCCCCGATCACGAACTGCGCCGGTTCCGCCGCCCACAGCACGATGTCGACACGCTCGCCGGCGAGCTCCTGGGTCACCGCCTGCACGCGCGAGCCGCGCATGCCGACGCAGGTCCCGATCGGGTCGATGCGCTTGTCGTTCGTATGCACCGCGATTTTCGCCCGCACGCCCGGGTCGCGCGCCGCGGACTTGATCTCGAGCAGCCGCTCCTCGATCTCCGGCACCTCGAGTTCGAACAGCTTCATGATGAACTGCGGCGCCGTGCGCGAGAGGATGAGCTGGGGCCCGCGTGCACCGCGGTCGATCTTCATCACCCAGGCGCGCACGCGGTCGCCGATGCGCAGGTTTTCCTTGGGGATCATCTGCTCGCGCGGCAGCAGGGCTTCCAGCCGCCCGGACTCGACGACCGCGTTGCCGCGCTCCATGCGCTTGATCGTGCCGGTCACCAGCTCGTCGCCGCGCGACAGGAAGTCATTCAGGATCTGCTCGCGCTCGGCGTCGCGGATGCGCTGCAGGATCACCTGTTTGGCGGCCTGCGCGCCGATGCGCCCGAACTCGATGGGCTCGAGCGGCTCCTCGACGTATTCGTCCACCTTGAGCTCGGCGTTGCGTTTCTGCGCCTCGGAGAGCGCAATCTGCGCCGCCGGCGCCTCGATCATGTCGTCCGGCACTACTTTCCAGCGGCGGAACGACTCGTAGTTACCGGTATTGCGGTCGATCGCAACGCGGACCTCGACGTCCTCGGCAAAGCGCTTCTTGGTCGCCGAGGCGAGTGCAAGCTCCAGGGCACCGAAGACCACGTCGCGATTGACGTTCTTCTCGCGCGCCAGCGCGTCGACCAGCAGCAGAATCTCCCGGCTCATCTCCCGTTACCCCGATCTTTCCGCAGACAGCGTCGAACGTCCGCTCCTGCCCGTTTCCGGCACCAGCCGTGCCCGGTCCATCCCGTCGAGCGGCAATGCGACATCGCGATCCCCGAGCTCGAGCGTCGCAACCCCGTCCTGGACCCCGCGCAGCGTGCCGACATAGTGCCGCTGCCCATTGGCGTCCGGCAGCCGCATCCGCACATCGACCCGGCGCCCGCTGAAGCGGGCAAAATCCTCCGCGCGCCGCAAGGGGCGATCGAGCCCTGGCGAGGATACTTCGAGCCGGTCGTAGTCGACGCCCTCCACCGCGAGTACATGGGTGAAATGGCGGCTCACGCCGGCGCAGTCGTCGATGGTGACGCCTCCCGGCTTGTCGATGAAGATGCGCAGCAGGCGCCCGTGGTTCAGCACCTGCGTATCCACGAGTTCAAAGCCCATCCCCCGGAGGGTGGATTCCACGACGCGCTCCACTGTCCCCATCACCCGATCCCCACAAACAAAAAATGGGCCGAAGCCCATCCCCAAAAACGTTTGAAGTTTAACAGCTTTTCCCTCTGCAAACAATGTTCATGCGGGTTCGGAGCCGGTCAGTCGCTGCACTTCGGCGCTGGCGAGTTCCAGCCAGCGCCCCGGCTTCAAGGTTCTGGGAAGCAGCACCGGCCCGAAGCGGACCCTGACCAGCCGGCTGACGCGCAGCCCCACGGCCTCGAAGAGCCGGCGGACCTCCCGGTTGCGACCTTCGCGCAGGCTCGCCTGGTACCAGCGATTTGCGCCGGACGCTTTGCCCCTGGGTTCGAGCCGCTCGAAGCGCGCTTGGCCTTCTTCGAGCGCCACTCCGTGCAGCAGCCGCATCCGCTGTTCCTCGGTCAGCACGCCGAGCACGCGAACCGCGTATTCGCGTTCGAAACCCTGGCGCGGATGCATGAGTCGGTTTGCCAGCTCCCCGGAGTTCGTGAGCAGAAGCAGGCCCGAGCTGTTGAGGTCGAGCCGGCCTACGGCCACCCAGCGGCCCTCGCGCAAAGGGGGCATGCGCGCGAATACCGTGGGGCGACCGCCCGGATCGCTGCGCGTCACGAGTTCGCCCTCCGGCTTGTGATACGCGATCACGCGCGGCCGCGCCGGAGCCGAGCGCAGGCTGACAGACCTGCCGTCGAGCGCGACCGTGTCGCCCTCGCGGGCGCGGTCACCCAGGCGCGCCACTCGTCCCGCCAGCGTGACGCGCCCGGCTGCAATCCACGCCTCGATCTCGCGGCGCGAGCCGTAGCCGGCCGCCGCGAGCAGCTTCTGAAGTCGCTCCCCGGAGGCTTCAGTCCGCGCCGTCGGCGCGGGCAAGTGCCGGGTTCGCGGGCGGCTGGGGGGCCGACGCGGGCTCAAGCGAGAGCGTCTGCGCAATTTCCTCGAGCGGCGGAAGCTCGGCGAGCGAGCGCAGTCCGAGGTCGTCGAGAAAGGTCCTGGTCGTTCCGTACAGCGCGGGCCGGCCGGGCGTCTCGCGATGGCCGATGACGTCGATCCAACCGCGGTTCTCCAGCGACTGGATGATCTGCGTCGAGACGGTCACACCGCGTATGTCCTCGATGTCGCCGCGCGTCACGGGCTGACGGTACGCGATGATGGCGAGCGTTTCCAGCACCGCGCGCGAATAGCGTGGCGGCTTTTCGGGATTGAGCCGCTCGATGAACGGCCGGAATTCCGGCCGGGTCTGAAAGCGCCAGCCGCTCGCCAGGTCGACCAGCTCGACGGCACGCCCGCGCCACTCTTCGCGAAGCTCCTCCAGCAGGCGGCGCAGCGCGTCCGGCCCGATTTCCCCGTCGAACAGCCGCTTCAGATCGGAGAGCGCAAGCGGCTCGTGCGAAGCGAGCAGCGCCGCCTCGATGATTCGCTTGGCCTCAGTGGGGCTGGCCATAGGATAGCCGCACGTAAATCGGCGCGTAGCACTCCGATTGCGTGATCTCCAGCAGCGCTTCGCGCGCGAGCTCCAGCAGCGCGAGGAACGTCACCACCAGGACGGCGATCCCGCGCGCCGGATCGAACAGCTCGGCGAACTCGAGCACCCGGCGCTCGCCCAGCCGGCGCAGGATCTCGGTCATGTGTTCGCGCACCGAAAGTTCCTCGCGGCTCACGCGGTGATGCGCCGAGAGCCGCGCCCGGTAGAGCAGCCCGCGCCACGCCTCGGCCAGGTCCTGCGGGTGCACGTCCGCCATCCGCTCGGCCGCTGCTTTTTCGATCCAGACCGAGATCGCGATGACATCGCGCCCCTGCTGCGGCAACTCGTCCAGACGCAACGCGGCCTGCTTCATCTTTTCGTATTCGAGCAGCCGGCGCACCAGTTCGGCGCGCGGGTCCTGCTCTTCCTGTTCGGTCTCCTTCCTGCGCGGAAGCAGCATCCTGGACTTGATCTCCATCAGCATCGCCGCCATCACCAGATACTCGGCGGCGAGCTCCAGGTTGCGGGAGCGCATCAGCTCCACATACTCCAGATACTGGCGCGTGAGCGGCGCCATCGGAACATCGAGGACGTCGAGGTTCTGCCGGCGGATCAGGTAGAGCAGCAGATCGAGCGGCCCCTGGAACGCCTCGAGCATCACTTCGAGCGCGTCCGGGGGGATGTACAGGTCGGCCGGGAGCTCGATCAGCGGCTCGCCGTAGATGCGCGCGACCGGTGCGGGGGCGTCGGTGCGCGGCGCGGTTTCGCTCATGCGTGCTCCAGCCCCATTGCCTCGCGCACATCGCGCATGGTTTCGGACGCGAGCTTGCGCGCCCGGTCGCATCCGTCGACGAGGATGCTTTTCACCAGCGTCGGATCGTCGAGGTAGGCCTGGGCCCGCTCGCGCATCGGCGCGAGTTCGGCCAGCACCGCATCGATCACGGGCTGCTTGCACTCGAGGCAGCCGATTCCGGCGCTCGTGCAGCCCTTCTGCACCCAGTCCCTGCGCTTCGCCTCCGAGTACACCAGATGAAGCGGCCACACCGGGCACTTCTCCGGGTTGCCCGGATCGCTGCGCTTCACCCGCGCCGGGTCGGTCGGCATGGTACGGATCTTTTTCGTGACGGCCTCGGGCGGCTCGCGCAGCGCGATCGAATTGCCGTACGACTTCGACATCTTCTGGCCGTCCAGGCCCGGCATGCGCGCGGCTTCGGTCAGGAGCGCCTCGGGCTCGACCAGGATGCGCTTTCCGCTTCCCTCGAGCCACCCGTAGAGCCGCTCGCGATCCCCGCGCGTCAGATTCTGCTGCTCATCGAGAACCGCCTGCGCACGGCGGAGCGCCTCCTTGTCGCCCTGCTCGAGAAACCTGTTGCGCAGTTCGTTCAGCAGCCTGCCTTTCTTGGTTCCCATCTTGCGTACCGCCGCCTTGGCCTTGTCCTCGAAGCCGGGCTCGCGGCCGTACAGGTGATTGAACCGCCGCGCGACTTCGCGCGTGAATTCGACGTGCGGCACCTGATCCTCACCCACCGGAACGTACCTCGCGCGGTAGATGAGGATGTCCGCGGCCTGCAGGAGCGGGTAGCCGAGAAAGCCGTAGGTCGAGAGGTCCCGGTCCGGCAACCGTTCCTGCTGGTCCTTGTACGTCGGCACGCGCTCGAGCCACCCGAGCGGCGCCATCATCGAAAGCAGCAGATGCAGTTCGGCATGCTCGGCGACCTGCGACTGCACGAACAGCGTCGCCTGGTTCGGGTCCACGCCGGAGGCGAGCCAGTCCACCACCATTTCGAGCGCGGTCTTCTGCAGGTCGCCGGGATTCTCGTAATCGGTCGTCAGGGCATGCCAGTCGGCGACGAAAAACAGGCACGGATACTCGGTCTGCAGGCGCACCCAGTTCTTGAGCACGCCGTGGTAGTGACCGAGGTGCAACGCCCCCGTGGGCCGCATTCCCGAGAGCACGCGCGTCTCGTACATCGTCAGAGCTGGAACAGGGCGCCGATGACCTCGAACGAAGCCCGCACCATCGGCCCGAGAATGACGCCCAGATAACCGGAGAACAGGAGCAGCAGCAGGATCGGAAATCCCCACGGCTCGAGCCTCGAATACTGCCAAGCCGCGCGGTGCGGAAGCAGGCTGGCGACGATCCGGCCGCCGTCCAGCGGCAGGATCGGCAGGAGGTTCAGCAGCATCAGCACAATGTTCACCTCGATCCCCGCGACGCCCATCTGCTTCATCGGCACGGTAAAGAAGTTCGCCGGGAGCGCATCGGCAAACTTGATCAGCGCGGCCCAGGCAATGGCCATCGCGAGATTCGAGGCGGGCCCGGCGGCGGCCACCCACATCATGTTCTGTTTCGGTTTTCGCAGCGCGGAGTAATTGACGGGCACCGGCTTGGCCCAGCCGAACAGGTACCCGCTTCCGCTCGCCAGCTTGGTCGCGACCAGAATGACGACCGGAACGATGATCGTGCCGACCAGATCGATATGACGGAGCGGATTGAGGCTGATGCGGCCCTGCGCGTACGCCGTCATGTCGCCGAAGTGGCGGGCGACATAGCCGTGCGCCGCCTCGTGCAGCGTAATGGCAAAGAGCACGGGGAGCGCATAGATGGCAACGATCGTAACGAGCTGGCTGACGTCCATCGACGACTTCGGTAAGCGGCGAATCTTATCAGAGCGCGCTTTCGGGCCCTTCGGGCGCCGCGGCGCCGACGCCGAGCCTGGCGAGCGCCCCTTTTCCGCTCCGCACGACCAGCGGAACGTCGGTGGTGAGGTCGATCACGGTCGACGGAACGATGCCGCACGAACCGCCGTCGATCACCAGATCGAGTTCGTGCTCCAGCGCTTCGCGGATTTCCGCCGCCGCCGACGGAGGCGCCAGGCGCCCGGGCAAGGACAGCGTGGCGGAGAGCATCGGCTCGTCGAGCTCGCTCAAGAGCGCGCGCGCCACCACGTGGTCGGGCACGCGAACGCCGATCGTCTTGCGCCGCGGATGGAGCAGCCGCCGCGGCACCTCGCGCGTGGCGCGCAGAATGAACGTGTAGGCGCCCGGTGTCGCGGCTTTCAGCAGGCGATACTGCACGTTGTCCACGATGGCGTAGGTCGCAATTTCGGACAAGTCGCGGCACATCAGGGTCAAATGGTGCTTCTCGTCCATGACGCGCACCCGGCGCAGGCGCCCCAGCGCCTTCGCATCGCCGAGGCGGCAGCCGAGCGCGTAACAGGAGTCGGTCGGGTAGGCGATGACGCCGCCGCGGCGAACGATCTCCGCGGCCTGGCGCACCAGCCGGCGCTGCGGATGGGTCGGGTGGACGGTGAATAACTGGGCCACGCCCTCAGGCCTCCGGCCGAAGGAAATCCTCGATCAGCCGCGCCACGCGCTCCGGCTGGTCGTGATGCAGCATGTGGCCGGCGCCCTCGATCGTGACGTAGCGCAGATCGCGGAACGCGGCGCGCCGCTCCGCATGCTGCTCCGCCGTGAGGCCCAGGCGTTTCAGATTTTCCGTTTCGGACGCATCCACCCAGAGCGTCGGCGCGCGGACCTGCTGCCAGATCGCCCGCGCTTCCTCGTAGCGATACAGGACCGGATTGACGATCTTGTGCGCCGGATCGCTCCGCAGGAGGACTTCGCCGGTTTCGGTTTCGCGGCCCCAGTGGCGCGCGAGGAACGCGGCGCGCTCCTCGGACAGGCGCGCATTGTTCCTGCGCATGCGCTCGGCCAGTTCGGAAAATCCGGCGTAGGGGCGTAGCCGCGGCGGCTTGCGGAGTTCGTCCAGCCAGCGGGCGTAGCGTCTGGGCGCCTGTTCCGGTGTGGTCGGAGGAAGACCGAACCCCTCGAGGTTCACCAGCCTGCGGATGCGCGCCGGGCGCACACCCGCATAGAGCGACGCCACGTTCCCGCCGAGGCTGTGGCCGACCAGATCGACCTGCCCCTGCGGCTGGATGCGCTCGAGCAGCGCGTCGAGATCGGCGACGTAGTCGGGAAACCAGTAGCAGTCGGAGCGGCCCCAGTCGGTGAGGCCGTAGCCGCGCCAGTCCGGCGCGTAGACTTCCCAGCGCGGCGCCATCGCGTCGACCAGGAACTGGAACGACGCCGAAACGTCCATCCATCCATGCAGCAGGACCACGTGCGGACCGCAGCCCCGGTTCCACAGACGCACGTGGTAGCGCAGGCCGCGGATCTCGAAAAAGAGGGACTCACTCGGCCGCATCGGTCCTCGGCGAGCCGCTAGCGGCGTGCGCCGCGCAGATAGTTGGCTGCATAAGTGACGTAAACGTCGACGGCGTAGGAAAAAATCTCGCGGTTCCGGGCCGAAAGCGGACGCGACGCCCGCGCCGGCCGCCCGCTCCAGACGTACCCGGCCTCGATCTCGGTGCCAGGCGACGCGACCGATCCGGCAGCGAGGCACGCGCCCGCACGCACCACAGAGCCGCTGCCCACGATCGACCCCATTCCGATCAACGCATCGGCCTCGATCACGCTCGGAAAGATCCGCACGTTATGCCCCACGGTGGCGCGCGGGCCGATCCGGATGTCCTCCCCGGGTCCGCCCGCATAAAGACGGGAGTTGTCCTGCACGTTCGCCGCCTCTCCGATCTCGATCACCGCGCGCCCGGCGTCGGCCTCCACCGCGAACCAGAGGCTGGAGCGCGGAGCGAGGCGCACTTCGCCCGCCACCCGTGCCGTGGGAGCGACGTACGCGCCCTCTGCAAAGACCCGCTCGAGACCCGTTCCGGGTCGCTGCCTGAGCGCGGCCGCCGGCTCACGCACAAACACGATCTCGGCGTCGGCCTCGCCGCGGGAGCCGCTGCGCAGCATCCGGTGCAGTCGGTCGAGGCGCGGGCGGTCGAGCGGCGCGACGGGCTGCGCGGGAGCACCTGCATACAACCATCCGCCGGGAAGCGTCTTGCCGAGCGGAACGACGCTCTCTGCGGCGATGACCGACCCGGGCCCGACTTCCGAACCGTCCATGACGACCGCGTGCTCGCCGACGACGCAATCGTCTCCCACCGTGCAGGCGTGGACCAGCCCGAAGCGGCCGACCGTGACGCGCGCGCCGACGAGCGCCGGAAAGAGGTTGTCCGAGATGTGCACGGTACTCGCCTCGCCGAACCAGCAATCGGCCCCGGTGCGGATGCGCTCGCCGTCGGCCCGCAGGGTTGCGTGCGCCAGCAGGCGGTTGCGTGCGCCGAGTTCGGCGCGCCCGATCACGGCCGCCTGCGGATCGGCGGTGACTTCCTCCCCGATCCGCGGGACATGGTCGAGGTAGGCGAGGACGACCACTCAGAACACCGGCGTTTCGCGGTACGTGCCCCACAGGCGCTTCAGCCTTTCGACGATCTCACCCATCGATGCGCCCGCGCGCACCAGTTCGATCGTGACCGGCAGAAGATTCGTCGTCTCGTCCTGCGCCGTGCGGGCGAGCTCCTCGAGCAGCCTTGCCACGTGCGCGCTGTCGCGCTCGCTTCGCACCCGCTGCAATCGCCCGACCTGGCGTGCCTCGGTGCTCGGGTCATAGGGATGGGTCGCGATGTCGACGTGCTCCTCGGGTTCGACCAACCGGTTCACGCCGATCACCGCCTTTTCGCCGCTCTGCTTGCGGAGCGCCGTGTCGTAGGCGAAATCGGCGATGTGCTTCTGGAACCATCCCTCCTCGATCAGCCGGACGGTGCCGCCGCGCTTTTCGACCTCTTCGAGAATCTCGAAGATCCTGCGTTCGTATTCGCTTGTGAGGTGTTCCAAGAAATACGCCCCGCCGAGCGGATCCACGACCGCCGGGACGTTGGTCTCCTCGGCGATCACCTGCTGCGTCCGCAGCGCGATCTTCATCGCCTCCTCGGTGGGAATCGTGAACGCCTCGTCCATGCCGTTGGTGTGCAGGCTCTGCGCGCCGCCGAGCACCGCCGCGAGGGCCTGCAAGGCGGTGCGCACGATGTTGACCTTGTACTGCGGCCGGGTGAGCGAGGCCGCGGCCGTCTGGCAGTGAAAGCGCAGGCGCATGGATTCGGGATTGCGGGCGCCGAACCGCTCCTTCATGAGCTTGGCGTAGACGCGCCGCGCGGCGCGGAACTTGGCGATTTCTTCGAAAAAATCCGACTGGCACACGAAGTAGAACGCCAGGCGCGGTGCGAACTCGTCCACCGGCATCCCGGTCTTCCTCACCTCCTCGACGTAGGTGACGGCGTTCGCCATGGTGAAGGCGACTTCGTGCAGCGGGGACGCGCCGGCTTCGCTGATGTGGTAGCCGGAGATGTTGATCGGGTTGTAGCGCCGCATGTTCCTCGCGCAGTACGTGATGCAATCGCGCACGATGCGCACCGACGGCGCGATCGGAAAGATGTACTCCTTCTGCGCCATGTATTCCTTGAGGATGTCGGCCTGGATCGTCCCCGAGAGCTTGTGCAGGTCGCAGCCGCGCCGCTGCGCGAGAACGACGTACATCGCGAGCAGGATCCAGGCGGTCGGGTTGATCGTCATCGACACCGAGATCCGCTCGAGGTCGATGCCGTCGAACAGCGCTTCCATGTCGGCGAGCGTGTCCACCGCCACGCCTTCGCGGCCCACTTCGCCATGGCTCATCGGGTGATCCGAGTCGTAGCCCATCAGCGTCGGCATGTCGAAGTCGGTCGACAGTCCCGTCTGGCCCTGCGCGATCAGGTACTTGAAACGCCGGTTGGTGTCCTCGCCGGTGCCGAATCCGGCGATCTGGCGCATGGTCCAGAGCCGGCTGCGGTACATCGTGGGATAGGGCCCGCGGGTGAACGGGTACTGGCCCGGCAATCCGGGATCCTCGGGTGCCGTGGAGCCCAGGTCGAGCGCGGTATAGGTCCGCTTGAGCGGAAAGCCGCCGGACGTGAAGAACTCCGTCTTCCGCTCGCCGAGGTGGCGCAGCGAATCGGCAACCTCGTTTTGCTCCCAGCGCTCGAGCTGCCGTTCGAGTGTCGCGCGGGCCTGCGTTCCGTTGGGCGCGTTCATGGTTCGCCTCAGAAGGTTGCGTTGCTGAGCAAAGTTTCGGCCGCGGTAAAAGGATCCAGTTCCCGCCGCGTGACGCGCTCCACCAAGCCGGCGAGGTTCGCGCTGCGCGCGGAGGTGAACTGCGCGCGCAGCAGATCCTCGGCCGTCTTCAGGGCGCGATATTCGGCCACGCGCCGGGCGCGCTCCGGTCCCAGCTCGCTCGCGCGAAGCGCGGTGCGATGCGCATCGATCGCGGAGAGCATTTCCCGGACACCCTCGCCGCTCTGCGCGCTCGTTGCGAGGACCGGAACGCGCCACGCGGAGGGCGCGCCGACCGCGGAGCCCAGCGCGAGCATCGCGTTCAGATCGCCGAGCGTGCGCGCCGCATCGGGGCGGTCGCACTTGCTCACCGCGTGGATGTCGGCGATCTCCAGGATGCCTGCCTTGATCGCCTGCACATCGTCGCCCAGTCCGGGGGCGGAAACGACCACGGTCGTATGCGAGGCGCGGACGATCTCGACTTCATCCTGGCCCACCCCGACGGTTTCGATCACGATCAGATCGAAGCCGGCGGAGTCCATGACATCCGCCACGGCGAGCGTGGCGCCGGCAAGACCGCCCGAGGCGCCGCGCGTTGCCATGCTGCGAATGAATACGCCCGCGTCGAGCCCAAGTTCTCCCATCCGGATGCGGTCGCCCAGGATGGCACCGCCGGAAAAGGGGCTCGACGGATCGATGGCGATGATCGCCACCGTGCGGCCGTCCCTGCGCACCTCCTGCGCGAGCCTGCTGATCAGGCTCGACTTGCCGCTTCCCGGGACGCCCGTGATGCCGACGACGTGCGCGCTTCCCGCCGTCCGATAGGCCTGCGCGAGCGCCGACCGGACTTCCGCCCCGCCCACTTCGGCGCGCGTGATCAACCGGCCCAGCGCAAAACGGTCGCCGGCGCGCACGCGTTCCAGCAGGTCGAGCGACGCAACCGGTGCCGGCATCGAGCCTACCCGCTCTGCAGCCGGCGGTTGAGATCGCGAAACAGCTCCCGGTCGTCGATCACCCGGCGCGCCTTGAAATCGGTCCGCGGAAACGTCCGGGGGGCAACGATCTCGATCCCCGTGCGCAGCGCAAGCGTCTTGAGGATCTTGGCGTGCACGGCCGCGGTGAACTGCCGCACCCGCCCGGCATCGGCGAACGCTTCCGCGGTGGGCTCCACCTGCAGCAGCAGTTCGTCCATCGCTCCGTCGCGCGTGATGCAGATTCGATGCTCGCCGCCGTAGTCCGCCAGCTCGTTGAGCGCCGCGTCGATCTCGCTCGGATAGACGTTCTCGCCGCGGATCGTGAACATGTCGTCGATCCGGCCGAAGATTCCCTGCGGCAGCTGCGGATAGGTGCGGCCACAGGGATTCGGCTCGTTCTGCCACACGGTCAGGTCGCCCGAGAGCAGCCGGATCATCGGTTGCGAGGTGCGTTCCAGGTGCGTATAGACCGGCGTGCCGCGCGATCCGTAGGGCACGCGGCGAAACCTCGCCGGGTCGCAAATCTCGGTGTAGACCACGTCCTGCCACAACAGCATTCCGGGCGAACTTTCCTGCGTTCCGGCGGCGTGCATCCAGGGCGTCATCTCGGCCATCGTCCCGCAATCGAACACCTCGGCCCCGAACGCCGCGGCGAGCTTCCCGCGCACCGACGGAATCGAAGCGCCGGGCTCGCCGGAAAAGAACATCCGCCTCAAGCCGAAGCGCCGCGGGTCGAGCCCTTCGGTGCGCGCCACGTCCGCGAGGTGCAGCGCGTAGGTCGGCGTACCGTAGAAGGCGCTCGGTCGGATCTGCTCGAGCCAGCTTGCGGCGCGCGCGGTCATTCCCGGGGCACCGGCACCGAACGGAAACGAGCGCGCACCGAGTCGCTCCGCGCCGATCAGCGTGCCCCAGCTTCCCATGTACAGGCTGAAGATCGCCGCCACGAACACGGTGTCCGCCGGCCGAATTCCCATCGCCCACAGGATTCGCGCATGCGCGTTGGCGATCGCCTCCCAGTCGGAGCGCGAGATGGCAAACACGGTCGGACGGCCGGTGGTTCCGGAAGTGCCGTGAACGTGGAAAATTTCGGACTCGGGAACGCAGAGGTATTCTCCGAAGGCCGGCGCCCGGGCCTGCGATTCGCGCAGGTCGCGCTTCGTGGTGACCGGCACGCGCTCCTCGAAATCTTCCAGCGAGCGAAGCTGCGAAGGGTGGAATCCGGCCTCGTCCCACTTGCGCCGGTAAAACGCGGATCGCTCGTAGGCGTAGCGGCAGACTTCCTGGAGCCGCGCCAGAATCGCCCCCTCGCGCTCGCCGGCAGGCATGGTTTCGCGCACCGGAAACCAGTAACGGCTCGCAGGATCGGGCCGGTAGGCCGGGTCGTAGCGCGGCGGATAGTGCCAGCATTCCATCGGCATCATGCGTGCCTGCGGGCCGGCGCCTAGCGCGCCCCGCGCGCGGCAACCAGGCGCCGGATCGTCTCGACGATCGTGCGGGGCGGCGTGTCCTGCAGCAGCACATCCTGGACGCCGATCCGCTTGAGCGCCTCCGCGTCTTCCTCCGCCATCACGCCGCCCACCAGAACGATGACGCCCTCGGCGCCGCGTTCCTTCAGCAACTGCAGGAGGCGCGGGCAGATCGTCATGTGGGCACCCGAGAGCAAACTGATGCCGAGGACATCGACATCCTCCTGGACGACCGCGTGTACCACTTCCTCCGGGGTGCGGTGCAATCCGGTGTAGATGACATCCATCCCGGCGTCCCGCAGCGTCCGCGCCACCACCTTCACCCCGCGGTCGTGCCCGTCGAGTCCGACCTTGGCGAGCAGCACACGGATCGGGGGGGACGCCATCCCCGCACCCTACCTGCGCCGGATCCGGAGGACGCCGCGTTGCCTCAACGCGGTGCCATCCGGATCGCGCCGTCGAGCCGGATCGTCTCCGCGTTCAGCATCTCGATTTCGACCATCGAGCGCACGAGCTGCGCGTACTCGACCGGGCGCCCGAGCCGCGAGGGAAACGGGACCTGCTTGCCGAGCGATTCCTGCGCTTCCTTCGGCAAGCCCATCAGCATCGGCGTCTCGAAGATCCCCGGAGCGATGGTGCACACGCGGATGCCGCTGCGGGAAAGATCGCGCGCGATCGGCAACGTCATGCCGACGATCCCGCCTTTCGAGGCCGAATAGGCGGCCTGGCCGATCTGGCCGTCGAAAGCGGCGACCGAGGCGGTGTTGACGATCACGCCGCGCTCGCCGGCGGCGTTGGGCACCGCCTTCGCCATCGCCTCTGCGGCGAGGCGGATCATGTTGAACGTGCCGATCAGATTGACGGTCACGCAGCGCGTAAAGGAAGCCAGCGCATGCGGTCCTTCCTTGCCGATCGTTTTCTCGGCGATCGCGATTCCGGCGCAGTTCACGAGCACGTGCAGTCCGCCGAATTCGCTGAGCGCCAGGCCGACCGCCGCCCTGCCGTCGGCTTCCGAGGTGACGTCGCATTTCACGAAGCGCCCGCGCAGCTCCTGCGCGAGTTTTTCCCCCGCCTCGGGCTGCACGTCGGCGACGACGACCTTGGCGCCTGCTTCGGCGGCCATGCGCGCGGTGGCGGCGCCGAGCCCCGAGGCGCCCCCGGTTACCAGGAACACGCTGTTCTTGATCTGCATGATGCTCTCCCCGCGAAGGTGAACGATAGTATGAAGTTTAGCGCGAAGCGGCAACCCGCAGCGGCCGTGGGCAGCGGCCGTATAATTCCGATTTGTTTGGACCCCAAACCATTCGGCGCATGACCGGAAGTCCGCTGCGGCTGGCGTTCGGCCTCGAGTTCGCTGACCTGTACGCGCGCGACGGGCTGGCGCGGCTCGATGCCGCGTTCGCCGGCTTTGTGCGCGAGCTGAGTCCCGCGCTGTGCGGCCGGCTGGAGGCGGCACGCGCCGAGCCGGGCTCGCTCAGCGCGAAGGCCGAATCCGAGTTGCTGATCGCGCTCGCGCCGCACCTGGACGATTTTCTGGCCCGCCTGTTCGGCATCGAACAGGAAGTGCAGGCACTTGCCGCGCGTCACCACGAACTCGCCCCGCTCTATTCCGTCAAGCGGCTGTTCGTGCAGCGGCGCGCGCTTCACAGGGTGAAGCCCGAAGACGCGGCCGGGATCGATCCCGCCGCGCTCGAGAAGACGCTCGTGGAGGAGGCGTTCACGGAGCTTGCCTTTGCCCGGCGGGTCACGCAATGGCTCCAGGACGAATCCGCCAACGCCGAAAAACTGGAACTCGCCGCGCGCTACGCCGCCTGGGCGGTGACCACTCCGGAAGGCAGGAAAAAGCACGGCCGCGGCGTGCTGTTCAGGACGCCGCGCAAGATCGATTACATGCGGCTGGTGCCGGTGCAGACGGACCAGGCGCATGGCTACGCCCGGCACACGCTCGAGCACCTGCGGCGCCGGGAGGGCTTCGCGCTCACCGATTCGGGAACCGACCTCGCCGGTGCGCTCGACGAGGCCCACTACTGCATCTGGTGCCATGAGCAGGGCAAGGATTCGTGCTCCAAGGGGCTGCGCGAGAAAGGTCCCGGCGCCGGGTTCCGCAAGACGCCGCTCGGCGCGGTGCTCGCCGGCTGCCCGCTCGAAGAGAAGATCTCCGAATTCCATCTCGTGAAGACCCGCGGCGAGGTGCTCGCGGCGCTTGCCATCATCGCGGTCGACAATCCGATGGTCGCCGCAACCGGGCATCGCATCTGCAACGATTGCATGAAGGCGTGCATCTACCAGAAGCAGGATCCGGTCAACATCCCGCAGGCCGAGACCCGGACGCTGAAGGACGTGCTCGAGCTTCCGTGGGGGTTCGAGATCTATTCGCTGCTCACGCGCTGGAATCCGCTCAACCTGCGCCGGCCACTGCCGCTAGCGCGGACCGGGCGCAAGGTGCTCGTCGCCGGAATCGGACCTGCCGGTTTTACGCTAGCGCACTACCTGTTGAACGATGGCCACGCCGTGGTCGGCATCGACGGCCTGAAGATCGAGCCGCTGCCGTCCGAGCTCTCCGGCGTGGATGCCCACGGACGGCGGATGCCGTTCCGTCCCGTGCGCGACGCCGCCGAGCTGTACGAGCCGCTGGAAAACCGCGCCATGGCGGGCTTCGGCGGCGTCGCCGAATACGGCATCACGGTGCGCTGGGACAAGAACTTCCTCAAGATCGTCCGCTTGCTGCTCGAGCGCAGGCGCGAGTTCGCGATGTTCGGCGGCGTGCGCTTCGGCGGCACGTTGACGCTGAACGACGCGCTCGCTCCGGTCGAAGCGGGCGGGCTCGCGTTCGACCACGTGGCACTGTGCGTCGGCGCCGGCGGGCCGACGGTGCTCGATATTCCGAACGGCCTTGCGCGCGGCGTGCGGGCGGCATCCGACTTCCTGATGGCGCTGCAGCTCACGGGAGCGGCAAAGAGAGATTCGATCGCCAACATGCAGCTCCGCCTGCCCGTAGTCGTGATCGGCGGCGGACTGACCGCGATCGACACTGCGACAGAATCGCTCGCCTACTACGTGGTGCAGGTCGAGAAGTTCCTCGCGCGCTTCGAGACTTTGGCCGCGGACATGGGCGAGGATGCGATCCGCGGCGACTGGGACGACTACGAGCGTGAAATCGCCGAGGAGTTCCTCGCCCACGCCCGCGCAATCCGCGAGGAGCGCTCGCTCGCGCGCAAGGAGGGCCGGGAGGCGCGCCTCGTGGAGCTGCTGCGGCACTGGGGAGGCGTCACGATCGCCTACCGGCGCCGGCTGGTGGACAGCCCTTCCTATACCTTGAACCACGAAGAAGTCGAAAAGGCGCTCGAGGAAGGCATCTGGTTTGCCGAAAACCTGACTCCGGTCGGCGTCGACGTGGACCACTATGGCGCGGCGCGCGGCATCCGGCTGAAGAACTCGCTCACGGGAACCGAGCACCGGCTCGCCGCCCACACGATTTTCGTTGCGGCCGGAACGCAGCCGAACACGGTGCTGGCGCGGGAGCACGCGGCGGAATTTCATCTCGACGGCAAGTATTTCCGCGCCTGCGACGAGGACGGCAACCCGGTGCGTCCGCAGTACGCCGCCGCCAAGCCCGAGCCGGTGCACATTCTTCTGTCCCGCCAGCCGGACGGCCGCTACGTGAGCTATTTCGGCGACGTCCATCCGTCCTATTTCGGCAACGTGGTGAAGGCGATGGGCTCGGCGAAACAGGGCTACCCGATCGTGAGCCGCGTGCTGGCGAAAAGTCCTTTGGCCGCCTCGCCGGAGAGCGCCGCGTTTTTCCAACGCCTTGCCGACCAGCTGATCGCCACCGTGGACGGCGTGCGGCGCCTCACGCCGACCATCGTCGAGGTCGTGATCCGCGCCCCGCTCGCCGCGCGCCAGTTTCACCCCGGGCAGTTCTACCGGCTGCAGAACTTCGAGTCGCTCGCGCCGGTGGCGCATGGAACGCGCATGCAGATGGAAGGCCTCGCGATGACCGGCGCCTGGGTGGATCGCGCGCGGGGCCTCGTCTCGATCATCGCGCTCGAGATGGGCGGCTCGAGCGACCTGTGCGCCATGCTGCAGCCGGGCGAGCCTGTGATCCTCATGGGTCCGACCGGCACTCCGACCGAGATCGCACGCGATGAAACGGTCGTGCTGTGCGGCGGCGGGCTGGGCAATGCGGTGCTCTTTTCGATCGGCGCGGCTTTCCGCGCCGCCGGCTCGAAAGTGCTGTATTTCGCCGGCTACAAGAAGGTACAGGACCGCTACAAGGTCAAGGAGATCGAGGACGCTGCCGACGTCGTCGTGTGGTGCTGCGACGAGGAGCCTGGCTTCGAACCGGAGCGGCCCCAGGACCTGCGCTTTATCGGCAACCTCGTCCAGGCGATGGATGCGTACGCCGAGGGGCGCCTCGGCGATCGGCCGATCCGGCTGGAGGACGCCGATCGCATCATCGCGATCGGATCGGACCGCATGATGGCGGCGGTCGCCCGGGCGCGGCACGAGCTGCTGCAGGACCATCTGAAGCCGCGCCACTTTGCGATCGGCTCGATCAACTCGCCGATGCAGTGCATGATGAAGGAAATCTGCGCCCAGTGCCTGCAGCCGCACCGCGACCCGGAAACGGGCGAGACGAGCTACGTTTTTTCTTGCTTCAACCAGGACCAGCCGCTCGATCGAGTGGACTTCAAGGTCCTGAACGAGCGCCTGAAGCAGAATTCACTCGCCGAAAAGCTCACCGCCCGCTGGCTGCGGCATTGCATGCCGGAGCTGCGGAAGCAGCGACGATTCGTCTAATTGGAGCGCCCGGCGCGGAGGGGAAAGCATCGAGTTCTCCATTTGGTCGGGGGCTGTGCTAAGTTTCCGAGTCGTCCGCCATGCCCGCCTACGCCCGGCCGACCCGAGTCAGCGAAGCGCTGAAGTTCCTGGCGCAAGGCGGCTATAGCGTGCTCGCCGGCGGCACCGACTTCTACCCGGCGAGGGTCGGCCGGACTGTCACCGAGAGCATTGTGGATCTGAGCGCGCTGGACGAATTGCGCGGCATCCGCGAACACCCCGATCACTGGCGAATCGGTGCGGCAACGACATGGACCGAAGTCATCGAGGCGCGCCTGCCGCCGCTTTTCGACTGCCTCAAGCTCGCCGCCCGCGAGGTGGGCGGGCTGCAGATCCAGAACGCCGGCACCGTGGCGGGAAACGTGTGCAACGCTTCGCCGGCGGCGGACGGCGTACCGGCGCTGCTCGCCCTGGACGCGAAGGTCGAACTCTCGAGCACGGCGGGAACGCGGATCCTGCCGCTCGGCGAATTCATTCTGGGTCCGCGCAGGACGGCGTGCCGAGCGGACGAACTGGTCTGCGCCCTGCTCGTGCCAAGGCCCGGCGCGGACGCCAAGAGCGACTTCCTCAAGCTGGGCGCAAGGAAGTATCTGGTCATCTCGATCGCGATGCTCGCCGTCGTTGTGGAGCACGACCGCGGCGTAGTGCGGGCAGCGCGGGTCGCAGTCGGAGCGTGCTCGCCGGTGGCGCAACGGCTTCCCGCGCTCGAGCAGGCATTGAACGGGAAGTCGCTTGATCGGGCTTTGAGCGCGCACGCGACGCCTGAACACCTCGCTCGGCTCAGTCCCATCGACGATGTGCGTGGCAGCGCCGCGTATCGCAGCGAGGCGGTCCTCACGCTTGTGCGGCGTTCGCTGGATCGCCTGGCATGAACCGGCCCCGCGCCGATTTTCTGGAGCAGGCAGTCGCGTTCACACTGAACGGCCGCAAGGTTCGCTCGCGCGCGGCGCGGGCGGCGCGCCTTGCCGACGTGCTGCGCGACGAGCTTCGCCTCACCGGCACCAAGATCGGCTGCGACGCAGGCGACTGCGGGGCGTGCACCGTTCTGCTCGACGGCCGCCAGGTCTGCTCGTGTCTCACAGCGCTGGGCCAGGTCGAGGGGCGAGAGATCATCACCGTCGAGGGTCTGGCACAAGAAGGAAGACTCTCCGCCCTGCAAATCGCGTTCCAGAAGCACGGTGCGGCGCAATGCGGGATCTGCACTCCCGGCATGCTGGTCGCCGCTGCCGACCTGGTTCGACGAACGGATCGTCCGACCGAGCAGCAGGTGAAGGACGCGCTCGGCGGCGTGCTGTGCCGCTGCACCGGCTACCAGAAGATCGTCGAAGCGGTGCTCGATGTCGCAAACCGGCCGCTCCTGCCGCTTCCGCCGGTGGCCGAGCAGGCGGTCGGCGCCCGCGCGGGAAAGGTCGACGGCATTCCGAAGATCACCGGGACCGAGTCCTATGGCGCGGATGCGATTCCGGCCGGCGCACTGTGGCTTCGCGCCATCCGTTCGCCGCACCATCGTTCCCGCTTCCGCTTTGGAAATCTCGCCGATTTCCTGCGACACACAGCGGGGCTCGTACGGATCCTCACCGCGGCGGATGTCCCTTCCAACGGGTTCGGCATCTATCCGGGAATCAAGGATCAGCCGGTTCTTGCCAAGGGCGAAGCGCGCTTTCGCGGCGAGGCGGTTGCAGCGGTGATCGGCGTGCGCGCCGCGATCGAATCGCTCGACCCGGAAACCTTTCCGGTGAAATGGCAGCCGTTGCCGCCGGTCATGGGCCTTGACGCGGCGATGGCGCCGCGCGCTCACCCGGTGCAGTCCGGCAAACCGGACAATCTGCTGCTCGACGGCGGGGTGAGAAAAGGCGAACCGGATTCGGCGTGGGCTGCATGCGCCGCAGTTGCCGAAGGGAGGTTCGAGACGCCGTTCGTCGAACACGCGTACATCGAACCCGAAGCCGGTTGGGCAATGCGCACCGGCGAGCGGATCGAGATTCACGTCACCACGCAGACCCCTTACATGGATCGCGACGAGGTGGCGCTCGTGCTGAGGCTGAAACCCGAGCAGGTGCGGATCGTGCCGAGCGCCTGCGGCGGCGGTTTCGGCGGCAAGCTCGACATCTCGCTGCAGCCGCTCGTCGCGCTCGGCGCCTGGCTCACCGGAAAACCGGTCGCCTGCGTCTACACGCGCCCCGAGAGCATGGCGTCGACCACCAAGCGCCACCCGGCGCGCATCGACGCGAAGTTCGGCTGCGACGCGGCGGGGCGGCTGCTCGCCTGCGAAGTGGACGCGGTGTTCGACACCGGCGCCTACGCGAGCTGGGGTCCCACGGTCGCCACGCGGGTGCCGATTCACGCGACCGGCCCCTACGCCGTTCCGCATGTGCGGACCCGGGGCCGCGCCTATTTCACGCACTGCCATCCGTCGGGCGCCTTCCGCGGCTTCGGCGTGCCGCAGGGCGCGATCGCACACGAGGCGTTGATGGACGAACTGGCCGATTCTCTCGGGATCGATCGGCTCGAATTCAGGCGCCGCAACGCGTTACGGGCCGGCGATGCGACCGCGACCGGCCAGATTCTGGAGCATTCGGCAGGCCTCGCCGAATGCCTTGATGCATTGGCGCCGCACTGGCAGAGGGCACTCGCCGAGTGCGATGCGTTCAATCGCCGCAACTCGATCGCCAAGCGCGGCGCCGGGATCGGCTGCATGTGGTATGGAATCGGCAACACCGCGCTATCGAACCCCTCCACGATCCGGATCGGCCTCGCTCCCGGCGGCGTACTCACGCTGTATAACGGCGCGGTCGACATCGGGCAGGGTTCGAACACGATCCTCACGCAGATCGCGGCAGACGCGCTCGGGCTGCCGATGTCGCAGATCCGGCTCGTCATGGGAGACACCGACCGCACCGCCGATGCCGGCAAGACATCGGCCTCGCGCCAGGCGTTCGTCTCCGGCAAGGCGGCAGAACTCGCCGCCCTCGACCTGAGGCAGAAGCTCTTTGCGGCCGCTGGAGCGCCGCAGGACGAGTGGCGCGATCGGCGCTACAGGCTCGCGCTCGAAGGTCGCGAGCTGGTTTTTCGCAAGGACGGGATCACGCACCGGGTCGAAATCACCGCCGGGATCTTCGGCGAAGGATTTTTCGATCCACCCACGCGGCCGCCGGACGAAAACGGACAGGGCGTGCCGTACGCGACCTATGCGTTCGCTGCCCAGATCGCGGTCGTGGAAGTCGATCTGGAGCTCGGAACCACGACGGTCTTGCGGCTCGTGGCGGCGCACGACGTCGGCCGGGCGATCAATCCGGTCCTGGTCGAAGGCCAGATCCAGGGCGGTGCGGTCCAGGGACTGGGATTCGCGCTGATGGAGGAATACGTGCCCGGGCGTACCGAAAACCTGCACGACTACCTCATTCCCACCATCGGCGACATTCCGGCCATGGAATGCATCCTCGTCGAGGACGCCGAGCCGCTCGGGCCCTACGGCGCGAAAGGCGTGGGCGAGCCGGGTCTCATCCCCACGGCGCCAGCCATCCTCGGCGCGATCCACCATGCAACCGGGGTCAGAGCAAGACGGCTTCCGGTGCTGCCGCACCGACTGCGCGAAGCGCTCAAGCATGCGTGATCCGGAGGACGCGCCGGAAAGCACGGCTGCGCTCACCGCGGAGGTCATCCGCTGCGACGCCTGCCCGGTGCTTTGCCGGATCCGCGAAGGCCAGGCCGGCGCGTGCGACCGCTACGCAAACGAAGGCGGCAAACTGGTGCGGCTCGATCCGCTTCTCATCCTGCAGCGGGGCGCGCCGGCGGTTCCGTTTCTGGAACCGAACAAGCCCTGGGACGGACGGATCGTGTCGGGCGCCAATACCTTCCTCACCGGCGTCGGCGCGACGACCACCTACCCCGATTACAAGCCCGCGCCGTTCATCGTGTCCTCGAAGTTCCAGGGCGTCGACATGGTGACCGTGGTCACCGAAGGCATCTTCAGCTACTGCGGCCTCAAGGTGAAGATCGACACCGACCGCTACCTTGGTCCCGAGCAATCCGCCGTGCGGGTCGATGGCGAGCAGATCGGGCATGTGACGACCGCCGAATACGGATCGCAGATGCTTTCGCTCGGCGGCGTGCGGCACCTGACCGGCGGCACGAAGAAGGAAGGCAATGTCACGTGCGATGCGCTGCTGCGCCTGTCGAACCGACAGCCGGTGGAGGTGAACATCGACGGCGGCGCGACGGTCCTGGTTCAAGCAGGGGCGGCGCCGGTCGTCAACGGCGCGCGGGAAGAGCGCATGCGCGTCGGCTGCGGCTCGGCGGCGATCGGGATCTTCGCGCAGCAGTGGCACGGTCATGCCGACGAGGTGATCGTGGTCGACGACCACATCACGGGCGTGCTCACCGAGCACCAGGCGGGACGATTCCTGGACATGCGGCCCTCGGGCGTGCGGATACGCGGCCGGAAATCCACGCCCGGGCGCTATTTCAAGGTCGCCGAGCCCGGCCTGGGCTGGGGTGGCACCGACATCACCGACCCGCTTTCGATCATCGAGATGATTGACCCCAAGAGAGCCTGGCCGGGAATGCGATTGCTGATGGTCTCGACCACCGGCGAGGACGCCGAGTGGTACGTGCTGGACGACGATCTCAAGCCGGTAAAGCAGCCGATGCCCGAGGCGATCCGCAAGGTGGTGGCGCGGATCGCCGAAAACTGCGAGCCGGCGCGTTGCACGGTGCTTTTCATGGGCGGCGCCGGCGGCAGCCTGCGCGCCGGAGTCACGGAAAACCCGGTGCGCCTCACGCGCTCGGTGAAGGAAGTCATCACCAAGGTGACCTGCGGCGGCGCGCCGACCTACGTCTGGCCGGGCGGCGGGATCACGATTCTCGTCGACGTCCTGCGGATGCCGGAACGCTCGTTCGGCTACGTGCCGACGCCGGCACTCGTCTTGCCGATCGAGTTCACCATGCCGCTCGAGGCTTACGCGGCGATGGGCGGACACGTGGAGCGCGTCGTTCCGCTGGAGCAGGCATTGCGGGGCGTGCGATTCCGCTCGGAAGCCTGGCACGCCCGCAATCCCTGGCCGATCGACGCATGAATCATCCCGCGCGCGCAACGCTGCCGGACGGACGGCTGCTCCTGCAGCATGGCCCCATCGAGCTCGTGATCGAAGCCTGGGGTGAACGCTGCGAAATCGAGCTTGCGTACGACCAGGCCTGGCGCCGATTCCAGGACATCCTTGAAACGCTCGTCTGCGAGCTCGCGCTGATCCGCTCGCCGCTGCGCGAGCCCTATCCGCTCGCCCGCGGTCCGGTTGCGCGCCGTTTGATCGCGGCGTGCTGGCCGCACCGGAGCGTTTTCGTCACGCCGATGGCCGCGGTGGCGGGAGGCGTTGCCGATGAAATGCTCGAAGCGCTGCTCGCCGGCCGCGCGATTGCGAAGGCGTACGTCAACGACGGCGGCGATATCGCGCTGCACTTCGGCGTAGGAGAGTTCTTCGATCTCGGCGTGGTTGGCGACGTCGGGCAGCCAGCGCTTTCGGCCGTTGCGCGCATCCGTTTCGACTCGCCCGTGCGGGGAATCGCGACCTCGGGCTGGCGCGGGCGCTCGCAGTCCCTTGGCATCGCCGATGCGGTCACGGTGCTCGCTCGCACCGCGGCGGCGGCGGACGTTGCCGCGACGCTGATCGCCAATGCAGTCAACGTCGAGCACCCGGCGATCCGGCGGCAGCCGGCGCGCGAAGTGAAAATCGACAGCGACCTCGGGGATCTTCCGGTGACGGTCGCGGTGGGAGAGTTGCCGCACGCCTGCACGACACAGGCGCTCGAAAACGGTCTCGCGCTCGCGCAATCGATGCGAAGCGGCGGTCTCGTCGAGGCGGCCTACCTGTCGCTGCAGGGACAGACGCGGGTGGCTGCACGGTCCGATGCGCCCGGATCGGTTAAGCTACGCGCCGGGAATCCGTCCAGTTGAAAGCCCGCCTTTTTCGCGTCCTGCTCTTTGCGCTTGCCGCAGCGGCGAGCGCTGCCCAGGCGCAGACGCATGACCCCGGCGCGCAGCGGCTTGCCGCGTTGCTCGAGTCGGTGCGGCCCGACAGCCGGGTCGAGATGTTCTACCTCGGCACACCCGACTGCCCATACTGCGCGCACTGGGAGTCGCGCGCCAAGGGCGAACTGCTTGCCTCTTCGGCCGGTAAGTCGCTGCGCTTCGTCGAGATCCGCGGCGAAACGTTGCGCCTGCCGATCACGGCCAAACACTATCCGCCCGAATACCGCTGGGTCTACGATCAGGTCGGGCCCAGCCGCGGCGTACCGAGGTTTCTGCTCGCGCTCGACGGCAAGGTCGTTCTCAATGCCCTGGGGACCGGCGGCTACAACAATGTGTTCCTGCCCGTGCTCAAGGAAGTGGCGGCGCGTCGCGGGGGCGGCGCTTTGTAGTCTCGGCGCACTGGGTGCGGAACCGGCGTATGCCCACGCGGGCGAGCGCGGTTTCGTGCTGCTGCTGCCGACCGGGCTTTACATCGTCGGTGGCGCGCTGGCGGTGGCGCTCTCCTTCGCCGTCATGGCGTTGCTGCCGTCGAAGCTCTTTGCCAGGCTGCCCGGTCTTTCCTTTCCGCTCGCACCAGTGCCGCGCTGGCCCGCGCTTGCGCCGCACGCGCTCGCGCTGCTCGCCCTTGTTGCGCTGGTCGTGGCGGGCTACGGCGCAAGTCGCGATCCGCTCGACAATGTTCTGCCGCTCACTGTCTGGACGCTGTGGTGGATCGGGTTCACGTTCGTCGTGGCGCTCGCGGGAAATATCTGGGCGCTGTTCAACCCGTGGCGCGCCGCTTACCGGTTTGCCACGGCAATTCCCGGGCTGTCGCGCTGGCGCTCCGCGCCGCCCCTCGGCTACCCGCCGTGGCTGGAATACTGGCCTGCGGCCGCGTTTCTGCTCGCGTTCGGCTGGTTCGAGCTGGTGTTCCCGGCGCCCCACGATCCTGCGCAGCTCGCCGCTACCGTGCTCGCGTACGCCGCGCTCACCCTCGCCGGCATGCTGCTCTTTGGCGAAGAGCGCTGGCTCGAACGCGCGGAGGCATTCTCGGTGTTCTTCCGCATCGTCGGCTCGCTCTCCCCGCTCGCATTGACAATCGCCGGTCGAAACGGCGAGCGAAGCCGGCTTACGCTGGGGCTGCCCTGCCGCGGCCTGCTCGCAGCAGGTCCGATGCCTGCAAGCGGGGCAGCCTTCATCGTGGTCGCTCTCGCCTGCGTGTCCTTCGACGGGCTCTCGCGGACGTTCTGGTGGCTCGGCGCCATCGGCGAGAATCCTCTGGAGCACCCCGGACGCGCAAGCCTGATGGGGATCAACACGCTGGGCCTGGTCGCCATGGCCGCGGCGCTCGGCGGCCTGTACCTTGCCGCGGTACGGCTCGGCGCCGCGCTTGGCTCGCCTGCTCGCGAGCCGGAATCGGGATACGGCCACTACGTCGTCGCGCTCGTGCCGATCGCCTTCGGCTACCATTTCGCGCATTACCTGCCGAGCTTTCTGGTGGACGTCCAGTACGCGGCGCGCGCGCTCGGCGACCCGTTCGCGCTGGGGTGGAACCTCGCCGGCGCGCGCGACCTGCACGTGACGGCATCGTTTCTCTCGCACCACGCCTTGGTGCACGCCATCTGGAACGTTCAGGTCGCCGGCATCGTCGCGGCCCACCTCGCCGCGGTGTTCGTCGCGCACGTGCTCGCGCTTCGCCGGCATGCGCATACCCGCGCCGCGCTCGCAAGCCAGCTCCCCATGACGGCGCTCATGGTCGGGTACACGGTGTTCGGGCTGTGGCTGCTCTCGACCCCGGTCGCGGGGTAGCCGCAACGCTTCGATCCCGGCATCTTGACTCCGCGCACGCAGCGGCTCATCCTGCGCCCAGCAGGGGAACGCAGGTCAATTCCGACTGGGAGGAGGTCATCATGAACTATCGCGTAGTCAAGGGCGCAGGTGTGTTTGCCGTCTGCGCCGCCATCGCCGCGTGCGCGACCGACCCGTACGGCGAGGGCTGGGTGACGCTGTTCGACGGTACGAGCCTCAACAATTGGTACACGATCGGCGATGCCAACTGGCGGATCGAGGCCGGCGCAGTTGTGGCCGACAAGCTGACCGGAAAGAACAACGGCTTCCTGGTCACCAACAAGATGTACCGGGATTTCCAGCTCCGGGCGGAGTTCTGGGTGAGCGACGATGCCAACAGCGGCATCTACATGCGCTGCGGCAATCCCCAGGTGATCACCGACCGGATCTGCTACGAGGCGAACATCTTCGACCAGCGCAAGGACCCGACGTACGGCACGGGCGCCCTGGTGCACATCGCCAAGGTCGATCCCATGCCCAAGGCCGGCGGCAAGTGGAACACCTATGACATCACCATCAAGGGCGATCGCATCGTCGTCGTCCTGAACGGCGTCAAGACGGTTGACATCGTCGACAACAAGTTTTCGCAGGGGCGCATCGGACTTCAATACGGCGCCGGCGTGGTGAAGTTCCGCAAGGTTCAGATCAAGGAACTCTGACCTGCCAAATCAAAAAGGAGACCGCTCATGTCCGTGGACCGTAACCGCTTCAATCGACGCGAGACCCTGAAGACCCTGGGCGCGATCGGCGCCGGCGCCGTGCTTCCGGCCCTTGCGCCCTCTGCGCTCGCCCAGCCCAAGGGCCGCCCGATCCGTGTCGGCTTCCAGGTGCACCGCACCGGGATCGGCGCGACGTACGGGCGCTGGTACGAACGCACCACCACCGCCGCGGCAAAGCTCATCAACGAGAAGGGCGGCATCGCGGGCCGGCCGCTCGAGATCGTCGCCGAGGACGACGGCACCGATCCCAAGCGCGGGCCCGAAGTGGTCGAGAAGCTCGCCCGCCAGCACAAGGTGGACTTCGTGTACGGGACGCTGTTCTCGCATGTCGTGATCGCCTCGGCGCCGCGCGCGGGCGAGTTGAAGATCCCCTACTTCGTGGTGAGCGAGGGCTACCACGTCGCCTCGGGAAAGCTCAACCGCTACGTGTTCCAGCCCGGAATCACCGACGTGCGCGCGCAGGTCACCGCGATGTCCTCCTGGATCTTCGACAAGCTGGGCAAGAAGGTGACGATGATCTTCCCGGATTACGCGTTCGGCTACGATCACCGCGATTTCTTCAGCCAGGCGGCGGCAAAGCGCGGCGGCACGGTGCTCGAGAAGCTCGCGATTCCGCCCACCGAGAGTTCGTTCACCAAGTATTTCGCGCGGGTCCCGGCCGAGACCGAGGTGCTCTACCACGTCATGGTGGGCCCCGGCGTGCTCACCTTCGTCAAGGAGATGGGCGAGCACTTCGGCTCCAAGCGGCCAAAGATCTTCGGCTTCATCGATTCGCTGGAAGGCGTCGACATCGCGAGCCCCGGGCTCGAGTTCCTGGAGGGCACGTATTTCTGGGAAGCGTTCCCGCGCTACGCGCAGGGCGCGCCGGCGCCCCAGGCGCAAACCTACCGCAAGCTCGTCGGCGTCAACGACGCGGGCGCCAGCGTCGCCGACCCGAAGGACGTCTCGACCTTTTCGCACATGTTCGGCTGCTGGGAGACGCTGTTCGCGATCAAGCAGGCGGTCGAAAAGAGCGGCTACCGCGACCCCACGCCCAAGGACTACCGCGCCCTGATCGAGTACATGGAAAGCGTGAAGGCATTCCCCGAAGGCATCGAGCATCCGCAGGGCGCGAAACAGTTCAACGGCCGGCTGCACCAGTGCTACGGCCATCAGTTCGTATCGCAGGTGGAAAAGAAGAGGCTGAAAGTCGTGCACCGCACCCGGATCGAGGACAGCCTGTACGAGCCGGAGGCCGACTACACCAAGCAGCCTCTCTGAGCGCTTCATCCGAACCCGGCGGGTGAGTCCCGCGACACTCCGCCCGCGGGACCCTGCCGCCCTGCGGCGCGCCGCATGAGCTTCGGGCCGCACCTTTTCCTCGCGCTGCTCGAGGGTACGGTGACCGCGTTCGTGCTGGCGGTCACGGCGCTGGGGCTGTCGCTCGTGTTCGGCGTGATGCGCATCGTCAACGTCGCGCACGGCGAATTTTTCATGCTGGGCGCGGTGCTCGCCTGGTTCTGCGCAAGCCTGGTGGGGACGCCGATCGCCGGGTTCCTGTTCGCGATGATCGCGGCGCCCGCCGTCGTCGGGGCGCTGGCGCTTGCCGCGGACCGTCTGATCCTGCGCCGCATCGAATACCATCCCGAGGGCACGATCGTCGCCACGATCGGCCTGCTGTACATCCTCCAGCAGGCGGTGCTGACGCTCTACGGCCCGGACGCAAGGCCGGTGAGCCCGCCGGTGTATTTCACCCTCACCTTTCCCTGGTTCGGCTATTCCGGCTACAAGCTGGTGGTGGCGGCGATTTCGGCGCTGCTGCTCGCTGCGGTCTGGTGGCTGCTCACCCGCACGACGCTCGGGCTTTACATGCGCGCGGCGCAGCAGGACCTGGAGATGGCGCAGGCGTTCGGCGTGCCGGCGCGGCGCGTGTACGCGACGGTATTTGCGCTCGGGGCAATGCTCGCCGCGGCGGCGGGCGTTCTGGTCGTGCCGATCCAGCAGGCGCATTACCTGATGGGGCTCGACCCGCTGCTGCTGTCGTTCATCGTCGTGATCATCGGCGGGCTCGGCAGCGTGAAAGGCACGCTGGTGGCGGCGTTCGTCGTCGGCATCAGCGACGGCGTGGTGTCGGTGTTCTTCTCGCCCACGCTCGCGAAGATCGTGGCGACGCTGCTCGTCGCCGGGGTGCTGGTGGTCAGACCGGGCGGTCTGTTCGGCGGGGACCGCGCGTGAGCGGGCGCGGCGCGGCGCGTCTTCTGGCGCTGCACCTCGCGGTGCTTGCGCTGCTATTCCTCGCCCAGTTCGCGCTTCCCGCCTACCACCATACCAATGTCGCCCGCATCATGGTGCTTGCCGCCTACGCGGTCGGATACAACATCCTGCTCGGCTACACGGGGCTCATGAGCCTCGGCCACGCCATGTTCTTCGCCGCCGGCATGTACGGAGCAGGGCTTCCCGTGTACTACCTCGGCTTCGGGGCGGCGAGCGCGCTCGGCGCCGGGATCGCGGCGGGCGTCGTCCTCGCTGCATTGTTCGGGCTGATGGCGCTGCGGACGAGCGGAGTGTCGTTTCTCATCGTGAGCCTCATGTTCGCGCAGGCGTTCTACCTCGCGAGCCTCTACTTCAACGAAATCACGCTCGGCGACCAGGGCTTCATTCTTTCCGACCGCCTCGCGCCGCTTTCGGTCGGGGACGCCTCGGTCGGCTTTCACGAGCCGGCCGTGAAGTACAACGGTGCGCTGCTTCTCTTTGCCGCCTGCCTGCTGCTCGGCCTGGGTTTGCGGCTCTCGCCCATCGGACGGGTGCTGATCGCGATCCGCGAAAACGAGGAACGCGCGCGCCTGCTCGGCTACGACAGCTACCGCTACAAGCTGCTTTCGCTCGTCGTCTCGGGGGGGGTGGCCGCCGCCGCGGGGGCAAGCTACGCGCTGCTCTTCTCGTACGCCGGCTCGACCTTCGCCTCGATCCTGTTTTCGATCTACCCGCTGCTCTGGACCCTGCTCGGCGGCGTCGGCACCACGCTCGGCCCGCTCATCGGTACCGGGCTCATGTTCTATCTCGTGGATGTGGCAAGCGGCTTCACCTCGGCTTACCTGCTGGTGGTCGGCGTCGCACTCGTCGTGCTGATCCTGTGGTTTCCGCAGGGCATTCTGGGGACGATCCGCGCAAGGTGGCTGCCGTGGCTGCCGTAGCCCCGCTCCTCGAAACCGAAGCGCTCTGCAAGCGCTTCGGCGGACTCACGGCGGTGAGCGACGTGAGCCTGCGCCTCGCCGAAGGCGAGATCCGCGCCATCATCGGCCCCAATGGCGCCGGCAAGACCACGCTCGTCGGCATCGTGTGCGGGAGGCTCGAGCCGACCTCGGGGCGTGTCCTGTACCGCGGGCGCGAGATCACCGCGATGCGCCCCTGGGAACGGCTCGTGCAGGGGATCGTGTACACGTTCCAGGTCACGAGCATCTTCAAGGGTCTCAGTTGCTACGAGAACGTCGCGCTTCCCGCGCAGCGGCGCCTGATGCAGGGCATCGCCGGGCGGCTCGCGCTCGACGAGCGCGCGATCGAAGCGCGGGTCGGCGCCGCGCTCGAGGCGGTCGGGCTGGCCGATCAAGCCGAGCGGCGCGCCGACGCGCTTGCCTACGGCCATCAGCGGCTGCTCGAGCTTGCCATGGCGCTTGCCGCCGAACCGCAGCTTCTCATCCTCGACGAGCCGACGCAGGGACTGGCCGAGTCCGAGATCGAGCGCTTCTGCGAGCTGGTGCGCGCGATCGCGCGCCGCGCGACCGTGCTCCTCATCGAGCACAACATGTCGGTGGTGCTGGACCTTGCGGAGCGCGTCACCGTGATGGACGCGGGCGCGATCATCGCCGAGGGCACCCCGGCGCAGATCGAGCGCGACCCCGCGGTGCAGAAGGCCTACCTCGGCCGATGATGCTCGCCCTTTCCGCAATCCATTGCTACTACGGCAGCGTGCGCGTGCTGAAGGGCGTGAGCCTGCATCTGGCGGCAGGCGAAATCCTCGCCCTTCTCGGCCGCAATGGCGCGGGCAAGACCACCACGCTCAAGGCGATCATGGGCCTCGTTGCCTGCCGCGAAGGAAGCATCCGCCTCGACGGTGAAGAACTCACCCGGCGGCCGCCGCATCTCATCCCGCGGCTCGGCGTCGCCTTCGTGCCGCAGGGCAGGCGGCTTTTTCCGGAGATGACGGTCGAGGAGAACCTGCGCATGGGAATCCTGGCGGGCGCAGGCGGCACGGGCGCGCTTGAGGGCGTAATCGAGCTCTTCCCGGTGCTCGGAGACCGGCTGCGCCAGAAGGCCGGGACCCTGAGCGGCGGCGAACAGCAGATGCTCGCCATGGGGCGGGCGCTCTGCCTTGCACCGAAGCTCCTGCTGCTCGACGAGCCGTGCGAAGGCCTGCAGCCGAGCCTCGCGGACAAGCTCTTCGAGACGATCGCGCGGCTCAGGGACCGCGGCGTTGCCGTGCTGCTCGTCGAGCAGAAGGTGGACGCCGCGCTCCAGATCGCCGACCGGGTTGCCTTCCTGGAAAATGGCGCGCTGTCGCTCGAGACGCTGCCCGCGGCACTGCGCGCAGATCCCGAACCGCTGCACCGCTACGTCGGGGTGCGGCGTTGAGCTGGATCGCGGGTGTTGACGTCGGCGGCACGTTCACCGACCTGATCGCGCTCGAGTCTGCCACGGGCGAAGTGCGGCTCGCCAAGGTTCCCACCACGGCCGATAACCAGGCGTTCGGCGTGCTCGCCGCGCTCGAAGAAGCGAAGCTCGCGCTGGCGCAGCTCGCGATGCTCGTGCACGGCACCACCACCACGACCAACGCGCTCCTGGAGCGCAAGCTCGCGAAGACGGGCCTCATCACGACCAGGGGCTTTCGCGACGTGCTCGAACTGGGCCGGCGCACACGGCCCCATCCGTACGGGCTGAAGGGCTGGTTCGAGCCGCTGGTGCCGCGCGAGCTGCGAATCGAAGTGCCCGAGCGCATGGACGCCGAGGGCGAGGAAGTCGTACCGCTCGATGAAACCGCGCTGCGCGACGCGGTAAAACGCCTCGCCGCGGCGGGTTGCGAATCGCTCGTCATCCATTTCCTGCACAGCTACATCAACCCCGCGCACGAAAAGCGCGCGCTCGAGCTCGCGCGCGAACGCTGGCCGAACCGCTACGTCACCGCCGGCCACACCATCCTTTCCGAGTACCGCGAGTACGAGCGCGGCGTCACCGCGGCGGTGAACGCCTGCGTGCAGCCGATCCTCGACCGCTACCTCGAGAAGCTTTCCGAGGAACTCAAGCGGCGCGGCTTCGGAAAGGAATTGCTTGTGATGCAGGGAAACGGCGGCACCGTCTCCGGCGCGATTGCCTCGGACGCGGCGGTGAATACCGTCATGTCCGGCCCCGCTTCCGGCGTCATCGCCGCCGCGTACGCGGCGAGCGCGGCCGGATTTCCCCACGCCATCACCTACGACATGGGCGGCACCTCGACCGACGTGGGCCTGATTCTGGATGGCGTGCCGCAGGTCTCCTCGGAGCTCGAGATCGAGTACGCGATGCCGGTGCACGTGCCGATGGTGGACGTGCACACGATCGGCGCGGGCG
>CAZXAR010000010.1:0-3704 GCA_964638135.1 uncultured Enterobacteriaceae bacterium | reverse complement strand
GGCGCAGGCCCGCTGCACGCCGCGGCGCTGGCCCGCGAACTCGGCATTCCGAAGCTCCTCATTCCGGCGCGCCCCGGCATCACCAATGCGCTCGGCTGCGTGGTGGCCGACCTGCGCCACGATTATGTGAACACGGTCAACCGGCCGCTGGAAGTCCTCGACATGGCGCAAGTCCGCTCGATCCTCGAGTCGCAGGCCGCCGAGGGTCGGGCGATGCTCGGGCGCGAAGCGGTCGCCGTCCAGGGCGTGCGCCTGCTCTATTCCGCCGACATGCAATTCCAGGGCCAGAGCCACATTCTCACCGTTCCCCTGCCCGGCCCCGAGGTCACGCGCGAGGAGTTGCAGAAGCTTTTCGACCGCGCCTACTGGGACCGTTTCGGCGTCGAGCTGCCCGAGATCCGCGCCGTGCTCGTCAACCTGCACACCGCGGTGATCGGCCTGCGGCCGCGCGTAGATCTGAGGCTTTTATTCCATCGCGGGGCGCCTCATGCCCCGCGAAACCGATCGGCCTGGTTCGACGGCGCCTGGCGCGACACCCCGGTGTATCAGCGCGAGCGCATTCCGCCCGGGGTGCTGCTCGAAGGGCCAGCGGTGATCGAGCAGCTCGACTGCACCACCGTGCTGCAACCTGGCAATACCGCGCGCGCCGACTCACTCGGCAATTTGCTCGTGGAGGTCCGTTGATCCGGCGAGGACGCTGGCATGCACGTTACGAGCCGGTTAAAAATGCATCGCCGATTGCTGATCCCCATTACTCCTTGGCGAGCTCCGTCGTCACGTTGATCGGGCGACACAGGATCGAACCGACCGGCGAAGTCTTCACGACCGCATCGTGCAGCGCTTGAAGTTGTTCAGGTGTGGCTTTGGGCGCTTTCAGCGTCACCTTGGCGCGCACGTTGGTGTAGCCGGGCCAGCTCTGATCGGGGTCCGCCAGGCCCAGGAAGCTCCGCAGATCCAAGTCGCCTTCCAGCTCAATCTGCACGTCCTCCAGTTCGATACCGCGCAAGGCAGCCTGGGCCACGTAGCCGGTGCTCAGGCAGCAGCCGTAGGAGCCCAGAACCATCTCGACCATGTTGGGCGCGGTGCCGGTGCCACCAAGGACCTGAGGCTCGTCCATGGACACGGTATGGTCGCCGATCCTGGCCTGACTGCGGAAGCCGCCCAGCCACTGTGTCTGCGCCTTCCAGACGGTCTTGCCCACTTCGGGCTTCTCCTTGATTTCGTTGATCAAGCCCATGAGCGTGGCCTGGTCAAAACCTTCTTTACTTACGTTGGCAGTCATGGTGACCTCCTTTTGGTGAAACGACGCCTCTATTTCTCTTCGCGTTTTATCTCATTCGCCTGCTGTTTCGTTTCCGCTTGCTCCGGTGCCTTGAAATCTCCGATCACCCCCTTCAGGGGACAGACCGAGAACAGCGCACACTTCTTGCATCCGACTGCCAACGCGATTGGACAAAGAGTCATGGGGCTTTTCCTCCTTTTGGCAAGACGAGGCTATTGTCGCACGCTGTGGGCGCGTTCATTCGATCGCCCGCTCGGCGCACGGCGCCCCTCGCCGCGGGCATTTGAGAAGCGACTCGGCGAGCGAGCGGCGTAACCGATAAACTCGAAAGTGCTTTGGAGGCATCGGCATGTCCCCTTTCGGACTGCTTCTCACGATCACCGAGCCGAAACCCGAACTGGAGCAGGAATTCAACGCCTGGTACGACACCGAGCACATTCCGGAGCGGGTCGCGGTCCCGGGATTCCTCTCGGCGCGGCGCTGGGTCGCCGACGTGCGGCCCGGCGAAGGCAAGTACCTGGCGACCTACGAGCTGGTTTCGGCCGGCGTTCTCCACACGGCCGAGTACCTCGCGCACGCGGGCGAGAACTTCACGCCGTGGTCGAAGCGCATGCTCTCGCAGACCGTCGTTTTCCGGCGCTGGGCCTGCCAACAGATCGTCCCCGGCGAAGCCGCCCCGCACATGATGGCGCACGCGGTTTTCGTTGCGATCGGCGACTCGCCGCCCGAACACGAGGCCGAATTCAACCGCTGGTACGACGAGGAGCACCTGCCGCTGCTTGCGCGCGTGCCCGGTGTGCTGCGCGCACGGCGCTTTTTCGCCCCCAAGGGCACGCCCCGCTACCTCGCGCTCTACGACCTCGATGACGAATCCGTGCTGCAGCATCCGGATTGGCGAGCCGCGACCCAGACCGAATGGGCGACGCGGGTGGACAGGCTCACCGAAGGCTGCGAGTGGATCCTGCGCCTGTACCGCAGCTACACGCCTTCGTCCTAGGCACCGCCCGCCGGGCCGCGGGTCTGCAAGCGCACGCGGGAACGGCCGTTGCGCACCTGCCCGCAGCGCAGGCACAATGCTCTTGTCCGCAGCACGGCCCGGCATGTCCGGCGCCGCCACCGATTTTTCGGCAACATGCCTTTGAAATTCCGGGCCGACCGGGAGAAAGGAACGCCATGAAAAAAGTCGCGATCATCACCGCGCTCGCGCTCGCGGCGGGCTGCCAGACGACGCCGACCGCGCCCCTGCGGGCCACAGCAAGCCTCCAGCCGACCAAGGGCAGCAAGGCCTACGGCGAAGTGACCTTCGAGCAGGCCGGTGGCAAGGTGCGCGTCCTGGCGAACGTCGCCGGATTGAAGCCGAACCAGGAACACGGTTTCCATGTGCACGAGGCCGGCGATTGCAGCTCGGGCGACGGCATGAGCACCAAGGGGCACTTCAACCCGCACGGCAAGCCGCACGGGCACTTCGGCGGTGCCGAGCGCCACGCCGGCGATCTGCCGGCGCTCAAGGCCGACAAGGCCGGGCGCGCGAAGCTTGACGCGGAACTCGACATCATCACGGTGGCGGCGGGGCCGGCGAGCGTCATCGGCCGCGGCCTCATCGTGCACGCCGATCCGGACGACTACAAGACGCAGCCCACCGGCAACGCTGGCGCGAGTATCGCCTGCGGGGTGATCAAGGCGGATTGAAGGATTTACTTGAAGACGTCTTTGATGAGCAGATCGGGCAGCCAGGTCGCCAGCCCCGGGAAAAAGATCACCAGGAGCAGCACGGTGAGGTCACCGATGAAGAACGGGATGGTGCCCTTGAGGACCTGGGTGAGAGGAATCCTCGAGACGCCGCTCACGGCGAAGATATTCAGACCGACCGGGGGCGTGACCACGCCGGTCTCGACATTGAGCGTGATCATGACGCCGAGGGCGATCGGGTCGATCTTGAGCGCCATGGCGACCGGGAATACCACCGGCACGGTCAGCAGCACCATGGCGACGCCGTCGACGAGAGACCCGAGGATCAGCAGGACCCCCATGAACGCGAAGATGAACCCGAGCGGCGTCAGTCCCCATCCGACGATGGTCTCGGTAATCTTCTGCGGCCAGTACAGGTTCGCCGCCAGGAACTGGAACACCCCGACGCTGCCCACCAGGAACAGGATCACCGCCGTCAGATTGAGCGAGCGGGCGGCGACCGGCAGAATCTGCTTGACGAATACGCGCCCGCCGCTGATGAGCCCGTACGCCAGGGCGTAGCCGCAGGCGGCCGCTGCGGCCTCCGTGGGTGTGAACAGTCCCCCGTAGAGCCCGCCGAGGATGACGACCGGCATGCCGAGCGCCGGCAGCGCTCCCCGGGTTTCGGGCCAGATCCGGCGGCGGTCGAACTTGCCGCGCGGCAGTTTCAGGTAAATGGCGATGAGTATGACCG
>CAZXAR010000009.1:0-38648 GCA_964638135.1 uncultured Enterobacteriaceae bacterium | reverse complement strand
GCGGATGCGCGGATAGAAGATGAGCTTGCGGCAGTCGATGTACACCGGGCTCGCCCAGCCCGAGGTGAAGAGGAACGGCTTATCCTCGTAGAACAGCACCGCCTTCACCTCGAGCAGCATGCGGGCGGTGGTCTCGGCGATGAACGCGCGATCGGAGGTTTGCATGAAATCCATGCCGCAAGGCCGCGCGGATTCTAGCAGGCCCGCGGTCCGTCCACGGCGGCCGGCGCGCGGCGTTACAATGATCCGGTTCGACTGCACGAGGAGACGCCATGCTTCGACTCACCCCATGCGCGGCCATTGCGGCGCTTGCGCTCGCCGTGCTCCCGCCGAGCGCGCAGGCGCAGTCCTATCGCTGCGTCGGCAAGGACGGGAAGAAATATTACGGCCAGACCATTCCGCCGCAATGCGTCGGGCGGCCGGTCGAGGAGCTCAACAAGCAGGGCGTGGTCGTGCGGCGCATCGAGCAGCAGAGCGCCGAGGATCGCGCGGCGAAGGAAGCCGAGGAGAAGAAGAAGCGCGAACAGGCCGCCATCGCCCAGGAGGAGGCGCGCCGCAACCGGGCGCTGCTCGCGACCTACGCGCGGGAGGGCGACATCGAGGACGCGCGCAAGCGCGCGCTGGCCGAAAACGAGGAGACCGTGAAGGAGGTCGCGCGGCGCATCGAAGTCATCAAGAAGCGCCAGGCCGAGCTCGCGAAGGAGATGGAGTTCTACAAGGGCGGCAACCAGCCGCCCGCCAAGCTGCAAAGCGACGTGCGCGCCGCGCAGGTCGACCTCGAAGCCCAGCAGAACCTGCTGCAGGTTAAGAGCAAGGAAGTCGACGCGATCAACGCGAGGTACGACGAGGACAGGAAGCGTTACCTCGAACTGACCAAGAGGAAGTGAGCGCGCCGCGAAGCCGGCCTCAGCCGGAAAGCCTGCGCCGCAGGATTTCGTTCACCTGCGCGGGGTTCGCCTTGCCGCGGCTCGCCTTCATCACCTGGCCGACGAGGGAGTGAAACGCCTTGTCCCTGCCGGCGCGGTAATCCGCGACCTGCCTGGGGTTGGCGGCAAGCACCTCTTCGACCAGCCGCTCGATCGCCGCGGCATCGCTGATCTGCTTCAGGCCGCGGCGCTCGATGATCTCGTCGACCGCGCCTTCGCCGGACCACAGGGCGGCGAACACGTCCTTGGCGGTCTTGCTGTTGAGCGTGCGGTCGAGGATGCGCGCAAGGAGCTGTGACAGCGCTTCGGGCGCGACCGGCGAGGCGGCAATCCCGAGCTCCGCCGCGTTGAGTCGCGCCGCGAGCTCCCCGTTCAGCCAGTTGGCCGCGAGCTTGGCGAGGCCGGCGGACCCGAGCTCGGCGCCCGCCGCGGCCGGCGCCCCCGCTACAGCCGAGGTCAGCTGTACCGTGCGCTCGAAAAACGCCGCCGTTTCCCTGTCTCCGGTGAGCAGCGCGGCGTCGTACGCCGACAGGCCGTATTCGCGCGCAAAGCGCTCGCGCATCGCGTCGGGCAGTTCCGGCAGGGCGGCGCGCGTCCGCTCGATGTCCTCTTCGCGCAGCACGAGCGGAAGCAAGTCCGGGTCGGGAAAGTAG
This sequence comes from uncultured Enterobacteriaceae bacterium, assembly GCA_964638135.1. Classification (GTDB taxonomy): domain Bacteria; phylum Pseudomonadota; class Gammaproteobacteria; order Burkholderiales; family SG8-39; genus 2-02-FULL-66-14. The sequence goes on along the minus strand of CAZXAR010000009.1, from coordinate 37,069 downwards.
CGGTAGTCGTGCGCGTCTTCCTTGGTGCGCATCGGGCGCGTCTCGCCCCGCTCCGCGTCGTAAAGGCGCGTTTCCTGCACCACCTGCCCGCCGTCCTCCAGGATCGCGATCTGGCGCTTCGCTTCGTACTCGATGGCGCGCTCCAGGAAACGGAACGAGTTGAGATTCTTGATTTCGCAGCGCGTGCCCAGGCGCTCGTCCCCGGCCCGGCGCACCGAGACGTTGGCGTCGCAGCGGAACGAGCCTTCCTGCATGTTGCCGTCGCAGATGCCGATCCAGCGCACGAGCGAATGCAGGGCGCGCGCATAGGCGACTGCCTCCTGCGCGCCGCGCAGGTCGGGCTCGGAGACGATCTCCAGAAGCGGCGTTCCGGCCCGATTGAGGTCGATCCCCGACATGCCGTGAAAGTCCTCGTGCAGCGACTTGCCGGCATCTTCCTCCAGGTGCGCGCGCGTGATCCGGATCGCCTTCTCGGTTTCGCCGCGCGCATCGCGGAGCACGATCCGCAGCACCCCGCCCTGCACGATCGGGGCTTCGTACTGGCTGATCTGGTAGCCCTTCGGCAGGTCGGGATAGAAGTAATTCTTGCGCGCGAACACCGAGCGCCGGTTGATCGCCGCGCCAACCGCGAGGCCGAGCCGCAGCGCGAATTCGACCGCGGTGCGGTTCAGGACCGGGAGCACGCCGGGCAGCGCGACGTCCACGGCCGAGGCCTGCACGTTCGGCGCGGCGCCGAACGCGGTGGATGCGCCGGAGAATATCTTCGAGCGCGTCGCGAGCTGGACGTGCGTTTCGATGCCGACCACGGTCTCCCAGCTCATCGCATCCCCGCCGGGCGCGTCACAAGGGCGCGCCGCCCGGCACCCGCAGGTGCCAGTCGGTCGCCTGCTGATAGCGGTGCGCGACCCCGAGCATGCGCGCTTCGGCGAAGTAATCGCCGACGATCTGCAGGCCCACCGGCAGGCCGCCGGAGTCGAAGCCGCAGGGCACCGAAAGCGCGGGCACCCCGGCAAGCGGCGCGGCGAGCGTGAAAATGTCGCTCAGGTACATCTGCACCGGATCGCGCACCCGGGCGCCGAGCGCGAAGGCGGTCGAGGGCGCCGTGGGGCCCATCAGCAGGTCGCAGCGCGCGAACGCCGCGGCGAAATTCGCCGCGATCAGACGGCGCAGCCGCTGCGCCTGCAGGTAATAGGCGTCGTAGTAGCCGTGCGAGAGCACGTAGGTGCCGATCAGGATCCGGCGCTTCACCTCGGCACCGAACCCCTCGGCGCGCGTGCGGCAATACAGGTCGAACAGGTCGTCGTACTCCTTCGCCCGGTGCCCATAGCGCACGCCGTCGAAACGCGACAGGTTCGAGGACGCTTCGGCCGGCGCAAGCACGTAGTACACCGGGATGGAAAGGCGCGTGTAGGGCAAGTCCACTTCGACCGTCTGCGCGCCCTGCGATTCGAACCACGCCACGGCTTCGCGCACCCGCGCAAGCACGGCGCGCTCGACGCCCTCGCTGAAATACTCGCGTGGGAGCCCAATGCGCAGCCCCGCGAGGGACGGGTTCAGGTCCCGGGTGTAATCCTCGGCGGGTCGCTCGAGGCTGGTCGAATCGCGCGGGTCGAAGCCCGCCATCGCATTCATCAGCAGCCCGAGGTCGTGGGCGCTTTTGGCGAGCGGACCGCCCTGATCGAGCGAGGAGGCGAACGCCACCATGCCGTAGCGGGACACCAGGCCGTAGGTCGGCTTGAGGCCGGAGATCCCGGTGAACGCCGCGGGCTGCCGGATCGAGCCGCCCGTGTCGGTGCCCGTGGCCGCGGGCGCCATGCGGGCGGCGACTGCCGCCGCCGAGCCGCCCGAGGAGCCGCCCGGCACGCGGCGCAGATCCCAGGGGTTGCGCACCGGCCCGAAGAACGAGGTTTCGCTCGACGATCCCATGGCGAATTCGTCCATGTTCGTCTTGCCGAGGCAGACCGCGCCGGCGGCGGCAAAGCGCTCGATCACGTGCGCGTCGTACGGGCTGACGAAATCGGCCAGCATCTTCGAGCCGCACGTCGTCCGCAGCCCGCGCGTGCAGAAAATGTCCTTGTGCGCGATCGGAATCCCGGTCAGCGCCCCGGCCTCGCCGCGGGCGCGCCGCTCGTCGGCGGCGCGCGCCTGCGCGAGGCTGCGCTCGGGGTCGACCGTGATGAAGGCGTTGAGCGCGCCGTTGAGCGCCCCGGTGCGCGCAAGAAACAGCCGGGTCAGCTCTACGCTCGAGACGCGCTTGGCCGCGAGGGCGGAAGAAAGCTCCGCAACGGATGCGTTCAGCAAGCTACTCGAGGACCTTCGGCACCAGGTACAGGCCCCGCTCGACCGCGGGGGCGACCGCCTGGAACTCGGCGCGGCGGTCCGGCTCGCTCACCTCGTCTGCGCGCAGCCGCTGTCCCATCGGCAGGCGCGCGTCGAGCGCGTGCGACATCGGCTCGATCCCGCGGGTGTCCACGGCCTGCATCTCGTCGATCAGCTCCAGCACGTGGTTCAGTTGAGTGCGCAGGGCCTCCGCCTCCGCGGGGCTCAGCGCGATCCGGGCGAGGCGCGCGATGTGCTCGATCTGGGCGGGGGATAGCGACATGCCGCAGCAAGGAAAAAAGGGGCCCCGGCGGACAATTGGGGGTAAACTTTTATTATTATAGAGCCTTTGTGAACACGGCCTTAGCGCGCAAAACTAAGGCGGAATCAAAACGGAGTGACCGCACGCGCATGCTCGGATTTCTCAGAAGCTATTTCTCCAACGACCTCGCGATCGATCTCGGGACCGCCAACACGCTGATTTACGTCCAGGGCAAGGGCATCGTGCTCGACGAGCCTTCGGTGGTCGCGATCCGCGAGGATGGCGGACCGAACGCCAAGAAGTCGATCCAGGCCGTGGGCCGGGAAGCCAAGCAGATGCTCGGCAAGACGCCCGGCAACATCGTCGCCATCCGGCCGATGAAGGACGGCGTGATCGCGAATTTCACGGTTACGCAGCAGATGCTGAAATATTTCATCAAGAAGGTGCACGAATCGAGGCTGTTCTCGCCTTCGCCGCGGATCATCATCTGCGTGCCGTGCGGCTCGACGCAGGTGGAACGGCGCGCGATCCGCGAAGCGGCGACCGAAGCGGGCGCGAGCCAGGTGTACCTGATCGAGGAGCCGATGGCGGCGGCGATCGGCGCCGACATGCCGGTCGCCGAAGCGACCGGCTCGATGGTGGTCGACATCGGCGGCGGCACCACCGAGGTCGGCGTCATCTCGCTCGGCGGCATGGTGTACTCGGGCTCGGTGCGCGTCGGCGGCGACAAGTTCGACGAGGCGATCATCAACTACATCCGCCGCAACTACGGCATGCTGATCGGCGAGATGACCTCGGAGACGGTCAAGAAGGAGATCGGCTCGGCGTTTCCCGGAAGCGAAGTGCGCGAGATGGAAGTGAAAGGGCGCAATCTCGCGGAGGGCATTCCGCGCAGCTTCACCATCAGCTCCAACGAGATTCTGGAGGCGCTCACCGAACCGCTCAACCAGATCGTGTCTGCGGTCAAGACCGCGCTCGAGCAGACGCCGCCCGAGCTGGGCGCCGACATCGCCGAGAAGGGCATGGTGCTCACCGGCGGCGGCGCGCTGCTGCGCGACGTGGACCGCCTGCTCATGGAGGAAACGGGTCTCCCAGTGATCGTCGCCGAGGATCCACTCACCTGCGTCGTGCGCGGCTCCGGTCAGGCGCTGGAAAAGATGGAGCGCTTCGGCACGATCTTCACCAACGAGTGACTGAAGGGGGCCGACCCCCCTTCCCGAGATGGAGCACACACCGCCGCCGTTCTTCAAGCGTGGTCCGGCTCCACTCGTTCGGCTCGCGTTTTTCGCCCTGCTTTCGCTCGCGCTGATCGTCGTCGACGGGCGCTTCCGCTTCGGCGAGGGGCTGCGCAGCGCGCTTGCGCTCGCCACGCAGCCGCTGCAGGCCGCCGCGACGGCGCCGGCGTCGCTGGCAAGGCGCATTGCGGCGTATTTCTCCAGCCAGTCGGCGCTGCGCGAGGAAAATGCCGAGCTGCGCGCGAGGCTCATCGAATCGTCGCAGGCCGCGCAGCGCAACGAAGCCGCGGCCGCCGAGGCGGCACGGTTGCGGCGCCTGATCGGCGCCGCCGAGCGCCTGCCGGGCGGCGCGCTGGTGGCCGAGATCCTCTACGCCGGGCGCGACCCGTTTTCGCGCAAGATCGTCGTCGACAAGGGAAGCCGCAGCGACGTGCGTGCCGGGAGTCCGGTCGCCGACGAGGCGGGCGTACTCGGGCAGGTGACGCGGGTCCATGCGTTGTTCTCGGAGGTCACGCTGCTCACCGACAAGAACCAGGCGATACCGGTCCAGGTCGTGCGCAACGGCCTGCGGGCGCTTGCCTACGGCGCGGGGCCTTCCGGCCTTCTCGAGCTGCGCTTCCTCGCCGCCAACGCCGACGTCGTGAACGGGGACCAGCTGGTGACCTCGGGACTCGACCGCATCTATCCGCCGGGGCTTGCGGTTGCGACCGTGGTGCGCGTCGAGCGCGACACGAGCAACGCGTTCGCGCGCGTCTACTGCCAGCCCGCCGCGGGCGTCGAACGCGGACGCTACGTGCTCGTGCTCGGCATCGGAGCGGCGCCCGCTGCGCCTCCGGCACAGGCGGCGGAGGAACGGGAAAAACCCACGTCCAAGACCCGCCGCACGCGCCGCAAGGGATCCGATGGCACCGGATAAGCCCCAGCACATCCTGCTTCCCGTGCGAGCGGGCACGATCGTCATCGCCTTCGCGGTCGCGCTGCTGCTCAATTTTCTGCCCTGGGGGGATCCTGCCCTGGCGCCGGATTTCGTCGCGCTGGCGCTTGCGTTCTGGTGCGTGCACCAGCCGCGGCTGGTCGGACTGGGGGCTGGCTGGCTGCTGGGGCTGCTCACCGACGTCGGCAACGGCGTGCTGCTCGGACAGCATGCTCTGTCCTACTCGCTGCTCGCATTCGGTGCGGTGACGCTCTCGCGCCGCATACTGTGGTTTACGCTCTGGGGCCAGGCGCTGCACGTGGGCGCACTGCTCGTGCTTGCGCTCGCCGTGGGCGCTGCGGTGCGACTGGCTGCGGGCGCCGAATTTCCCGGCTGGAGGCTCCTCGTCGGGCCGCTGGCCGGCGCCCTGCTGTGGCCGGCGGTGACCGTGGTGCTCCTCGCGCCGCAGCGGCGCCCGCTCGAGGTCGATGAAACCAGGCCGATCTAGCGCGCAGGCGGAATCGATCGTGTCGACCCCGGTTGCCCCACTGAAGGACCACGAACGGGAGTTGCGCGAGTTCCGGCTGCGCGTCGCGATCGCCGGCTGCCTTGTGCTCGCCGCGTTCGGGCTGCTGTTCGCCCGCTTCTTCCAGTTGCAGGTGCTCCAGCACCACTCGTACGCCTCGCGGGCCGAGGAAAACCGCATCGCGATCGTGCCGCTTGCACCCAACCGCGGCCTGATCCTGGATCGCAATGGCGCGGTGCTGGCGCGCAACGTCTCCGGGTACACGCTCGAGATCGCCGTCGCGCGGGTCGCGGACCTGGAGCGCACCCTGGCCGAACTCGGCGAGGTGGTCGAGATCCAGCCCCGCGATCGCAGCCGTTTCCGCAAGCTTCTTGCCGAGACGCGCAACGCCGAAAGCCTGCCGATCCGCACGCGGCTGACCGACGAGGAGGTCGCGCGTTTCGCCGCCAACCGCTACCGCTTCCCGGGGGTCGAGATCAAGGCGAGGCTGTTCCGCCAATACCCGCACGGCGACACCGCCTCGCACGTGATCGGCTACATCGGCAGGGTGAGCGCCCGCGACCAGGAGCGGTTCGAGGAATCGAGGGTCGAGGCCAACTACCGCGGCACCGATTTCATCGGCAAGGCGGGCGTCGAGGCGAGCTACGAGGCGGAACTGCACGGCACCACCGGGTTCGAGCAGGTGGAGATCGATGCCGCCGGTCGCGGAATCCGCACGCTGTCGCGCACGCCGTCCCACCCGGGAAACAACATCACGCTGACGATCGATATCCGCTTGCAGGAGGTCGCGGAGCGCCTGTTTGGCGAGCGGCGCGGCGCGCTGGTCGCGCTGGAGCCTGCGAGCGGCGCGGTGCTCGCGCTCGTGTCGCGGCCCGGCCTTGATCCGAACCTGTTCGTCGAGGGGATCGATGCGGCGAGCTGGAGCGCTTTGAACAACTCGCCCGACCGCCCGCTCAACAACCGCGCCATCGCGGGCCTCTATCCGCCCGGCTCGACCTTCAAGCCGTTCATGGCCCTGGCGGCGCTCGAACTGGGCAAGCGCACGCCGCGCAGCGCGATTCAGGATCCGGGCTATTTCCTGTTCGGAGAACGGCGTTTCCGGGATTCGAAACCGGGCGGGCACGGCTACGTCGACCTGTACAAGTCGATCGTCGCGTCCTCGGATACGTTCTACTACCAGCTCGCGAACGACTTGGGGATCGATGCCATCGCGCGGTTCATGGATCGGTTCGGGTTCGGCGCCCGCACCGGGATCGACCTGGAGGGCGAGGCCGCCGGCGTGCTGCCCTCGCCGGAGTGGAAACTGAAGCGCTTTCGACAGCCCGAGCAGCAGAAGTGGTACCCGGGGGAAACCATCTCGATCGGCATCGGCCAGGGCTACAACGCCTACACGCCGGCGCAGCTCGGGCTCGCGGTCGCGACGCTGGCAAACGACGGCGTCATGCTGCGTCCGCGGCTGGTAGAACGAATCGAGAATCAGCGCACCGGCGAGCGCCGAGCCCTGGAGCCGCAGCTGATCCGGAAGATTCTGCTGCGGGCGGAGAACGTCGAGTTCGTCAAGCGCGCCATGGCCGGGGTCAACCGCGAGGGCACCGGGGCGCGCGCCTTTGCCGGCGTGCCGTACACGAGCGCCGGCAAGACCGGAACGGCGCAGGTCATCGGCATCGGGCAGCACGAACGATACGACGAGCGCAGGGTTGCCGAGCGCCTGCGCGACCATTCCCTGTTCATCGCCTTCGCGCCGGTCGAGCGGCCGAGGATCGCGCTCGCCGCACTGGTCGAAAACGGCGGCTTCGGCGCGCGCGCCGCCGCCCCGCTTGCGCGCGCCGTGCTCGACTACTATCTGCTCGGCAAGGTGCCCGAGGTGCAGCCGCGCAAGCCCGCCGCAGAGCCCGAGCTCGAGGAGGAAGGCGACTGATGGCGGCGGGGCAACTGACGCTCCGGCGCGCCGCGCTGCGCCTGCGCGAGCGAATCGACGGGCCGCTGCTCGTCACGGCGCTCACGCTGGCGGGCATCGGCCTGATGACGCTGTATTCGGCGAGCTACGACGCGCCGGCACGGGTGAATGCGCAGATCGCCAATCTGGGAATCGCGCTCGTCGCGATGTGGGTCGCGGCCCGCATTCCGCCCGAGGGCCTGCTGCGGCTGGCGCTGCCCGCGTACCTGATCGGCCTGGTGCTGCTCGTAGCCGTCGCGCTCTTCGGCGACGTGGTCAACGGCGCGCGCCGCTGGCTGCATCTGGGCTTCGCGCGCGTGCAGCCCTCGGAGATCATGAAGCTCGCGCTGCCGCTGATGCTGGCGTGGTATTTCCACCGCAACGAGGGCGTGCTTCGGCTGCGCGACTTCGCCGTAGCCGCGCTGCTTCTGCTCGTCCCGGTGCTGCTCATCGCCCGGCAGCCCGATCTGGGCACCGCGGCGCTGGTCGGGGCGGCCGGCTTCTACGTGATCTTCTTCGCCGGCATCCGCTGGCGCGTGCTCGCCACGCTTGCGCTGCTCGGCGCCGCGAGCGTGCTGCCGCTGTGGGGCCTGCTGCACGAGTACCAGCGGCGGCGGATCCTGACCCTGCTCGACCCGACGCAGGACCCGCTCGGCGCGGGCTACCACACGATCCAGTCGACGATCGCGGTCGGCTCGGGCGGCGTGCTCGGCAAGGGCTGGCTGCAGGGAACGCAGGCGCACCTGGAATTCATCCCCGAGCGTCACACGGATTTCATCTTCGCCGTCTTTTCGGAGGAGTTCGGGCTGCTCGGCAACGCGGTGCTGCTCGTTCTCTACGCGCTACTCGTCGGCCGCGGCCTGATCATCACGCTGCGCGCGGCCTCGCTGTTCGCGCGCCTGGCGGCGGGTGCGCTGAGCCTCATGTTCTTCACCTACGCGTTCGTCAACATGGGGATGGTGGCCGGAATCCTGCCGGTGGTGGGGGTGCCCCTCCCCATGGTGTCCTACGGCGGCACGGCGCTCGCCACGCTGTTTGTCGGCATCGGCATCCTGATGAGCATTCACAACCATCGCCGGCTGGTTCAGACCTAGCCGCTGTTGCGCGGCAGCAGCGTACGAAACCGACCTTCGCATCGTGAAACGATACGCGCTTAACTGGCTGTAAATTCTTGTTTATCATCCCCTATGAGCCGGATTTATCCGTTATTGCTCCGCGCCAACGGCATGCGCTAAGGTGGTTTTGCCGCAGCATTTTTCATCAACCGTCGAGCAAGGGAGCCGAGATGGGCAGTCGTGAGCAGGAAATCGCGGAATTGAACAGGGACTGGGCCGAGAACCCGCGCTGGGCCGGCATCAAGCGGCCCTACGGGGCGGAGGACGTGGTGCGCCTGCGCGGCTCGCTGCACGTGGAGCACACGCTCGCACGGCGCGGCGCCGAGAAGCTCTGGCGCCTGCTGCACGAGATGCCGTTCGTGAATTCCCTGGGCGCGCTCACCGGCAATCAGGCGGTACAGCAGGTGAAGGCGGGCGTTCCCGCGATCTACCTTTCGGGCTGGCAGGTCGCAGCCGATGCCAACGATTCGCTGCAGATGTATCCCGATCAGTCGCTGTACGCGGTTTCTTCCGTGCCCACGGTCGTCAAGCGGATCAACAATGCGCTGACGCGCGCGGACCAGATCCAGTGGATGGAAGGCTCGGGCGAAGTGGATTATTTCGCGCCGATCGTCGCCGACGCCGAGGCCGGATTCGGCGGGGTGCTGAACGTATTCGAGCTGATGAAGGCGATGATCGATGCGGGCGCCTCCGGCGTGCACCTGGAGGACCAGCTCGCGAGCGTCAAGAAATGCGGCCACATGGGCGGCAAGGTGCTGGTGCCGACGCAGGAGCACGTGCAAAAGCTCGTCGCCGCCCGCCTCGCCGCGGACGTGAGCGGCGTGCCCACCGTGATTCTCGCCCGCACCGACGCGGAGGCGGCCGATCTGGTCACCTCCGACGTCGACGAGCGCGACCGGCCGTTTCTCACCGGCGAGCGCACGGCCGAGGGTTTTTACCGCTCGCGCAAGGGCTTCGAGCAAGCGCTGGCGCGCGGGCTCGCCTACGCCGAGTACGCCGACCTGGTGTGGTGCGAGACCGGCACTCCGGACCTCGCCTTTGCGCGCCGCTTTGCCGAAGGCATCCAGAGGAAATTCCCGGGCAAGAGGCTCGCCTACAACTGCTCGCCTTCGTTCAACTGGAAGCGCAACCTGGATGACGCGACGATCGCGCGGTTCCAGCGCGAACTCGGCGCCATGGGCTACCGGTTCCAGTTCATCACCCTGGCGGGCTTCCACGCGCTCAACTACGGGATGTTCGAGCTTGCCTACGGCTACGCGCGCAACAACATGACGGCGTTCGTCGAACTGCAGCAAAAGGAGTTCGCGGCGGCGGAAAAGGGTTTCACCGCGGTGAAGCACCAGCGCGAAGTCGGCACCGGCTATTTCGACGACGTCACGCAGGTGATCGCGGGCGGAAGCGCCTCGACCACCGCCCTGCACGGCTCGACCGAGGACGAGCAGTTCTTCGACGAGAAGAAGAAGACCAAGCTCGCGGCCGCCTGAGCGCGGCGTGAGCGAGCCGGCGAAGATCCTGCCGATCCACGAGGCGCGCGCGGGCCGCGCCTCGGAGATCGCGCGCGCGATCCGCGCCGGGTTCGACCGCCATTACCGCCTGTTCCGCCAGGCCGCGGTGCGCGCCAAGGCGCTGTTCGAGCGCGCCGACTGGCGCGCGATGCAGGAACTCGCGCGCGAGCGCATCGCCATGTACGACCGGCGCGTGCAGGAAGGCGTGGAGAGCGTGCTGGCGCGCTTTCCGGAGGCGGAGACCGACGAGTCGCTCTGGCCGGCGATCAAGCTCGCGTACATCCCGCTGCTGCACGAGCACCGCCAGCCCGAGCTCGCCGAGACGTTCTTCAATTCGGTCGCCTGCCAGGTACTGCACCGGCGCTATTACCGCAACGAATTCATCTTCTGGCGCCCGGCGGTGGCGACCGAACATCTCGAGGGCGAGGAGCCCGCCTACCGCAGCTACTACCCGCGCAGCGCAGGCGCGGGGCTGCGCACCACCCTGGAGCGGATCGTGCGCGATTTCCGGCTCGCGAATCCGTTCGAGAACCTGCACCGCGACCTGCGAAGCGTGGTCCACGCGCTGCGCGCGCACTTCCCGCGTCCCGCCCGGGCGCGTCCGAGCCTGCAGATCCAGGTGCTGGGGTCGCTCTTCTTCCGCAACAAGGCGGCCTACATCGTCGGCAAGGCCACCAACGGCAACGTCGAGCTGCCGTTCGCAGTGCCGATCCTGCAAAACGAGAGGAAGGAGCTCTACCTCGACACGCTGCTTGCGGACCAGGACGCGCTGCTCGTTCTGTTCTCGTTCGCACGCGCCTATTTCTTCGTCGACATGGAGGTCCCGGCCGCCTATGTATCGTTCCTCCGGCAGCTCATGCCGAAGAAGCCGCGCGCCGACATGTACATGGCGGTGGGCCTGCACAAGCAGGGCAAGACGGTGTTCTACCGCGACCTTCACTACCACCTGAAGCATTCCTCGGATCGATTCGTGGTCGCGCCGGGAATCCGGGGCATGGTGATGCTGGTGTTCACGCTGCCGTCGTTTCCGTACGTGTTCAAGGTGATCCGCGATCACTTTGCGCCGCCCAAGGACCTCGACCCGGCGACGGTCAAGCAGAAGTACCTGATCGTGAAATTCCACGACCGGGTCGGGAGGCTCGCCGACACGCTCGAGTATTCGCTGGTCGCGCTGCCGCTCGAGCGCTTCGACCCGGCGCTGGTCGATGAACTGAAGGCCGAGGCTCCCTCGAACATCGAGTTCGAGGGCGACCGGCTGGTCTTCAAGCACGTCTACATCGAGCGCCGGATGCAGCCGCTCAACCTCTACCTCGAAGAAGCGCTGCAGGACGGCGACGAGGCCCGGATGCGCAACGCGCTCGTCGAGTACGGCAACGCCATCAAGGATCTCGCCGGCGCCGGCATCTTCCCCGGCGACATGCTGCTCAAGAACTTCGGCGTGACGCGCCACAACCGGATCGTGTTCTACGACTACGACGAGATCGCGTACATGACCGACTGCAATTTCCGCCGCATTCCCGCGCCCCGCACGCCGGAAGAGGAGATGGCCGCGGAGCCGTACTGGGCGATCGGGCCGAACGACGTCTATCCCGAACAGTTCGAAAGCTTCCTGGTTTCCGCGCCGCGCGCGCGCGCGTTCTTCCTCGAGCACCACGCCGACCTCACCACGCCCGAGTTCTGGCTCGAGAAACAGGCGCACATCCGCGCCGGCATCCAGGAGGACGTGTTTCCCTACCCCGCGTCGGCCCGCTTCAAGCGCTAGCGATCAGCGCCTCGGGTTCGCGCCTCAGAACGCCGCTCCGAGCGCGTCGCGCAAATGCGCGAGCGGAATCAAGAGCACCTGCAGCGCCACCAGCAGCACGAGCGGGGACAGATCGACGTTCGCCACCGGCGGCAACAGCCGGCGGAGCGGCCGCAAAAACGGACGGGTCAGCAGATCGAGCATCGGCGCGAGCGGCGAATACGGACTCACCCACGACAACACGACCTGCACGATCACCGCAAACACCAGGATGTAGACGCTGTAGCGCAGCAGATCGACGAGCGCCACGCCCGCCAGCATCGCCGCCGCAATGCCGGGCGCGGAGCCGAATTCCCAGCCGCGCAGCGCGTACGATGCCCACAGCGCCGCCGCCTGCAGCAGCCACGCGGCGGCGAGCGTTGCGAAATCCAGGCCGGCGATCGCCGGGACGACACGGCGGGCGGGAAGCACGACCCAGTTGCTCACCGCGATGACGAACGCGCCGAGCGGATTGCGGAACGGGACCCGCAACCACTGGAAATGGAACCGCAGGAGCAGCACGAACACGAAGAAACCTGCCGCCACATCGACCAGCAGCTGCCCGATCTGCGAAAGCATTCAGTCGCGGCCCAGTTGCTCCCCGAGCTCGGCGCCGCGGCGGCTGGCGGCCTCGAGCGCGCGCCGCAGCCGCTCGGCGAGCCTTTCCTCCGCGAAGACGCGCAGCGCGGCTTCGGTGGTACCGCCTTTCGAGGTGACGCGCTCGCGCAGCACCGAGGCGGGCTCGCCGCTGCGCGCCGCGAGCTGTGCCGCGCCCAGCACGGTCTCGAGCGCGAGCGTGCGCGCGGTCTCGAGCGGCAGCCCGAGCGCCGCGCCCGCAGCGGCGAGCTGTTCGATGAACCAGAACACGTATGCCGGGCCGCTTCCCGAGAGCGCGGTCACCGGATCGAGCAGCGTTTCGGCCTCCACCCACACGGTCTTGCCGACCGCCCCCAGGATGCGTTCCGCGCTCGCCCGCTCCTCGGCGCCGACCTCGGGCGCCGCGTACAGCGCGGCAACGCCCGCACCGACCAGCGCGGGCGTGTTCGGCATGGCGCGAACGAGCCTGCGGTGCCCGCCGAGCCAGCGTGCGATGTCGGCAAGGCGCACGCCCGCCGCGATGCTGACGACGAGCTTGTCGCGCACAACGTGCGCGAGCGGCGCGAGCGCGGTCCGCATGTCCTGCGGCTTCACCGCGAGCACCAGCACATCGGCGGCCCGCGTCGCGTCGTCGGCCCCGCCGCTCGCGTGTACGCCGTACCCCGTCGCGAGCGCGGCCCGCGCCGCCTCGAGCCGCTCGATCACCGAGAGCGCGCCGGGAGCAAAACCCCTGGCGAGCAGGCCGCCGATCAGCGCGGTGGCCATGTTGCCGCCGCCCAGAAAGGCGATTTTCACGCCGCGTCCCTGTGCGGCTGGCGCAGTCCGAACAGGGCGGTTCCGATGCGCACCAGCGTCGAGCCTTCGGCGATCGCCGCTTCCATGTCGTCGCTCATCCCGAGGGAGAGCGTGTCGAATGCAAGCCCCTCGGCGCGCAGGCGCTCGTAGATCTCCCGCACGGCGCGAAAACGCGCGCGCTGGATTCGCGGATCGCGCGTCGGCTCGGGGATCGCCATCAGGCCGCGCAGGTGAAGGCGCGCAAGCCGCGCCACCGCGTGCGCGAGCGCGGAGGCGTCCTGTGGGCCGACACCGGATTTCGAGCGCTCGCCCGACACATTCACCTGCACCAGCACGTTGAGCGGCGGAGCCGCGGCGGGCCGCTGCTCCGAGAGCCGCCGCGCCGTGCGTTCGCGCTCGATCGTGTGCACCCAGGCGAAACGCTCCGCTGCGAGCCGCGTCTTGTTGCTCTGCAAGGGACCGATCAGGTGCCATTCGAGCGCCCGCGCACCATCCGGACCCAGGCGGCGCTCGAGCGCATCCATCTTTTCGAGCGCTTCCTGGACGTAATTCTCGCCAAACGAGGTCTGGCCGGCCCGAAACGCCTCCTCGATCCGCTCGGCGGCGTGCGTTTTGGACACCGCCAGCAGCCGCACCGAGGCGGGATCGCGCCCGGCCGCTTCGGCGGCGCGCGCGATCCGCGCTTTTACAGCTTGCAAATTGTCCTGAATCGCAGCCATAATTTTCTTCGCGCCCCGCGGAGGATTCTAATGGATCTCACCGAACTGCTCGCCTTTGTGGTCAAGAACAAGGCTTCCGACCTGCACCTGTCGTCGGGACTGCCGCCCATGATCCGGGTGCACGGCGACATCCGGCGCATCAACGTGCCGCCGCTCGAGCACAAGGACGTGCACGGGATGGTCTACGACATCATGAGCGACGGGCAGCGCAAGTTCTACGAGGAGAACCTCGAGTGCGACTTCTCCTTCGCGGTGCCGAACCTCGCGCGCTTCCGCGTGAACGCCTTCGTGCAGCAGCGCGGCGCGGCGGCGGTGCTGCGGACGATTCCCTCCAAGGTGCTCACGCTGGAGGACCTGAAGTGCCCGAAGATCTTCGTCGAAATCGCCGACCAGCCGCGCGGCATCGTCCTGGTGACCGGCCCCACCGGCTCGGGCAAGTCGACGACGCTCGCCGCGATGGTCAATCACATCAACGAAACCGAGCAGGGCCACATCCTCACGATCGAGGATCCGATCGAGTTCGTGCATGAATCGAAGAAGTCCCTGATCAACCAGCGCGAGGTCGGCCCGCATACGCTTTCCTTCGCTAACGCGCTGCGCAGCGCGCTGCGCGAAGACCCGGACGTGATCCTGGTCGGGGAAATGCGCGATCTGGAGACCATCCGCCTCGCGCTGACCGGCGCGGAGACCGGCCACCTCGTGTTCGGCACGCTGCACACCTCCAGCGCGGCGAAGACGATCGACCGGATCGTCGACGTCTTTCCGGCGGCCGAGAAGGAAATGGTCCGGGCGATGCTTTCGGAATCGATCCGCGCCGTGATCTCGCAGACGCTGCTCAAGACCAAGGACGGCGCGGGGCGCGTGGCGGCGCACGAGATCATGATCGGCACCCCCGCGATCCGCAACCTGATCCGCGAGAACAAGATCGCGCAGATGTACTCGGCGATCCAGACCGGGCGCCAGATCGGCATGCAGACGCTCGATCAGAACCTGCAGGAGCTGGTGCAGCGCAATGTGGTGTCGCCGGCCGAAGCGCGCGGCAAGGCGATGAACAAGGAGCAGTTCGCGGGATAAAACCGGACCCTCGCCGCGCGTCCCGCTGCGGGCAGGCGCGAGGCAAGGGATCGAAAGGAGCCAGGTATGGAACGGGAACAGGCAACCAAATTCATCTACGACCTGTTGCGCGCTTTGCTGGCAAAAAAAGGGTCGGACCTTTTCATCACGGCCAACTTCCCGCCGGCGATGAAGGTCGACGGCAAGGTGATGCCGGTGTCGCAGACCCCGCTCAACGCGCAGCACACCTCGATGCTGGCGCGCGCGATCATGAACGACAAGCAGGCGGCGGTGTTCGAGGCCACCAAGGAGTGCAACTTCGCGATCAACCCCGCGGGAATCGGCCGCTTTCGCGTCAACACCTTCGTGCAGCAGAGCTGCGTCGGGATCGTGTGCCGCGTGATCACGAGCGCCATTCCCAGCTTCGAGAGCCTGAGCCTGCCGCCGGTGCTCAAGGACGTCACGATGACCAAGCGCGGCCTGGTGATCTTCGTCGGCGGCACCGGCTCGGGCAAGTCGACCTCGCTCGCGGCGATGATCGGCTACCGCAACGAGAACTCGCACGGGCACATCATCACCATCGAAGACCCGGTGGAGTACGTGCACCCGCACAAGAACTGCATCATCACGCAGCGCGAAGTCGGGGTCGACACCGATTCCTGGGAGGCGGCGCTGAAGAACACGCTGCGCCAGGCGCCCGACGTGATCCTGATCGGCGAGATCCGCGAGCGCGAGGTGATGGAGCACGCGATCGCGTTCGCCGAAACCGGCCACCTGGCGCTTGCCACGCTGCACGCCAACAACTCCAACCAGGCGATGGACCGCATCATCAACTTCTTCCCCGATGAGCGGCGCCAGCAGCTGCTGATGGATCTTTCGCTCAACCTCAAGGCGGTCATCTCGCAGCGCCTGCTCCCGGTGAAGGAAGGCAAGGGGCGCGTTCCCGCGGTCGAGGTGCTGCTCAACTCGCCGCTGATCGCGGACCTGATCTTCAAGGGCCAGGTGCACGAGATCAAGGAGATCATGAAGAAATCGCGCGAGCTCGGGATGCAGACCTTCGACCAGGCGCTGTTCGACCTGTATGAGGCCGGGCGCGTGAGCTACGAGGACGCGCTGCGCTACGCCGATTCCACGAACGAGGTGCGGCTCGCGATCAAGCTGCACGGCAAGGAAGCGAAAGAACGCGATCCGGTGCGCGACATCAAGCACCTGGATATCGTGTAGCGAGCGGCCGGCGCGGGGCGACCCTGCGCCGGTGGCTTCCGCTCACGATGCGGAATTCGTACAGGCGGCATTCGAGCGCGCCGTTGTAGAGCGGCACGCGGCGCGCCGGCTCGAGCCGGATCAGCTTCGGCAGCCGCAGGTCGGCGCTGAAGAGGTGGCAGCGCCAGCCGGCGAAGCGGCGCTTGAGCGCGTCGCCGAGCCGCGGGTAAAAGCGCTCCAGCGCCTGCGCGTCCCCGGTCCGTTCGCCGTAGGGCGGGTTTGCCACCATGACCCCGCTTGATGCGGGCGCATGGCGCTCGAGGATGTCGGCGCGCTCGAGCCGGACGAGGCGCGCAAAGCCGGCAGCGGAGAGATTTTTCTTCGCCGCCTCGAGTGCCCGCGGATCGCTGTCGCTGCCGAAGAGCGCGGGCGAACGGGCGGCGCGCGCGCGGCCTGCTTCGGCACGGATCCGCTGCCAGAGCCCGGTGTCGAACCCGTGAAGCTTCTCGAAAGCGAAGGCGCGGCCCGTCCCGGGCGCCGCGCCCAGAGCGATCGCGGCGGCTTCGATGAGCAGGGTCGCGCCGCCGCACATCGGGTCGAGCAGCGCTTCGCCTGGCGTCCAGGCCGTGAGCAGCACGATTCCCGCGGCGAGGTTCTCGCGCAGCGGCGCTTCGACCGTACTGCGGCGCCAGCCGCGCTTGAAGAGCGGCTCGCCCGAGGTGTCCAGGTACAGAATGCCGCGTCCGGATTCGAGAAAGGCGTGCACCCGCACCTCCGGGTGCGAACGCTCGATGCTCGGCCTTGTGCCGCACGCGCTGCGGAAGCGGTCGCAGACCGCGTCCTTGATCCGCAAGGTGATGTAATCGAGGCTGCGGAGCGGGCTCTTCTGCGCGGTGACGTATACGCGCAGCGACCGCTCCACGGCAAACAGCGCCGGCCAGTCCACTGCGAGCGCCGCGCGGAACACGTCATCCTCATTCGTGTAGCCGAATTGCGCCACCTGCCACAGGATGCGCGAGGCAAGGCGCGAGCGCAGGTTGGCCGCGTAGCAAGTGGCCTCGGTGCCCTCGAACGCCACCCCGCCCGCGACCGGAGCCGCGTGGAGCGCGCCGAGCGTGGCGAGCTCCTGCGCAAGCAGCGGTTCCAGTCCGCGCGGGCAGGGCGCGAAGAAGTGCATGCTCAGGTGAGCAGCCGCCGGCGCGTGAGGACAACCGCGAGATAAAAGCCGGCCGCCGCGTAGGCGGCGAGCGCGGCGAGGTGCGCGAGGAGGTCCGGCGGAAAGCTGCCCGCCAGTAGCGGCCGCACGATCTCCACACCGTGGTAGAGCGGCAGCACCCTGGACACGGCCTGGATCGCGCCGGGAAGCTGCTCCACGGGAAAGAACACCCCGCACAGCATCATCATCGGAGTGAGAACGAGCGTCAGGTAGTAGCTGAAGTAATCGAACCCGCTCGCGAGCGCGTTGATCGCCAGCCCGAGCGCGCCGAAGGCGAGGCCGACGAGAACCACGACCGGAACCGCGGCGAGCGCAAGCGGCAAGGTCGTAAAGCCGAAGGCGGCGATCACCACCAGCATGCTCAGGCCCGCGGCGAGCGCCTTGGTCGCAGCCCAGGCCCACTCGCCGGCGAGCACATCGTCGAGCGTCATGGGCGCGTTGACGATCGCCTCCCAGGTCTTTTGCACGTGCATGCGCGAAAACGCCGAAAACAGGGTCTCGAACGTCGCCGCGTACATCGTGGAAGAGGCGACGAAGCCGGCGGCCAGGAACGCGAAGTAGGAGGTGCCGCCCATGTCGCCCAGCACCGCCCCCAGGCCGTAGCCCAGGCCAAAGAGCATGATGAGCGGATCGGCGAGGTTTCCCAGCAGCGAGGGCAGCGCGAGCTTGCGCCAGACCAGGAAGTGCCGCCGCCACACCGGAACGAACCGCAGGCTCAGCGTCGGCGGCACATACAGTCGGGAAGTGGTCATGTGGTCAGGGGCGCCGAAACCCATGCGGCCGGGCCGCGCGGCGGGCGAGCGCCCAGTTCCTAGTCCCTCAGGTCGCGCCCGGTGAGCTTGAGGAACACATCCTCGAGGTTTGCCGGACGGTGAAGATAGACCAGTTCATGCTGGCGGCGCAGCTCGGCGAGCACCGGCTCGACGCCTTCGGCGTAGCAGAAAACGGTTTCGCCGGCGCGCTCGACGCGCGGTGCCAGGTCGCGCGCCCGCTCCATCCAGCGCTCGAACCCCGGCCCGTGCACTTCGACCACCTGCGACTCGATGTGCGCGGAAATCAGCGCCCGCGGACTGCCCTGCGCGATGATGCGGCCCCGGTCCATGATGGCAAGGCGCGTGCACAGGCGCTCGGCTTCCTCCATGAAGTGGGTGGTGAGGAGGAGCGTCCTGCCTTCCTGCGTGAGCCGGCGCAGCCGCTCCCAGATCAGGTGGCGCGCCTGCGGGTCGAGCCCGGTCGTCGGTTCGTCCATGAACAGCAGCGCCGGCCGGTTCACGAGCGCGCGCGCGAGCGTCAGGCGCCGCTTCATTCCTCCCGAAAGCGTCTGGATTTTCGCCGCTGCGCGCCCGGCAAGACCCGCGAATTCGAGCAACTGCGGAATGCCGGCCTCGATGTCGCGATCGCGCAGACCGAAATAGCGGCCGTAGACGACCAGATTTTCGGCGACCGTGAAATCCGGATCGAGGTTGTCGAATTGCGGCACCACCCCGACCTGGGCGCGCGCTTCGCGCGCCCGCGCCGGGACCTCGTGCCCGAGGAGGCGCACCGAGCCGGAATCGGCGTCGATCAGGCCCAGGCACAGCTTGAGCGTCGTCGTCTTGCCGGCGCCGTTGGGGCCCAGCAGGCCGAAACACTCACCCGGCGCCACCTTCAGGTCCACGCCGCAAACCACCTCGTGCGCGCCATAGGACTTGCGCAGCGCGTGCGTTTCGAGCGCGACATTCATGCGCCGCGCCAGTTGTGCTGCACGATCGCGCGCAGCGACGGCAGCCTGCGGTGGAAAAAATGGTCCGCGCCCGGCACCACCACGACCGGCAGCTCCTGCGCTCGCGCCCAGTCGAGCACGGCGCCGAGCGGAACCGTTGCGTCGCGCTCGCCGTGGATGAGAAGCGTATCGGACGGCACCGCCGGCGCATCGAAGTGGTTCACCGCGATTCCGACCAGGACCAGCCGCGCCGGCGGCTGGCCGTCGTTGCGCAGGCGCGCGGCGAGCCGCGCCTGCATCGCCGCCCCGAACGAGAATCCGGCGAGCACCGGAGGAGCGTCGACCAGTTCGCTGCGCGCGTGCGCAAGCACTGCCGCCAGATCGTCCACTTCGCCGCGGCCTCCATCGTAGTGACCGGCGCTTGCCCCCACGCCGCGAAAGTTCGGCCGAACGGCCACGTAACCGAGTTCGGCAAACGCGCGCGCGAGCGTCTGCACCACCTTGTTGTCGAACGTGCCGCCATGCTGCGGGTGCGGGTGCGCGATCAGCGCCACGCCGCGCGGCCCCGCGCCGCCCGCGGGAAGGTCGAGCGCGCACTCGATGCGCCCGGCGGGCCCCGCGACCGAGGTCCGCCGCGCCGGCAGCCGCATCAGATGCGCAGCCGCTCGACGATGCGGCCGTTCCTGAGGTGCTCCTCGATGATCTCGTCCACATCGGCGCGGTCGACATAGGTGTACCACACCGCTTCCGGATACACGACGATGCAGGGGCCCTCTTCGCAGCGATCGAGGCAGCCTGCCTGGTTCACGCGCGCGCGGCCCGTGCCCGCGAGGTCGAGCTGCTTGACGCGCTGCTTGGCGTACTCGCGCATGCCCGAGGCGCCCTTCGCGTTGCAGCACGTGCGGCCGTCCTCACGCTGATTGCAGCAGAAGAAAATGTGGCGCGCGTAATATGACATCGGGGCCGGATTCTACCTGAGCGGGTGCGCGCCTCCGCCGCGCGCGGCGAGCAGCATCAGGTACGCAAGCGCGGCGAAGGGCCAGCCCGCGGACACGAGACGCGTGAGCCCATTGAAGTTGAGAAAATGTCCCTGCTCCCACGCCTTGAGCATCGCCGCGGTATAGGGATTGGCCGGCGAGAGGTTGACGAGCACCGTGGCGACCATGAGCAGCACGGCGGCGAGCACCAGGCGCACGGTGCGCGGCAATGCGACCGCCCCGAGCATGGCGAGGAGGCCGAACACGAGTCCCAGCTGCGCGCCCGGCGTGAGCCAGGCGAAAGCGTGCTCGGGACGCATCAGGATCGCGGCGGCGAGCGCGCGGACTGCGAGCGCGGCGAAGACCAGGCCGAGGAGGAGCGCGCGCAGCCGCGCGGCGGGCCGCACGACCGCGGAGGCGAGCAGCGACACGGCAACCAGGTTGCTCGCCGCGGTAACGGCTTCCACGGCGATGAACAGCGGCGCCGCGTACGCCGCTCCTGCCGGACCCGCGAGCAGGTCGCGCAGGTCGCCGGCACCGAAGAGAAGCGTTGCCGGGTTGAGCTGGGCGAAGAGCCACAGGCCGAGCAGCGTGAGGCCGAGATCGGCTTCCGCACCCGGCACGATCGCCTCGGCGCGCCAATGCCGGAGCGGTCCCTCGCCAAGCAGCCAGGGCGCCGCGCGCTCGCCCGCGAGCGCCCCGGCGAGCGCCCCCGCGCTGTTGGCGAGCACGTCGAGGTTGGAGGCGACGCGCGACGGCAGCAGGCTCTGCGCCGCCTCCAGCCCGATCGAAAGTGTCGCGCCCGACAGCAGCGCGGCGAGAACCGCCGTCGCGCCGCGCAGGCGCGGGCGGGCGGCGCACACGCACAGCGCGCCGAACGGCAGATAGGCGAGAGCGTTGGCAACGACGTCGAACGGCGTCACCCAGCGCGGCCAGGGTGACCACAGAAAGGCAAACAGCGACGGACCCGGATCGCGCCATCCGGCGAGCGGGTAGAGCGATGCGTACGCGACCAGCAGCACGTAGACTGCGAAAAGGACGCGGGAAAGCGCGGAATGCGGCAAGCGAGTCGGCGTGCGGCGCGCTTCAGTGCAGCGGCCGGCGCGCCCGGCGGTCCGCCTCGGCGCGTGCAGGGGGTTGCGCACGGGCGCGCGGGACGAGCGATCCGAACGCCATGCCGAACACCGACGCGAGCAGGCCGACCAGTTGCGGCGGCACCGTGGCGTCGGCGGCGGTGAATTCGGCCACCGTCCAGGCGCCCAGCCCGAATACGACCGAGAGCGTCGCTCCGGGAACGTTGGCGCGCTTCCAGTAAAGGCCCGCCGCCAGCGGGACGATGCACGACACCAGCGTCACCTTGTATGCGTTTTGCACCATCTCGTACATGGTGCTTCGCGAGTTGAGCGCAAACAGCAGCGCCGCCAGCGCGAAGGCCACCAGCACGACCCGCAGCAGCAGCAGAAACTGCCGGTCGCTCATGTGAGGGGCGAGCGGCCGGATCACGTTCTCGGTAAACAGCGCCGTGGGCGCGAGCAGCGCGCCCGACGAGGTCGACAGGATCGCCGACAACAGGGCGCCGAAGAACAGCACCTGTGCCCACAGCGGCGTGCGCTCCAGGATCAGGTCGGGAAGGATGCGCTGGATCTCGCGGCCGTCCTCGCCGGCGAAGAGCGCCGCATATCCGGGCTCGATCACGAGCGCCGAGTAGGCGATGAAGATCGGCACGAACGCGAACACGAAGTACACGCCGCCGCCGATCAGGGTACCCCGCACCGCGGTCGTTTCGTCGCGGGCCGAGGTGACGCGCTGGAACACGTCCTGTTGCGGGATCGAGCCGATCGCGAGCGTCATCCACGCGGCGAGGAACGCAAGCCATTCCCGGGTGCCGCCCTTGGGCCAGAACTCGAGCTTCCCCGCCTCCGCAGCGGCGGCGATCACTTTGCCCGCACCCCCCGCCATGTCGCTCACGAGCCAGGCAACGAGCGCCAGGCCGAAGAGGATCACGACCGACTGGAACAGATCCGTCAGCGCCACCGACCACATTCCGCCCCAGACCGTGTAGGCAAACACGATCAGCGCGCCGATCACGATTCCGGTCGCGAGATCGATTGCGCCGCCGGAAAGCACCGAAAACACCAGGCCGAGCGCAGTGAGCTGCGCCGAGGTCCAGCCCAGGTAGGAAGCGGTGATGGCGACGCTGGTGACGAGCTCGACCGGCTTGCTGTAGCGCTTGCGGTAGAAATCCCCGATCGTGAGCAGGTCCATGCGGTAGAACGCGCGCGCGAAGAACAGCGCGACGAAGAGCAGGCAGAACGAGGAGCCGAAGGGGTCGGCCACGATGCCGCCGAGACCGTCCCTGGCGAAGGTCGCGGACACCGAAAGCACCGTTTCGGCGCCGAACCAGGTGGCAAACACGGTGGCCGCATTCATGTACAGCGGCAGGCTGCGGCCGGCGACCACGTAGTCTCTCGAATTGTGGACGCGTTGCGCGGCCCACAGTCCGATGGCGATCGTGACCAGGAGATACAGAAGGACGAAGACGATCAGCATACGGCGCGGGCGCAACCTGCGTGCGGCATCATAGCGGCCGGCGCTCTTGCAGGCCAACGCGGCGCGCGCGCCGGCCGGCGCGCCGCATCAGAACCATGCCACGGCCGCAACGAGCAGTGTCAGGACCAGCACCCCGATGAGCGCGGCAAGCAGTTCGTTGCGCCGGGCGCTCTGCCTCGCGAGGTGGCCGACTGCGGCGTGCAGGGCATCCAGCCGGTCTTCGGCGAGGAAGCGGTGCGCAAGGCGCGGCAAGGCCGGCAGCGCCTGCACCCAGAACGGCGCTTCGCGCCGCACGCTGCGCAGCAGACCCTTCCACCCGATCTGCTCGTCCATCCAGCGCTCCAGGTGCGGCTTGGCGGTCTTCCACAGATCGAGGTCGGGATCGAGCTGCCGGCCGAGTCCCTCGATGTTGAGCAGGGTCTTTTGCAGCATGACGAGCTGCGGCTGGATCGAGACATTGAAGCGGCGCGAGGTCTGGAACAGCCGCAGCAGCAGCTTGCCGAAGTAGATCTCCTTGAGCGGCCGCGCGAAGATCGGCTCGCACACGGCGCGGATCGCGGCCTCGAACTCGTCGACGCGCGTCGCGGCGGGCACCCAGCCCGCGTCCAGGTGGGCCTGCGCGACGCGCCGGTAGTCGCGGTTGAAGAAGGCGAGGAAGTTCTGCGCCAGGTAATTCTTGTCGCGCTCGGTGAGCGTGCCCATGATGCCGAAATCGAGCGCGACGTAGCGACCCCGCGTTTCGCCCTCGGTCGACACCAGGATGTTGCCCGGGTGCATGTCGGCGTGAAAGAACCCGTCGCGAAAGACCTGGGTGAAGAAGATCTCGACCCCGGCGCGCGCGAGCGCCGGAATGTCCACGTCCTTGGCGCGCAGCTCGGCGACCTGCGACACCGGCGTGCCGTGCATGCGTTCCATCACCATCACGCGCTGCGTGCAGTAGTCCCAGTACACGCGCGGCACCAGCAGCAGCGCCGAGTGTTCGAAGTTGCGGCGCAGCTGCGAGGCGTTCGCCGCCTCGCGCATCAGGTCGAGCTCGTCGTCGAGGTGCTTGCTGAATTCGGCCACCACTTCGCGGGGTTTGAGCCGGCGCGCCCCGGCCCACAACCGCTCCATCACGCGCGCCGCGGTTTCCAGGAGCAGCACGTCGTGCGCGATGGCCCGCTCGACGCCGGGCCGCAGCACTTTCACCGCGACCTCTTCGCCGCTGCGAAGGCGCGCGATGTGCACCTGCGCAATCGAGGCGCTCGCCTCGGGCTCGCGCTCGAAGTGCGCGAAGACCTCCTCGAGGCGCGCGCCGAGCGCGCGTTCGATCTCGGCCACCGCCAGCTCGGAGGCGAACGGCGGCACGCGGTCCTGCAGCCGGGCAAGCTCCTCTGCGATATCGGACGGCAGCACGTCGCGGCGCGTCGAAAGCACCTGGCCGAACTTGACGAAGATCGGTCCGAGCGTCTCCAGCGCCCGGCGCAGCCGCACCGCGCGGGGCGCCTCGCGCGCCCCCGCGAGCAGCGCGAGCAGACGATTGCCGGCGAGCGGCGGCACGAATTCGTGCAGTCCGAAGCGCAGGCCGATCGAGAGGATGCGCGACAAGCGGAGGAGCGCCTGCATCGGCGCTACCTCGCGAGCCGCTCGAGGCGCTTTTCCAGCCGCGCGAGCGCGTCGCGCAGGCGCGCTATGCCCTCGGCGAGCTCCTCGAGCGCGGCGCGCCCGAGGAGCAGCTGCTTTTCCTCGACCGCATAGGCCATGAGGCTCTCGGCGAGCCGCCGCACCGCATCCTGCTGCCAGCCGGCGAATTCGCGCGCCACCCCGGCCACGCGATGCGCCGCGGCATCGCCGATCAGGCGCGCCAGATCCTCTTCCGCGTCCCAGCGCAGGTGGCGGAACAGGTAAAGGACTTCGTGGGCGAGCTTCTCGTTTCCGGAAATTTCGATCGCGCGCAGGAAATGGTCTTCGCCTTTCGGCAGTGCGGCGAGCGCGTCCGGCCCCAGCGTCAGCGTGAGCGAGGCGCTTGCCGCCTCCGCCGCGGGACGCAGGGTTCCCTCGCTCGCAATCGCAAGCTTCAGCGCCGGCAGCGGCGCCAGGCGCAGCTCCAGCGTCTCGCCGGCGAACGGCGCCAGCCGCTCGCGCGCCCAGGGTTCGGCCTCGAGCAGGTGGTTCAGCGCCGCAGCGACAGGTGACTCGAACACGATCATAAAAAACAAAGGCCACCGCGCGGTGGCCTTTGCATCCGCTTCGCGTGGACCTTCAGTGCATCTGCTGGATTCCCGCGAGCACCCAGCCGGTCGAGCCGTCGGTCGGTTTGGCGAGGTTCCAGACTTCCTCGAAGCCGCCCGGCGCCGAACCGGGCATGTCGCGGAGCATGCCCGAGAAACGCACGCTCGCCCAATGCTTGTCGCCCTCGGTCACGACCTCGAGCAGCGCCGCATCGAGCGATACGACGTCGGTGCGCTGCACCGTGCCGGATCGCTCGAGCGCTTCCTTCTTCAGCTCCTCGTAGAGCCCGGGGGCGGTGAACTCGCGCAATCCCTCCAGGTCGCCGGCGTCATTTGCCGCCTGCAGCTTCATGAAATTGAGCTTCGCCGCGCGCAGAAACGCGGCAACGTCGAATCCCGCGGGCACGCTCGGCGCGCGCGGTGCCGCGGCGTAGGCCTCCAGCCCGCTCGCCTGCGAGGGCGGAGGCGCCGCCACGGTTTCGTCGCCCAGCGCGGCGTACGGCCCGGGCGAGCTTCCGACGGCGTATGGCAACCCCCGGGCGCGCTTCTGCGAATACACGCGGGCAATGAGCATCGCCGCCCAGACGAGCGCAGCCCCCAGCACCAAGCTCATCAGGATTCCCGCCAGCGCGCTGCCGCCGAAGAGCGAACCGAGGACGCCGCCGAGCGCAAGGCCACCGAGGATCGGCATCCACTTGCTTGCCGGATTTGGCGCCGCGGCCTGGGCGGCGGGCGCGGTTGCCGGCGTCTGCGCAGGCGCGGCCTGCTGCGCCTGCCGCGCGGGCGCGCTCGCGGGCGGCGGGCTTGCGATGCTGCGCTGCGCGCCAAGCGATCGGCCGCCGCCCAGGCGGGCGGCATCGGCATCGCCTGCGGCGAACGCCGCGCCCAGCAGTGCCACGAGCAAGCCGGCGAAAATCCTGTTCATGAAAAAACCTCCGTGCAAGCGATGCGGCTATCCTACCTCAGTTTCCAGCCGCGATGCAGCGCGACCACGCCTGCGGCGAGGTTGAAAAACTCGACGTTCTCCAGCCCCTGCTCGCGCATCAGCGCGGCAAGCGATTCCTGGTCCGGATGCATGCGGATCGATTCCGCCAGATAGCGGTACGCGGCGGCGTCGCCCGCGACGCGCGCGCCCAGCCACGGCAGCACGTGAAAGGAATAAAGGTCATAGGGCTTCTGCAACGGCGCCCACACGCGCGAGAACTCCAGCACCAGCAGCCGGCCGCCG
Organism: uncultured Enterobacteriaceae bacterium; assembly: GCA_964638135.1. Taxonomy (GTDB): domain Bacteria; phylum Pseudomonadota; class Gammaproteobacteria; order Burkholderiales; family SG8-39; genus 2-02-FULL-66-14. The sequence goes on along the minus strand of CAZXAR010000009.1, from coordinate 11,228 downwards.
CTCTTGAGCACCCGCGCCATCTCGGCGAGCGCCCGCTCCTTGCGCGTCATGTTGCGAAGACCGAAGGCGACCGTCACGCAGTCGAACGTGTGCGCGGGAAACGGCAACCGCTCGGCGTCGCACTGAACCGCGGGAACGATCCGGCCGGCGTCGAGCGTGCGGCTTCTGCCGACTTCGAGCATGCGGCCGTTGATGTCGCTCATCCAGACTTCGGCGCCGCGGCGCGCGAGCGCGCGCGCCAGATCGCCGCTGCCCGAGGCGACATCCAGCACCCGCTCGCCGGGTCGCACCCGGGCGAGCCACACCGCGAATCGTTTCCAGGCGCGATGCAGGCCGAGCGACATCAAGTCGTTCATCAGGTCGTAGCGCTCGGCGACCCGATCGAACACGCCACCAACCCGCTGCGACTTTTCCGATTCCTGCACTTTCTCGTAGCCGAAATTAGTATTTGCCATATATTTACAGAAAGCGATCACTCACTACCAAGCTGCTCCCCCGGGGTTCGGCAGCGGCGAGCGAAGCGCCCGTTACTTGACGATCTCGTAGGTCAGGCGTTCGAAATCGCTGCCGCGGTCGAGGAACTCGAGGAGCCGCGCCCGCACCACCGATTCGAGGAGCACTTCGATCACCCGCTGCGGCCGATACCAGCCCGAAGGCAGAATCAGCGTCGGGGGCGATTGGGTCGCGGCGTCCGCGGTAAGCGAAAGCGCCTGCACGAACTTCTCCCGATGCGCCTCGAGACCCGCGGGCCGCACTCCGATCGCCACCGGCGCGCCGGGCAGGATCCGGATCCCGGCATACAGAGCGCCGCGTTCGGCCTGCATCAGCCAGCGGACCTGACCCAGCGAGAAGGCGCCTGCGTCGGCAGGGCGCACGCCCACCAGTTGACCATGCGTGTAGCGTTTGCCGGCAGCGTCCGTGCGCCGCATCATCTTCACGCCGTGCAGGCTTGCATCCTCGAGCTGCCAGTGCTCGAGCAGGAAGCCGCGCGCGCTCGCCTCATCGTCGGTGTCGCGCGTGCTCACGCGCCCGAAGGTCGCGAGCTCGTCGTGCTGCTTCTTCGAAAGCGCGCCCTCTCCTCCCGGCGGGCGGAACACGCGGCCCGAGATGTAGTAATGGATCGCGGCCATGTCCTGGCAGACGTCGGCGACGCTGCTCACGGCGTTGCGCGCGGCCACGCGCTCCGGGCGCGGCTGGCACCACTGCCGGTAGAGAAAGACGAGCAGCTGCTCGCAGGAGGGCTGGACGCAGTCTTCGCCCAGCGCGAGTTTGGCCGGCGACTCGCCCTTGCGCAGCAGCCCGATGCGGCTGCGCAGGCTCTTGGCGAGGCGGCGCGTATCCACGTAGCGCGGCGTCTGGGCATCCGCGGCCCGCCGCTCGGGCCGCGCATCGCCCGCCAGGTCGAGCAGGAGCGGCGGCACTTCGCCCTCCTCGACCGGCCGGCGGGCGATCTCGGCTTTTTCCGCCCAGCGCTCGAGCAGGTAGGCGACGAACGTGAGCTGGCGCTGGCTCAGTTCGTTGGGGTTGGCGATCGCGGTGAGGATCGCGCGCACGTAGGCGATGCGCGGCGACGTGTCCTGGACGTCGCGGTTCAGGTAATCCTTGACCGGGCTCTCCCCCACGTCGAGCTTTTCGGCCACCGCATAGGCGTGGTGGAGCCCGCGCCATTCGGCCTTCGGAATTTCGCGGTAGGCGCGGTGGTGGTGGAACATCTTCAGGCCCGAGAAGGCGAGCACGCGCTGGCAGATAAGGCCGGCCCGCGCGCGCAGTCCCGCTTCGTTTCGCACCGCCGCGGCGAGGCAGCGCAGGTAGCCGAGGCGCATCTGCTCCCAGAGCTCGATCGTGTCGGCGAACGCTTCCGCCTCGGCCGTGGCGATCGGCAGGGCGCGGTGAATGAAACGCTTCGCCTGCTCGATCTGCACGAAGTTCACCGCTTCGCGCAGCGCTTCGAGCGTCTCCAGGCGCGCGGGGGCCGGCGCCGCGTAGCGATTGAATTCCTCGACCTGCAGCAGCATCTGGTGCTGCGCGGCGGCGACGTTGGCGAGCGGGATTCCCTCCAGCCACCGCCGGGCCGAGTCGGCGTCGGCGAATTCGGGCGCCGCCCGCGCCGCGAATTCGGGTAGCGCGAAATCAGCCACGGCGAATCCCTTGCATTGCAATCCTCCCTCCGGGACGTTGCGCGCCGTCCTTACAACAGCACGCGTTCGATCCCTCCGTTGTTGGCCCGGCGAACGAACTGCGCCAGCCAGTCCGCGCCCAGCAGGTGGCGCGCCATCTCGACCACAATATAGTCGGCCTCGGCGCCGGTGTCATCCGCGAAGCGCGCCAGTCCCTGCAGGCACGAAGGACAGGTCGTCAGCACCTTCAAGTCCTGCGTGCGCCCCGCGGCGCGCAGCGCGGCGACGTCCTTCCTCAGTTCCTCCTCCTTGCGAAAGCGCACCTGGGTCGCAATGTCCGGCCGTGTCACGGCGAGCGTGCCCGCTTCGCCGCAGCAGCGTTCCGAGAGCGCCACCTGCGAACCCACCAGGCCCGTCACCACTTCCAGCGGCGCGCGCGTCTTGATCGGACTGTGGCAGGGGTCGTGGTAGAGGTAGCGCACGCCCTGCACGCCCTGAAGCTTCACGCCCCGCTCGAGCAGGTATTCGTGGATGTCGAGCAGCCGCGAGCCGGGAAAGATCTTGTCGAATTCGTACTTCTCGAGCTGGTCCATGCAGGTCCCGCAGGACACGACCACGGTGCGGATATCGAGGTAATTGAGCGTGGTGGCGAGCCGGTGGAACTGCACCCGGTTGCGGGTGATGATGCGTTCGCCTTTCTCGGCCTCGCCGGCGGCGGTCTGCGGATAGCCGCAGCACAGATAGCCCGGCGGCAGCACGCACTGGTCGCCGATCTCGTAGAGCAGCGCCTGCGTGGCGAGGCCCACCTGCGAGAACAGCCGCTCGGAGCCGCAGCCCGGAAAGTAGAACACGGCCGCCGAATCCTCGTTCACCTTCTGCGGATCGCGCAGGATCGGCACGATGTGCGGGTCCTCGATGTCGAGCAGCGCGCGCGCGGGCCGCTTCGGCAGCCCGCCCGGCATCGGCTTGTTGACGAAGTGAATGACCTGCGCCAGCGGCCCCGGCGCACTCGTGCTCGCGGGCGGGGCGGCGGTCTGCGCGCGCGCCAGACCGACGCGTTTCGCGACCGCGTACGCCGCGCGCTGCAGCCGGTAACCCCAGTCCACGATCAGCTTGCGGCCGAGCGCAACGGCGCGCGGGTCGGTGACCCCGAGCAGGAACATCGCGGCGCGCAGGCCGAGGCCGGCGCGGCGCTTGCCGGCGCGGCGCAGCAGGTTTCGCATCGCGATCGAGACGTCGCCGAAGTCGATGTCGACGGGACACGGGCTCGCGCACTTGTGGCACACCGTGCAATGCTCGGCGACATCGGCGAATTCGTCGTAGTGTGAACGCGCGACGAGGCGCCGGGTCTGCTCTTCGTAGAGGATCGCCTCGATCAGCAGGGAGGCGGCGAGGATCTTGTTTCGGGGTGAGTACAGCAGGTTCGCCCGCGGCACGTGCGTCGCGCAGGCCGGCTTGCATTTGCCGCAGCGCAGGCAGTCCTTGATGGCCTGGGCGATGCTGCCCAGGTCGGTCTGCTCGAGGATCAGCGATTCGGCGCCGATGAGCGAAAAGCTCGGCGTATAGGCGTTGTCGAGGTTCGCCCCGGGCAGGAGCTTTCCGGCATTGAAGCGCCCCGCGGGATCGACCTGTTCCTTGTAGCCGCGGAAGGCCTGCACCTCGGCGGGTTCCAGGAAGTCGAGCTTGGTGATGCCGATGCCGTGCTCGCCCGAGACCACGCCGCCGAGCGATTTGGCGAGCCGCATGATGCGCGCCACGGCCCGGTTGGCCCGCTGCAGCATCGCGTAGTGGTCCGAGTTGACCGGCAGGTTGGTATGCACGTTGCCGTCGCCGGCATGCATGTGCAGGGCGGCGAACACGCGCCCGCGCAGCACCCGGCGGTGGATCGCCTCCGTCGCCTCGCGGATGTGCTGGAACGCGATCCCGGAGAAGATGCGCCGCAATTCCTCGCGCACTTCGGTCTTCCACGAAAGGCGCAGCGCGTAGGACTGCAGCGCGTCGAAGACAGTCGCATGGCGCGCGGCGAGCTCGCCGTGCCGCCCTCCCCACCCCGAATGCTCGGCGGGAATCTCGGTCCCGGCGCGATCGAGGTGCTCGGAAAACCATTGCCAGCGCCGGCGCGCGCGCGCGATGAGCTCGAGCGCCGCCTGCGGCCGTTCGCCGAGGATCTCCGCCGCGGGCAACCCTTCGCCCGCCTGATAGACGGGAAGCTCGCCGCGCAGGTACTCCTCCAGCGCCGCGAGCAGCTCGAGCTTGTTCTCGATGGAGAGCTCGATGTTGATGCGCTCGATCGCGTCGGAATATTCCGCGAGGCGCTCCAGCGGGATCACCACGTCTTCGTTGATCTTGAACGCGTTGGTGTGCTTGGCGATCGCGGCGGTGCGGGCGCGGTCGAGCCAGAAACGCTTGCGCGCCTCGGGCGTCGTCGCGACGAAGCCTTCGCCGCCGCGCAGATTGGCCATGCGCACCACCGCCGAGGTGGCGCTTGCCACCTCGTCCACATGGTCGCCCACGATGTCGCCGAGCAGGACCATCCGCGGGCGCTGGCTGCGGCGCGATTTCGTCGCGTAGCCCACGGCCTTGACGTAGCGCTCGTCCAGGTGTTCCAGGCCCGCCAGCCGCGCCTGCGGGTGGCCATCGAGATAGCGCTTGATCTCGACGATCGCCGGCACCGCCTCGTGCGCGGTGCCGAAGAACTCCAGGCAGACGGTGCGCGTGTGCGCCGGCATCCGGTGCAGCACGAAGCGCGCCGAGGTGATGAGGCCGTCGGTGCCCTCCTTCTGCACGCCGGGCAGCCCGGCAAGGAACTTGTCGGTCACATCCTTGCCGAGGCCCGCCTTGCGGAACCGCTCGCCGGGTATTTCCAGGAATCGCTCCTCGAGCATCTTGCGGCCGTCGGGGGCGTAGCGCCGGATGCGGAAGCGCACCCGCTCGGCATCGTGAATCCTGCCGAGGTTGTGCGCGAGGCGCTCCACCTCGAGCCACTCGGCATCCGGCGTCACCATGCGCCAGGAGGCGAGGTTGTCGATGGCGGTGCCCCAGAGCACGGCCTTCTTGCCGCCGGCATTCATCGCCACGTTGCCGCCGATGCAGGACGCGTCCGCCGAGGTCGGGTCGACCGCGAAAACCAGCCCGGCCGCCTCCGCGGCTTCCATCGCGCGCCGCGTGACGACCCCCGCGCCGGCGCGGATCGTGGGCACCGGCCGCTCGACTTCGGGCAACGGGAGCCACTCGACCGGACCGAGCGCCACGAGCTTTTCGGTGTTCACCACCGCGGAGCGGCGCGTGAGCGGCACGGCGCCCCCGGTGTAGCCGGTGCCGCCGCCGCGCGGGATGATGGTCAGGCCGAGCGCGATCAGCTCGCGCACCACGGGCAGCGCCTCCTCCTCGGTGTCGGGCGCGACGACGACGAACGGATACTCCACGCGCCAGTCGGTCGCGTCGGTGACGTGCGAGACGCGCGCGAATCCGTCGAAACACACGTTGTCCCGGCGCGTCGCGCGCGCGAGCCGGCGCGCCGCGCGCAGCCGCAGCGCGCGCGTCTCGCCGAAGCCGGCGTCGAACCCCTGCACCGCGGCGCGCGCGGCGGCAAGCAGGCGGCCGACTTTTGCGTTATCGCTTCGCCGCGCCTCGATCTCGGCCAGCCGGTCGCGCATCGAGGCAAGCAGCTGGGCACGCCGCTTCGGATGCTCGAGCAGGTCGTCTTCGAGATATGGATTGCGCAGCACCACCCACATTTCCCCGAGCACCTCGTAGAGCATGCGCGCCGAGCGCCCGGTGCGCCGCTCGGCGCGCAGTTCGCTGACGAGCGCCCATGCTTCGTCGCCCAGCAGCCGCAGCACGATTTCGCGGTCGGAGAACGAGGTGTAGTTGTACGGAATTTCCCGCAGCCGCGCCTGCATCCGCTCAGCCCTCCCGCTCGCCGCCGAACACGTCGCAGTAGCTCGCGTAGAAGCTCGCGAACAGCGTCGGCAGCAAAACGATGAGCATCGGGAAGACCAGTGCCATGATGCCGAGCTTGAATTTGCCGCCCGCGACGAGGAGCAGCGCGCTCAGCAGCACGAACGGAACCACGACCGTCACCACGCAAACGGCGAGCCCGTAGCCGAGAAAGGCGCGCCAGTTGAGCAGCGTCGCGACCAAGCTGAAGAAAAGCGCCTTGCCCACCCCCAGGGCGTGCCAGGCGCCGAGCACGGGCGCGAACCAGAACAGCATCATCACCGGGACGTACAGCGCGGCGGCAAGCACGAGCGCCGAAAAGAATGCGTCGGACTGCAGCACCTCGTTCTCGGGACGCCGGCCGGTGAGCATCCAGCGCGCGAGCGAGCCGTCGTCCACGAGCGTGGTCGCCCAGAGCAGTGCCGCAAGCAGCGCGAGGTAAACGCCTCCCAGGGTCAGCTGGACCGCGGGCCGGGTCCTGAATCCCGCGAACAGGAGGCCCAGTTCCAGGTTGGCGCGCTGATCGCAGACGCGGCTTGCCGCCATGAAACCCACCGAGAACGCCGGAATGAGGACCGTCGCCGCCGCAAGGCCAAGGAGCGGCACCAGGCTCACGGTCGTCATCACCATCCAGTAGACGAACACCAGCACAAGCCACGTAATCGGGGAGACGCGAAACAGCCGCCAGCCTTCCGCGAGCCAGCGCACGCCGCGCGCAAACGCAACCACCCGGGCCTTCATTCCAACCAGGGCGCGGGCGGCGAACCGGCGCGCGCCTCCAGGATCGCCCGGAAGTGCTCGGGGTCGTGAACGCGCACCATCTGCCCGGGGCGCGGCCGGTGATAGTCGTACAGGCGCGAGAGCCAGAATCGCAACGCGGCCGCGCGCAGCAGCACCGGCCAGGCGCTGCGCTCCCCGCCGCTCAACGGACGCAGCGCGTGGTAGGCGCCGAGCAGCGCGGCGGTTCGTGCCGCATCGAGGCCCGGATCCGCGTCGGGCTCGGCGAGGCACCAGTCGTTTGCGCACACCGCAAGGTCGTAGAGCAGGCAATCGACGCCGGCGAAATAGAAATCGATGACCCCCGAGATCCGCTCGCGATCGAACAGCGCATTGTCGCGGAACAGGTCGGCATGAACCGGCCCGCGCGGCAGTTCGGGAAAACGATGCAGCGACTGAAAGCGCAGTTCCTCTTCGAGCAGCGCCTGGCGTTCGGAATCGAGCCATGGGTGCACGTCGCGCGCCGCGAGGCGCCACCACCTCGGCCCGCGGGGGTTTTCCAGGTAGCCGGCGTAGGAGCGTCCCGCCAGGTGCATGCGCGCAAGCAGCGCGCCGAGCGCGGCGCAGTGCGCCGCCTTCGGGCCCTCGATCGAAGCGCCCTCGAGCCGCGTGACCAGCGCCGCCGGCTTGCCGTTCAGTTCCGACAGGTAGCGGTCGGAAAGGTCGGCGATCGGCGCCGGACACGGGATGCCGTGGCGCGCGAGGTGGGCCATCAGCTCGAGATAGAAGGGAAGCTCGCGCGCGGGGAGCCGCTCGAACAGCGTGAGCACGTAGCGCCCCTGGCTCGTGGTGAGGAAAAAGTTGCTGTTTTCGATGCCCGCGGCGATCGGCTCGAGCGCGACCGGCGAGCCGACCGAATAGGTCCTCAACCAGTCGGCAAGCTGGCGTTCCGAAACCGGCGTGAACACCGACATGGGACCGTCACGCGAACGATGGCGCCGGCGGGCAGGCGCTGCGGCAGGCGCGCGCGCTTCAGTAGAACGTCTGGACCGGCCACATCGGCACGCGCACGCCGTCGTCGAGCGTGTCGCGGCGCATCCAGTTTCCGTTGCCCGTGGTGTCGACCAGGTAGTACGGTGGGCCGTCGCGCGGCGTCACCTTGAGCATGACCACGCGTCCGCCGTCGCGGATTTCCTCCACCACATCGCCTTCCTGCGGCGCGATGCGCACGCGCGGCTCCTCGGGCGCGATGTCGCGCACCCCGGGCGGCGGCGGCGGCACGTCCGGCAGCGGCTCGAGCCTGGGCGGGGTCTGCGCCAGCGCGAGCGAAGCGCAAAGCGCGAGTGCGAGTGCGGCGGGGCGGATCATCGCGGCCATTCTAGCAGAGGGGTGCCGCGGATCAGAGGTTCAGGAGGATCTCGCGCTCGTCCGGCGAGGGCTCGAAACCGCGCTTTTCGTAGAACGCGAAAATCGCATCGACGACGCGCTGCGGCTCGTCGATCACCTGCAGCAATCCGGCGTCCTGCGGGTCGATCATCCGTTCCTCGACCAGCCGCTCGCGGAACCAGTCGAGCAATCCGCGCCAGAACGGCGCGTGCATCAGCAGGATCGGCATGCGGCGCGTCTTTCGCGTCTGCACCAGCGTGAGCGCCTCGAACAGCTCGTCGAGCGTTCCATAGCCGCCGGGCAGCACCACGTAGGCGGTCGCGAACTTGACGAACATGACCTTGCGCGCAAAAAAATGCCGGAAACGCAGGCTGATGTCCTGGTATTCGTTCGCGCGCTGTTCGCGCGGCAGGTCGATGTTGAGGCCGACCGCCGGCGAGCGTCCGAAATACGCGCCCTTGTTCGCCGCTTCCATGATCCCCGGGCCGCCGCCGGAGACCACGGCAAAGCCCGCATCGGAGAGCAGGCGCGAAGTCTCTTCGGCCAGACCGTAATAGCGCGAACCCGGCTCGGCGCGCGAGCTGCCGAAGACCGACACCGCCGGCTGGATTCCCGCGAGGCGCTCGGTCGCCTCGACGAACTCTGCCATAATGCCGAAGACGCGCCAGGCTTCGCGCGCCGTGATCTCATGGGCGAGGCCGGCCGACCTCTGCCGCTTCTCATTCCGCATCGTGTCCGGGGACAACCCTGAAAAGACGCTCCTGCTGGTGGACGGCTCGTCCTACCTGTACCGCGCATTCCACGCGCTGCCGGAACTGAGAAATCCGCGCGGCGAACCGACTGGCGCCATATACGGCGTTGCCAACATGCTACGGCGGCTGGCCGCCGACCACAAGGCGCAGGCGCGCGCCTGCGTGTTCGACGCCAAGGGCAGGACGTTCCGCGACGAGGAGTACCCCGAGTACAAGGCGAACCGTCCGCCGATGCCGGAGGATCTCGCCGCGCAGATCGCCCCGCTGCAGGAACTCGTCGCCGCGCTCGGCTGGCCGGTGCTCGTCGTCGAGGGCGTGGAAGCCGACGACGTGATCGCAACGCTCGCCGAAGCCGCGAAGCGCGAGGGCTGGCGCTGCGTGATCTCGACCGGCGACAAGGACCTGGCGCAGCTCGTCGACGAGCGCGTCACGCTCGTCAACACGATGTCGAACGAGAAGCTCGACCCGCCAGGCGTAAAGGCGAAATTCGGCGTCGAGCCCGGGCGCTTCGTCGATTACCTCGCATTGGTCGGCGATGCGGTCGACAACGTCCCGGGCGTGGACAAGGTCGGCCCCAAGACCGCCGCGAAGTGGATCGAGCAGTACGGCACGCTCGATTCCGTTATCGCCCACGCCGGGGAGGTCGCTGGCGCGGTGGGCGAGAACCTGCGCAGGGCGCTCGACTGGCTGCCCAAAGGCCGGCAATTGCTCACCGTGAAGCGAGACGTGCCGCTTCCGGTGACGCTGCACGACCTCGAAGACGGGAGCGGCGATGCGGACAGGCTCCGGGCGCTCGTCGAACGCTTGGGGTTCAAATCCTGGTTGCGCGAACTGGATGGTGCCGCGCCCGAGGAAAAGCCGATGATGAGGCGCTTCGCCGCCGCCGGCGCGCCGGCCGCAGCGACGCCGACAGGAGCGGAACGGCGCAAGTACGCAACCATTCTCGACGCCGACGACTTGCGCGCGCTCGCCACCGCGCTCGAGACCTCGGACCTCGTCGGCTTTGACACCGAAACGACCGGGCTGGAACCGATGGCGGCGCGCCTGGTCGGGATGTCTTTCGCGTGCGGGGACGCGGCCTACTACCTGCCGCTCGGCCACGAGTACCCGGGTGTCCCGCCACAGATCGCGCTCGAGAAAGCGCTCGCGCTGCTCAAACCCTGGCTCGAGAGCGCGCGCTGCGCCAAGGTCGGGCAGAACCTGAAATTCGACTCGCACGTCCTCGCCAACCACGGCATCCGCTTGCGGGGAATCGCGCACGACACGCTGCTCGAATCGTACGTGTACGAAGTGCAGGAGCGCCACGACCTGGATTCGCTCGCCGAGCGCCACCTGGGCTGGAAGACGATCTCCTACGACGAGGTCACCGGGAAGGGCGCATCGCGGATCCCGTTTTCCGGGGTCGAGATCGGGCGCGCGACCGAATACGCCGCGGAGGACGCGGACTGCGCCGCCGCGGTGCACGAAGTGCTTTACCCCAGGATCGCCGCGGACGAAAAGCTCAAGTACGTCTACGAGCAGATCGAGATGCCGGTGCTGCCGGTGCTCCTGCGCATGGAGCGCAACGGCGTACTCCTCGACGGCGACAAGCTCGACGCGCAGAGCCGCGAACTGGGCCGGGAAATGTTCGCGCTCGAGCAGAAAGCCCACCAGGCGGCCGGGCAGCCGTTCAACCTCAATTCGCCGAAGCAGATCCAGGAGATCCTGTTCGAGCGCCAGAGGCTGCCGGTGAAAAAGAAGACGCCCTCGGGGCAACCCTCGACCGACGAGGACGTGCTGGCTGAACTCGCGCTCGATTACCCGCTGCCGAAGATCCTGCTCGATTACCGCGCGCTCGCCAAGCTGAAATCCACCTACACCGACAAGCTGCCGCGCATGGTCGATCCGCAGACGCGGCGCGTGCACACGACCTACTCGCAGGCGGTGGCGGTCACCGGGCGGCTTGCCTCCAACGACCCCAACCTGCAGAACATCCCGATCCGCACGCCCGAGGGGCGCCGCATCCGCGAAGCGTTCATTGCGCCGCCGGGCTGGAAGATCCTCTCCGCAGACTATTCGCAGATCGAGCTGCGGATCATGGCGCACATCTCGGGCGACGAAGGCCTGCGGCATGCCTTCGCCCACGGCCACGACGTGCACCGCGCCACCGCCGCGGAAGTGTTCGGCCTGCCGCTCGACCAGGTGAGCGCGGACGAGCGCCGCACCGCCAAGGTGATCAACTTCGGCCTCATTTACGGCATGTCGAACTTCGGCCTGGCGCAAAACCTCGGCATCGAGCGCGCCACCGCGCAGGCCTACATCGACTCCTACTTCGCGC
>CAZXAR010000008.1:0-39300 GCA_964638135.1 uncultured Enterobacteriaceae bacterium | reverse complement strand
GGAAAATCGCGGATCAGCGCCGCGGCGAGCAGGTACAGGTCGCGCGCGGTCGAGTAGTGCTGCGGATCGGGAAGGCCCGAGGCGTTCATGAACCGGGTGTTCTTCATCCCGAGGCGCGCCGCCTCGCGGTTCATCATCTGCGCGAACGCGTCCTCCGAGCCCGCGACGACTTCAGCGAGGGCGATGCAGGCGTCGTTCCCCGACTGGATCACCATCCCGCGGACGAGTTCCTCGACGCTCACCGGCGTGCGCGGCTCGATGAACATGCGCGATCCGGCCGCCCGCCAGGCGCGCTCCGAGACGGTGAGCTGCTGCGTGAGCGAGATGCGGTTCTCCTTGAGCGCCGAAAAGACCAGATACGCCGTCATCAGCTTGGTGAGCGAAGCCGGTTCGAAGCGTTCGTCCGCGCGTTCGGCGGCGAGGAGCTGGCCGCTCGCGAGGTCCGCGAGCACCCAGGCGCGGCCGATCACCGAGGGCGGCTGCTGCGCCGGCGCGGCGCCGCTCGCGAGCAGAAAAAGCGACACGAGAAGCAGGCGAATCATCGGGGATTTGCTGCGGGAAAAGCGTCCAATTATACGCGCGGCGCGCCGGCTAGCGCACGACGAGGAGCGGCGAGAGGCGGATCTCGGCGCGGATGCGATCGGCAATCGCGCGCGCCGCGTCCTGCGTGCGATACGGCCCGAGATGCAGTCGGTACAGCGCCTCGCCTGCAACCACGTGAATGGTTTCGGCGAGCCAGACGAACTCGCGCTCGATCCGCGCGCGGAACGATTCGGCGTTTTCGCGCACCGCGAAGGCGCCCAGCTGCAGATAGACCCCTTGCGCCGGCGCCTCCGTGACCGGCGCCAGGCGAGGCGCGTCCGAAGCCGGGCGCGGCGCCGCGGCGAGCACCGTCCCGCCGGGAACGATCGCTTCGACTTCGACCGGCGCGCTGCCCGCCTCGACGAACCCGAGCTTGTACGCCGCGGCATAGGACAGATCGATCGCGCGCTCGGCGTGAAACGGCCCGCGGTCGTTCACCCGCACCACCACGCTGCGGCCGTTCGCCACGTTGGAGACGCGCGCGTAGCTCGGGATCGGCAGCGTCGGATGCGCAGCGGTCATCGCGTACATGTCGTAGCGCTCGCCGCTCGAGGTGGTGCCGCCGTGAAAGCGCCTGCCGTACCAGCTCGCAACGCCGCGCTGGCGGAACGGACCGACCGCCGCGAGCGGCACGTACTCGCGGCCGAAGACCTGGTAGGGCCGGTTGGCGAAGCGATGCAGCGGCTCGGCCCGCGGCACCGGATCGGGAATCGCGGCAAGGTCGCGCGGCGCGGCCTCGCCGGGTCCGTCATCCTTGTAATAGCCGCCGCGCGCGGGAACCTCGGGCGCCGTTTCGCGCTTCCCGAGCAGTCCGCAGCCCGAGACCGCCAGTGCAAGGAGTGCGGCGAGCAACCTCACTTCTGCTCGAACACGACGTTTCCGGCGACGATCGTGGCGCGCACGCGGCCGGCCAGTTCGTAGCCGAGAAAGGGGGAGTTCTTGCCCTGGCTGCGGAGCGCCTCGGGCGTGACGCGGAACGGCGCCTCGGGATCGAACACGATCGCATCGCCCGGGGCGCCCGGCTCGATGCGCCCGGAGGCAGCGCCCAGTACCCGCGCCGCGTCCACCGTCACCCGGGCGAGCGACTTCGCCAGGGGAAGATTTCTTTCCGCGCCCCACTTGAGAACGAGCGGCAGGAGCAGCTCGAGCCCGGTTGCGCCCGGTTCGGCTTCGGCGAACGGCAGCTGCTTCTGGTCCTCGTCCACCGGTGTATGGTCGGAAACCACGCAATCGATCGTGCCGTCGGCGAGCGCGCGCGACAGCGCTTCGCGGTCGCGCCGGCTGCGTAGCGGCGGCTCGAGCCGGCAGTGCGAATCGAAGTAGCCCAGGTCGAGCTCCGAGAGGTGCACGTGATGGATGCCGACGTCGCAGCTGACCGGCAGCTTCTCCTTCTTGGCGGCGCGGATCATCTCCACCGCGGCGGCGCTCGAGAGCCGGCACACATGCAAGCGCGTGCCGGTGGCGCGCACCAGTTCGAGCAAGGTGCCGAGCGCGATCGTCTCGGCGAACGGCGGGATCGCGGACAGGCCCAGGCGCGTGGCGACCTCGCCGTCGTGCGCGACCCCGCCCTTGGCGAGCCACGGGTCCTCGGCGCGCAGCCAGACCGAGTAGCCGAAGGTGGCCGCGTACTGCAGCGCGCGCCACAGCACGAGCGTATCGGCGATCGGCGCGTTCGCCTGCGAAAACGCGACGCAGCCGCTCACCGCGAGTTCCGCCATCTCGGTCAGGCGCTCGCCCTGCAGCTTCACCGTCAGCGCGCCCACCGGATACACGCGCACGCGCGCGAGCGCCTTCGCCCGGCGCCGCAGCATGTCCACCAGTCCCGGCTCGTCGAGCGGAGGATCGGTATCCGGCATGCACGCAAGACTGGTCACGCCGCCCGCGACCGCGGCCTCCACCTCGGATTCGAGCGTCGCCTTGTACTCGTATCCCGGCTCGCGCAGCCGCGCCGCAAGGTCGATGAGGCCGGGCGCGACCACCAGGCCCTTCGCCTCGATCACGCGGTCCGCGCTGCCGTCCGCCGCAGCGAATTTCCCCTCGGCGATGAACACGTCGCCGATCGCGTCCCGCCCGCTTGCCGGGTCGATGACGCGGCCGCCGCGGACCAGGAGCCGCATCAGTTCCCCGCCACGATCGACATCACCGCCATGCGCACCGCGATGCCGAACGTAACCTGCGGCAGGATCACCGAGTGCGGGCCGTCGGCGACCGACGAGTCGATCTCGACGCCGCGGTTCATCGGCCCGGGGTGCATCACGATCGCGTCGGGCCGGGCGAGCGCGAGCTTTTCCGCCGTGAGGCCGTAGTTCATGAAGAACTCCTGCGCCGAAGGCAGCAGCGCGCCGGTCATGCGCTCGTTCTGCAGCCGCAGCATGACGATCACGTCCACGCCCTTCAGTCCCTCGCGCATGTCGTGGAACACGTGCACGCCGAGCGATTCGACGCCCGCCGGCAGCAGCGTCTGCGGGCTGATGACGCGCACCTCGGGCGTGCCGAGCGTCGTAAGTCCGTGGATCAGCGAGCGCGCAACTCGCGAGTGCAGGATGTCGCCGACCACCGCGACCGTGAGGCGCGCGAAATCCTTCTTGTAATGGCGGATCGTGTAGAGGTCGAGCAGGCCCTGGGTCGGATGCGCGTGCCGGCCGTCGCCCGCGTTGATCACGTGCTCGTGCGGCTTGACGTGGCGCGCGATCAGGTACGGTGCGCCGCTCGAAGCGTGGCGCACCACGAAGAGATCGGCATGCATCGCCGAGAGATTCGCCACCGTGTCGAGCAGCGATTCGCCCTTGCTCTGCGACGAGGCGGCGATGTTCAGGTTGATGACGTCCGCCGACAGGCGCTTGGCGGCGATCTCGAACGTGGTGCGCGTGCGGGTCGAGGGCTCGAAGAACAGGTTGAACACGCTCTTGCCGCGCAGGAGCGGCACCTTCTTGATATCGCGCTCGGTGACGCCGACGAACGACTCGGCGGTGTCGAGGATCTGCAGCAGGATCTCGCGCGGCAATCCCTCGATCGAGAGCAGGTGCTGCAGCTCCCCGTTGGCGTTCAGCTGCGGGTTACGCTGCACGTTCCAGCTCGAGCCTGAGCGCGCCCTCGGGCGTGCGTTTCAGCCGCAGCCGCATCCCCTCGGGCACCTGGACGGTGGCACCGCAGTGCTGGGCACAGATCGGCAGCTGCCGGCCGCCGCGATCGACGAGGATCACGAGCGCTATGCTGCGCGGCCGCCCGTAGTCGAACAGCTCGTTCATCGCGGCGCGGACCGTGCGCCCGGTGTAGAGCACGTCGTCCACCAGCAGCAGGTCGCGGCCTTCGACGTCGAACGGAATCCGGGTTCGCTTGGGATCGTGCTTGAGGCCTTCCTGGTGATAGTCGTCGCGATAGAAGGCGATGTCCATCAGCCCGAGCGGATCCTTGAGCCCCAGCAGGGGGTGCAGCCGCTCGGCGAGCCAGGCGCCGCCGGTGTAAAGCCCGATCATCGCCACGTTCGGCGTCACGCGGGGCCGCAGCTCCGCCGCGAGGCGCGGCAGCAGCGCTTCGGCGTCAGGCAGCTCGTTCGCCAAGGAATTGCTCCAGGATGAGCTGCGCGGCCACCGAATCGACCGCAACCTTGCCGTGCCGCCTGCCGCGCAGCCGGCTCTCGGCTTCGACCGACGTGAATCGCTCGTCGACCAGCTCTACCGGCAGCCCGAAACGCCCCCGGAGCTGGCGCGCAAAGCGCTCGGCGCGGCGCGTCAGCTCGTGCGCCGTTCCATCCGCGCCGAGGGGCAAACCGACCACCAGGCGCGCGGGCTTCCACTGCGCGAGCAACCGCGCCACTGCCGCGAAGCGCGCCTCACCGGTGAGGGCGATGCCCGGCAGCGGATGCGCGGCACCCACCTCCGGCTCGCCCACCGCTACACCGATACGCCGGATGCCGAAATCGAATGCGAGGACGGTGCGGCCGGCCCTCTCAGGCATGTCCCGCTTCGTCCGCGAGGCGCGCGTAGTCCAGGCCGAGCAGCTCCATCGCCGCCGCCAGGCGCTCCTCTGCGGGCGTGTCAAAGATGATCGCGTCCTTCGCCTCGACCGTGAGCCACGCGTTCTGCGACAGCTCGTGCTCGAGCTGCCCCGGCGACCAGCCGGCGTAGCCGAGCGTCACCAGGATCTTCGCCGGCCCCTCGCCGCGCCCGACCGCTTCCAGGATGTCCTTCGACGTGGTGAGGCCGATCGCGTCGCGCACCCGCAGCGTCGATTGCCACGCGCCGGCCGGCGCGTGCAGCACGAACCCGCGGTCGGTCTGCACCGGGCCGCCGAAGTAGATCGGCGCATCGCGCAGTTCGCGCTCCTGCAGGCTGAGCGACAGGCGCTCGAACAGCGCCTGCAGGGTCATGTCGATCGGGCGGTTGACGACGATCCCCAGCGCGCCCTGATCGCTGTGTTCGCAAACGTAGGTGAGGGTCCTCGTGAAATACGGATCGACCATGTTCGGCATGGCGATCAAGAAGTGATGCGTCAGATTGATCGAGGACATGCTTGGTGCAATTCTACTCCTCTGCCTTCGCCGAGCCGCTAGATCTCCACCATCTCGAAATCGTCCTTGCGCGCGCCGCACTCGGGGCAGGTCCAGTTGATCGGCAGGTCCTCCCAGCGCGTGCCCGGCGCGATCCCCTCCTCCGGCAGTCCCTTTTCCTCGTCGTACACGAAACCGCAAATGAGGCACATCCAGGTCCTGTACTGCACTTGATTCTCGGTCATGAACGGTTGCACGAGGGTCGGCTAAAATCGACCGGCATCTTAGCGCATAGCTGCACTCGCGTTCGCGCACGCGGCGGGCCGCGTGCCGCTCCGTGCGGCACATCCACCTCGCCATGCACCCTCCCATTGCAATGGTCTTTGCCGCGACCGACCCCACGGGCGGGGCCGGTCTGCAGGCCGACGTGCTCACGCTCGCGAGTCTCGGTTGCCATCCGGTTTCGGTCGCGACCGCGATCACGGTGCAGGACACGCACGGCGTGCGCGATGTCTTCGCGCTGGACGCGCGCTGGGTCGAACTGCAGGCGCGCGCGCTGCTCGAAGATCTGCCGGTCGCTGTAGTCAAGATCGGTGTGCTCGCCTCGGCCGAAACCGTCGCCGTGGTGGCGGCGCTCCTCGCCGAGCACGCGAAGGTGCCCGTCGTTCTCGATCCGGTGCTTGCCTCGGGGCGCGGCGAGGCGCTCGCCTCGGAGGCGGCCGTCGCGGCCCTATTGCAGCATCTGGTGCCGCGCGCCACGGTCCTCACGCCGAACAGCCTGGAAGCGCGGCGGCTCGCCGGTGACCCCGCCTGCCCGGATCTCGGCGCCTGCGCGCGCCGGTTGATCTCGGCCGGCGCCGCGTACGTGTTGATTACCGGCACGCACGAACCGGACGCCGAGGTCGTCAATATGCTTTACGACGCATCCGGCGTGGTGCACGTCGCGCGCTGGCCGCGCCTTGAGGGCGGCTACCACGGCTCGGGCTGCACGCTCGCCTCCGCCATCGCCGCGCACGTGGCGAACGGTCTGCAGGTGCCCGACGCGGTGAGCGCGGCGCAGGAATACACCTGGCACGCGCTCGCGGCAGGGTTTCGCCCCGGCTCCGGGCAGGCGCTGCCGAACCGGTTCCACGGCGCGCGCGGAATGAAGCGCGTCACCAAGCCATGAGGCTGCGCGGACTGTACGCAATCACGCCGGAGGACGCGGATTCCGAGCGTCTGGTCGCGCGCGTGCGCGCGGCGCTCGAAGGCGGCGAGCCGGCTGGCTGGGCGGCGCTTCAGTATCGCAGCAAGCTTGCGGCGCCGGCGCTGCGGCGCGCGCAGGCACGCCGCCTGGCCGAGCTCGCGCGCGCCCGGGCGATCCCCTTCATCGTCAACGACGACCTCGACCTCGCTCTCGAAGTCGGTGCGGACGGGATTCACCTCGGACGCGAGGACTGCGCGCTCGCTGCGGCACGCGGCCGCTTGGCGGGAAAACTGCTGGGCGCCTCGTGCTACGACTCGCTTGATCTTGCGCGCGCGGCGGTCGCCGCAGGCGCCGACTACGTCGCCTTCGGCAGCGTATTTCCCTCCGCGACGAAGCCCGACGCGGTGCGGGCGCCGCTTGCGCTCTTTCGCGCCGCCGCCGCGCTTGGCGTGCCGCTCGTTGCGATCGGCGGCGTCCGGCTGGAAAACGCCGCCGAGGTGCTGCGCGCCGGAGCGCACGCGGTTGCGGTGCTCTCCGACCTGTTCGACGCCGAGGACATCGGCGCGCGCGCGCGCGCCTTCACACGGCTTTTCAACTCGCCCGCACGGATCAACGCATGAGCACACGCAACCAGGAACTCTTCGAGCGCGCCCAGCGGCGCATTCCGGCAGGCGTCAATTCCCCGGTGCGCGCCTTTCGCGCCGTGGGCGGCACGCCGCCGTTCTTCGAGCGCGCCGCCGGCGCCCACCTGTGGGATGCCGAGGGACGGCGCTACATCGATTACGTGGGCTCGTGGGGACCGATGGTCGCCGGACACACCCACCCTGCGGTCGTCGAAGCGGTGCAGGCGGCGGCCGCGCGCGCGCTTTCGTTCGGCGCGCCGACGCAAGGCGAGATCGAACTGGCCGAAGCGCTCTGCCGGCTGGTGCCTTCGGTCGAGCTGGTGCGCCTCGTTTCCTCGGGCACCGAAGCGACCATGAGCGCGCTGCGCCTGGCGCGCGGCTTCACCGGACGCGACGCGATCGTGAAGTTCGAGGGCTGCTATCACGGGCACGGCGATTCGCTCCTGGTCAAGGCGGGCTCGGGCGCCCTCACCTTCGGCAACCCGAGCTCCGCAGGCGTGCCTGCGGATACCGCGGCTCACACCCTGGTGCTCGATTACAACGACACGGAGCAATGCAGGGCACTCTTCGCCGCGCGCGGTGGCGGGATTGCGGCAGTGATCGTGGAACCGGTTGCCGGCAACATGAACCTCGTCTTGCCCAGGGCAGGATTTCTCGAGACGCTGCGGGAGGAATGCTCGCGCCACCAAGCCGTGCTCATCTTCGACGAGGTGATGACCGGCTTTCGGGTCGCGACCGGCGGCGCGCAGGCGCGCTACGGGATCCGCCCGGATCTCACCACGCTCGGCAAGGTGATCGGCGGCGGGCTCCCGGTGGGCGCGTTCGGCGGCCGGCGCGAGATCATGGAGCGGATCGCGCCGCTCGGGCCCGTGTACCAGGCGGGCACGCTCTCGGGCAATCCGGTCGCGGTCGCCGCCGGCCTGGCGACGCTCAAGCTCGTGGAGGAGAAAGATTTCCAATCGAAGATCGAAGCGACTGCGCAATCGCTGGTTGACGGCCTGATGGCGGAAGCAAGGAAAGCGAACGTCGTATTCTCGGCACAATCGATCGGCAGCCTGTTCGGTCTGTATTTCCGCTCCGCTCCGCCCGCGAGCTTCGCCGAGGTGATGCAATGCGACAGGGAGCGCTTCAACAGGTTTTTTCACGCCATGCTCGCGCGCGGCGTGTACCTGGCGCCCTCCGCGTACGAGGCGGGATTCGTTTCCGCCGCGCACGGCGCGGCGGAAATCGACGCGACGCTCGCTGCCGCGCGTGAGGCCTTCAAGGCCTAGCTAGGGAAGCCGAAGTTCCTCGCAGAGTCGCAGGAAAGGCACCACCGTCACCTTGCCGGTCGAAAAATGCCGGTCGCCGAGATGGGTCTGGTAGAAGCGGGGAATCGGCGTTCTCTCGCTGAAATAGCGAAGCGCGGGCCCGATCGACTTGTCTCCCGATTTGCATTCGACGGCGAACTGCGGCTTGCGGTCCTTCAGCACGACAAAATCCACCTCGCGTTTGTCGGTGTCCCGCAAATACCGAAGTTCCATCGAATGGCCTTCGGTGTCTTCGACCCAATGGCAATACTTGAGCAGTTGGGAGGCGACCATGTTTTCGAATCGCGGTCCGTCGCCCTCGACGCTGGACCAGTCCCAGAGGTAAAGCTTCCTTTCCTTTTTCACGGCGCGAACCCTGGGAGGACCGTAGGGAGAGAGCCGGAAGCAGAGGTACAGATTTTCGAGGATCTGCAGCCAGCGCTCGGCGGTCTTGTGGTCGATCTGCAGGTCCTCGCGCAAGCTCTTGACGGAAAGCGGCGATCCCACTTTCGAAGGCAGCAGATCGGTCAGATGTTCGATGAGGCTGATCTCGCGGACGTGTTCCAGATCCCGCAGGTCCTCGCGAACAACGCGCGAGATCCGGTCCCTGCGCCAGATGCGATGTTCCGCCTCATTCTGCGAGAAAAGCGGTTCCGGAAACCCGCCGAATTTCAGCAAGGCCTCGAGGTCGGAGCGCGCGGGCTTGCGATTGAGCTCGCGGAGGGAAAAAGGGTGGAGGCGGAAGTACCGGTAGCGGCCCGCGAGCGAGTCGCCGCCTTTGCGGTAGTAATCGAGCCGGGCGGAGCCGGTGACGATGATCTTGCGCCTGGATCTTTCCGTGTCGTAGATGCCCTTGAGCAGGTTTCTCCACCGGCTGTATTTGTGAATCTCATCCAGAAGGAGCAAAGGTTCCCCGGCCGGGAGTTCCGCTTGGCGCAGCCGGGGCGGCACGCCGGGATGATCCCAGTTGAGATAGGCGGGGTGCGTTTCGTCCGCCGCCTTGCCGAGAAAGCCCAAGGCGAACGTCGTCTTGCCAACCTGGCGCGGACCGCCGACAAACACCATCTTTCGCCGCAGACCATCCGCGACGGCATTTTCCAGATAACGCCGGGCACGCATAGAATGGATTATAGTCTACTTTACTCATGAGCAAAGTGGAGTTATGTCCATTGCACCCTGATGGCGGCCCGGCGCAGTCAGTTTCCCGCCAGCCAGGCGAGAATCCATTCCTGATTTGCGATGATCACGTTCAACAACGCGATTACCAGCACGAACACGCCGACGCTGAGCCACATTTGCCTGTCCGTCATCGGATGCGCCGGAGCGGTTTCCGCGGCGGGGCGAACGGCAAACCACGCGAGCAATGGCCTGCTGAGACCCATCAGCGTGAAGTACAGCACCCCCCCGGCAAGGGCTCGATGCGGCTCGGCTTCCCAGAGGCCGCCCTTGGCGTCAAAACCTGCGGCGTCGCGCATCTCGGGACCGGCGCCCAGTGGAGGTAAGGGGTAGACCATATGAAGGCAAGGTATCCGGCGCCGAGGCCGGCGACCTGCAGGCTGCGCTTCCTGGCGGAGGTCTGCGGGTCGTACATCAGGACCGCCATGAAGCCGCCTGCGTTGAGAACGAAAAACTCGAGCAGGAGCGCGAGCACGCCGGCACGGAACCACTCGCTGCCGAAGCGTTGCGGCTCGAGCCACAGCGCGAACAGGAACGCGGCGCTGAGAAGTTCCGGAAGTGCCTTGAGGGCGTGGGCCAGTTTATCCTTTCCTGCCGCTGCCGCGGACTCCACGCGTCAAAGCAGAAACAGCGTTGCGAGTCCGAGGAAGATGAAAAATCCGCCGGAATCGGTGCAGGCAGTGATCAGGACCGACGAGCCGACCGCCGGATCGCGCCCGAAGCGCGTGCGCAGGAGCGGGATCGTCACCCCCATCAGTGCGGCGAGCTGCAGCGTGAGGATCATCGCGAGCGCCATCACGCCGCCGAGCGCCACGTTGCTGTAGAGCAGATACGCGGCGACCCCGAGCAGGGTTCCCCACAGCACGCCGTTCATGGTCGCCACGCCCAGCTCCTTGGCGAGCAGCTTGCGCCAGTTCGGCTCCTGGATCTGGCCGAGCGCGAGCGCGCGCACGATCATGGTGATCGTCTGGTTGCCCGAATTGCCGCCGATGCCGGCGACGATCGGCATCAGCGCGGCGAGCGCCACCAGTTTCTCGATCGATCCTTCGAACGCGCCGATCACGCGCGAGGCGATGAACGCGGTCACCAGGTTCACCGCGAGCCAGGCCCAGCGGTTGCGGAAGCTGTGCCAGACCGGCGCGAAGATGTCTTCCTCCTCCTGCAGGCCGGCCTCGGAGAGCTGCGTCTCGTCGCTCTTCTCGCGGATGTAGTCCACCACCGCGTCCACCGTGAGCCGGCCGATCAGGTGACCGAAATGATCGGTCACCGGCGCCGACACCAGGTCGTAGCGCTCGAACGCCTGCGCCGCATCCTCGGCGCGATCGTCCGGATGGAGCTGCACGCTTTCGGGCAGCATCACCTCGCCGACCACCAGGTCCAGGTTCGACACGATCAGCCGTGCGAGCGGCAGCGTGCCGCGCAGCCGCTGCTCGCGGTCCACGACGAACAGCTGGTCGGTGTGCCCGGGCAGCTCGTCGAGGGCGCGCAGGTAGCGCGTCACCGTTTCGAGCGTCACGTCCTCGCGCACCGTGACCTGGTCGAAGTCCATGAGCGCTCCCACCGCGCCTTGCTCGTAGGACATCGCCGCGCGCAGCCGCTCGCGCTCCGCCTGGGGGAGCGCGCGCAGCACGTCCTGCATGACCTGCTCGGGCAGGTCGGGTGCAAGATCGGCGATCTCATCGGCCTCGAGCGTCTCGGCCGCGGCGACCAGTTCCCGCGAATCCATGCTCGCGATGAGCGACTCGCGCACCGCATCGGACACCTCGAGCAGGATTTCGCCGTCGCGGTCGGCCTTGACCAGGTCCCAGGCGACGAGCCGCTCCTCGAACGGCAACGCTTCCAGCACGACGGCGATGTCGGCCGGATGGAGCCGGTCGAGTTTGGCGCGCAGATCGGCGAGCAGCGCGGCGGGCGGCGCGGAACGCTCGGCCGCGTCGTCCTCGGGTCGCAGCTGCGCGAGAATGTCTTGCACTTCGCGCAGGTTCTGCTGCAGGTCTTCGACTTCCAGTCGCGTCGGGCGCTCGGACATGGCTCGCTGCGCGGCTCGCGCGCTCGGAGGGTTGCCATTGTAGTGCGGCGGCGCGCGCCGCCGCCTGCGCTTGGCGCGGCGCGCCTACGGAACCCGGGCCGCCTTCATGCGCGCAAGGATCGTCTCGACGCGCGCGGCGAGATACGGCGTGCTGCGGCCGCGCTCGTAGCGCCGCGGGCTCGGAAGGATCGCGGCGAGCCAGGCGGCCTGCGGCGCGTCGAGCGAGGCCGCGGAGACGCCGAAATGGTGGCGCGCGGCAGCTTCCGCACCGAACACGTCCTCGCCCCACTCGGCGACGTTCAGGTAGAGCTCGAGGATGCGCGCCTTGGTCATCGCCGATTCGATCATCCAGGTGATCGCGGCTTCCTGGCCCTTGCGCAGCCACGAGCGCTCGCCCGACAGGAACAGGTTCTTCGCCAGTTGCTGGCTGATGGTCGAAGCGCCCGCCACCACCCTGCCCCTGCGCTCGTTCTTCTCGATCGCCTTCTGGATCGCCTCCCAGTCGAATCCCTCATGGCCGGCGAATTTGGCGTCCTCGGCGGCGATCACCGCGCGCTTGAGATGCACCGAGACGCGCGCGTACGCGACCCATTGATGCTTGAGCGTGGCGCGCGGGTCTTTTGCGCGCAGCCGCTCGAGCCTCGCCTGCATGAACGCGGTCGGGGCGGCATGGTGCGTGCTCCACCACAGCACCTGCGCATAGAACCAGAGCTGCAGCGCGAGCGCCGCCAGCACGAGCACGCCGATCCCGTAGCCGAACGCTCTCCAGATCCGGCGGGCCGGGCGTCGCATGCGGGTTGCCACGCGGGCGCCGCTCAGCGCGCGCGCAGGGCGGCGATCACCGGAGCGGTGCGCGGCCGCACGCCGCGCCAGACGAAGAACGATTCGGCGGCCTGCTCGACCAGCATGCCGGTACCGTCGCAGGCGAGCGCGCCGGCGGCGCGCGCAAAGGCGAGGAACGGGGTATCGCGCCCGTAGAGCATGTCGTAGGCGAGCGCCCCAGGGAGAAAAAGCCCCTCGGGCAGCGATACCGCGGCACCCGCAAGGCCCGCCGAAGTGGCGTTGATCACGAGGTCGAAGGACTCTCCGGCGAGCGCCCCGTAGCCGCACGCGCGGAGCGGCGCCCCGGGAAAGCGGGCAACGAGCTCGGCAGCTTTCGGTACGGTCCGA
The DNA here is from genome assembly GCA_964638135.1 of uncultured Enterobacteriaceae bacterium. GTDB lineage: Bacteria > Pseudomonadota > Gammaproteobacteria > Burkholderiales > SG8-39 > 2-02-FULL-66-14. The sequence continues at coordinate 26,756 of CAZXAR010000008.1, read as the reverse complement.
TTGGCAAGCACGATACTCGCCGCGCCCGCTTCGAGGAGTGGGCCGAGCACCCCGCGTGCCGCCCCGCCCGCCCCCATCAGCAGGACGCGCTCGCCCCGGATCGCGCGCGCCAGATTCTGCGTCAGGTCGCGCACCAGGCCCGCGCCGTCGGTATTGTCGCCATGCACTCCGGCGTCACTCAGCAGCAGGGTGTTCACCGCCTGCGCGGCGCGCGCGCGCGCCGTGAGTCCGGTGCAGAGGCGGAAGGCTTCCTCCTTGAACGGAAGCGTCACGTTTGCGCCCCTGCCCCCTGCGGCGCGAAATTCCTCCAGCGTGCGCGCGAATCCGTCGCGCGGCGCCGCGATGGCGAGGTAGGCGATGTCCTGTCCGGTCGCGCGGGCGAACTCGCCGTGGATCCAGGGCGAGCTCGAGTGCGCGACCGGATTGCCGATCACGGCATAGCGGTCGGCCATCGCCTAGGGAAGTAAGACTAATCGGTCCAGATCTTGTCGCCTTGGGCGAAGAACCAGGTCCGGGTGATGACGAGCAGGTCGGTGTCCTTGCGGATTTCGGGCGGAAAGGCGGCGAACGGTGCCGCCATCTTGACGATCCGGAACGCCGCCTCGTCGAGCACCTTGAGCCCCGAGGAGCGGTCGAGCTCGACGGCATCGATCGATCCGTCCGGCCGCAGCGTCACCGTGAGGCGCAGGTTGCCGTAGAGCTTGCCGCGCGCTTCGGCCGGGTAATTGAGGGTGCCGACGCGCTCGACCTTTTCCCGCCAGGTCTCCTCGTACTGGGCGAAGCGGTATTCGGTCGCGCGCGCGCCGATGAAGCGTTTGCGCGGGCGTTTCTGGTACTCCTCGGTCTGGCGCGCGATCTGCGCCTGCAGGCGCATCGCGGCAAGCGACAGATCGGCCAGTTCGCGCCCGGACACCTCGGCTTCCGGTTGCGGCGCTGCCGTCTGCGGCGGGGCCTGTGCGGGTACGCGCTCGCGCGACTCCTCGGCCTGCGCGAGAAGCTTGCGCTGCTCGACTTCGAGTTTCTGGACGCTGCGCTGCGCTGCGGCGAGATGGCGGCCCGGCTCGCGCGCTTCGGTGGGCGGAAGCGGCGCCTTGGCGCGCCGGCGCTCGTCGACGTTGCCGCCGCCATCGAGGTTCGCCTGCGCGAGCGCCTCGGCGCGCGCCGGCGCCTCGCGGGTCTTGGCGTTAACGAGGATCACTTCGAGCGGGAGGTTTGGCGCCTTCCACTGCAATGCGCCGGGAAACTTGAAGTGCACGGCGAGCAGCATCGCGTGCAGCAGGATCGATGCGGCCACCGACCCGGCGAGCACCCGGGACTGCCGATCGAGCGCGCCCCAGACCTCCACCGGGCGCCACACGTTCAATGCGACGGCACCTTGCAAAATCGCCTCAAGGTCTTGTCCAGGCGCCATTTTATGCGCTTAGGGTCCGGCCTGCCCGGAATCCGCCTCCGCCTCCAGGGCGCTCGCGCGGCCCAAGGTCTCGCGCCACGTGCAGCGGACGGTTCGTTCGATCAGGTCGACCTCCTCGACCGCGAGCCGCACCTGCGTGCCCGGTTCGAGTTCGGGCAGCGAATACACGCGCGTCGCCAGCGGCAGCCCCTCCAGCCGCACCACGTTCTCGCGCAGTACCGTGGCCGAGATCTCGCGGACCTGTTCCTGCAGCAGCCAGCGCAGCGACCAGTAGCTCTCCATGGCGCGCTGGTGCTCGTCGTAGCGTGCAGAGCTCACTTCGAAGGCGCGCAGCGCCGAGAGCAGCGCGTCCGAGTTGCGGGAAAAAGGCGCCCGCGCCCCGGTGAGCGCGGCCGCCAGCTGCCGCTGATTGACCAGATCCACGTAGCGGCGCAGCGGCGAGGTCATCCACGCATAGCACGAAAGCCCCAGAGCGCCGTGCGCTTCCGGATGCACGCTCAGGCGCACTTTGCCCGAGGATTGCACCCGGTAGATCGCCGCGATGTCGCGCTCGGCGAGGAATTCCCCCCAGGTGCTGTTGGCCATGATCATGAGCTCGGCCACGAGCTTGTCGAGCGGCGCCCCGCGCCGCCGCGGCTCGATCCGCACGCGCCCGTCGGCAATCCGGAATACGTAGTCGATGGCGCCCTCGGTGGTGGCCGGCTTGCCGCGGCTGCGCTCCAGCGCCTCGGCGAGCCGCCACAACAGGTGCAACTCGTCCTCGAACTCGATGCCTGCCCGGGCGTCCGCGGCGAACGCCGCGTTTGCCCCTTCGACCTCCGAGTGGCGCAGGTTGGCCGCAATCGCGATCCGTTCCAGGCGCGTGTGGCGCCCGCGCACCGCGAGGTCCCCGGCCGACACGTCGAGGTAAAGCGAGACGACCGCTCGCTCGGCGCCGGCATCGAGCGAATAGGCGCTCACCACATCCTCGGGCAGCATGGTGAACTTCTGCCCCGGCATGTAGGCGGTCGACAGCCGTTCGCGGGCGATCGCATCGAGCGGCGAGCCCGCTTCGATGCCGAGCGCGGGCGCCGCGATGTGGATGCCGACCCGCAGCGCGTCGCTCGAGACGCGCGCGACCGAAAAGGCGTCGTCGATTTCGGTCGTCGCCAGATCGTCCAGGCTGAACGCGCGTGCCTCGGCGCGCGCGAGCGCCGGACCGGCGGCAGGCGCCGGATGCGGCGCGAAGCCGGTCCCCTGCGGATAGAACTCGTGCAGGAACCGATTCAGGTGATAAGCATGCGAATCGGGAAGCTTCCCCAGGCGCTCGAACAGTTTCGCCGCGCTCAGGCCGGTGCGCGCGCACGCCTGCTCGAAGGCCTTGGTCTCGGGCTTGGCGCGGTCGGGCGCGTAGAGCAGCTCGTCCTTGAGCGCGGCGATTTCCGCCGGGCATTCGAACCGCGCCAGCGCCTCGCTCCAGGCGGCGATCCGTTCCTGGATGCGCTTCCTTTTTTCCAGTCCTGCCAGCGCGAGCTTGAGCGTGGCTTCGGGCGCCGCCTGGTAACGCCCGCGCCCGCGGCGGTGGAAGTAGATCGGCGCCGCGTGCAGCTTGAGAAGCACGCCTGCCCCCTCCACCGGGGTCGGGGGCCGGCCTACGTACTCGCGCGCGAGATCCTCGAAACCGAATTCGGCGGCGCCGCAGCACTGCCACAGGAAATCGACATCCAGGCCCTCGGCGTAGCGCTGCGCTTCGGCGAGCAGTTCGGCGCCGGCGGGGTGCTCGAAGCGCAGCAGGACGTTCGCCAGTTTCACCTTGGAGCGCCGTCCGTGCGGAGCTTCCACCTGCAGCGACGCCGCCGCCTGCGCGAGCACGGCGCCGACCCTGAACTCGCCCTCCTCCTCGTACAGGACGTTCATGCCGCTCGCGAAAGGCCGGCGAAGGCGAGGATCCTGGGAATGTGTTCGGCGAAGCTCTGCAGCGTGTGGTCGCCGCCGTCGCGAATCGCGGTGCGCGCGCCTTCGAACTTGCGCGCCGCCTCGCGCCAGTCGAGGACCTCGTCGCCGGTCTCGAGCAGCAGCAGATAGCGCTCGGGATCGACGCGCTCGACGGCAAGCGCGCGCCAGCCCTCGAGATGCTCCCGGGTCAGCTCGTAGCGCTCGCCGGTATGCAGGTTCTGCTGCGGGCCGAGCATGCTCGCGAGGCCGAGATGCGGCGCGATCGCAGGCTGAATGAGTACCGCGCGACAGGCGTATTTTTCGGCGCAGTGGATCGCATAAAAACCCCCGAGCGAGCTTCCGACCAGGGTCAGCCCGGAGCCCCCGCAGCGCGCGAATTCGCCCTCGATCGTGCGCAGCGCCTCGGCCGGGCGGTGCGGCAGCGCGGGGCAGGCGAATTGCATTCCCAGCCCGCGCGAATCCATGTACGCCTTGAGCGTACGCGCCTTGTGCGAAGCGGGGGTGCTGTTGAAGCCGTGCAGGTAGAGGATCATCGCGGCCCGGGCCGTGGGCGGCGATTATGCCTCGGGTGCTGGGTGCGCGCGCGCGGAAAGAGGAAACACGACCAGGTTGCGAAGCATCCCGCCTGCGGCGACGAGGATGAGAAAGGCGGTGCCGCCGGCCATGATCGCGAGATACACGGCGAGCCCTTTCTCTCCCGCCTTGACAACCGAAGCGTCGGCGTAGAGCACGAGGCCAACGACGAGGCCGGCGAGCGTCGCGAGCGCAAGGATCAGGATGTTGAGGGCGAGAAGCCTGCCGCGCGGCACGCCGCGCGGATTGGAGTGAAAGAATCCCCACACGACGACGCAGAGCAGAAACACGAAGATGAGCAGCATGAAGTGCACGGTGCGCGGCCTGGCGGACGAAGATCGACTTCGAGGCTAGGGCAGGCGAGCTCAGGCGCCTTGATCTGGATCAGGGCGCGCGGCCAGGCGCGCGAGCAGCTTCGCGTGGATGCCGCCGAAGGCGCCGTTGGACATGACGAGCACATGGTCGCCCGCGCGCGCCCGGCGCGCGATCGCGCGGACGAGCGATTCGAGATCCGCATCGCAGTGCACCGCCCGGCCGGCGGCACGAAACACCGCCGCCGCATCCCACTGGAGCTGCGTCGTATAGAGGTACACGAAGTCGGCCCCGGCGAGACTCGGCGGCAGTGCCTCTTTCATGGTGCCGAGCCGCATCGTGTTCGAGCGCGGCTCGAGTACGGCGTGGATGCGCCCATTGCCCACCCGAGCGCGCAGTCCCTGGAGCGTGGCGCGGATCGCGGTGGGGTGGTGCGCAAAATCGTCATACACCGCGATACCGTTGGCCGAGCCGAGCCATTCCATGCGGCGCCGTACGCCGCGGTAGGAACCGAGGGCCTCGAACGCCACAGCGGGCTCGACGCCGGCATCGCGCGCCGCAGCGATCGCGGCAAGCGCGTTCATCCGGTCGTGTTCACCGGTGAGCCCCCAATCCAGATGACCCAGCACCTTTCCCTGCAGCGCGACATCGAATCCGCCCCTCGCATCGGGTGAACCCGCCGACCAGCCGGAAGCCACGCCGAATTCCTCTCTCGACGCCCAGGATCCAAATGTGAGCACTCGCTTAATACTCTCGTCGCGACCGTTGACGATGATCCTTCCTGAGCGTGGGACAGTGCGCACGAAATGGTGAAATTGGTGTTCGATCTCGGCCAGATCGGAGAAGATGTCTGCATGATCGAATTCAATGTTGTTGATTACTGCAGTCCTTGGCCAGTAATGAACGAACTTCGATCGCTTGTCGAAAAAGGCCGTGTCGTACTCGTCGGCCTCGATGACGAAGTGATCCGAAGCGCTGAGGCGTGCAGAGGCCGGGAAGTTGGTCGGCACCCCACCGATGAGGAACCCCGGGCTCCTGCCTGCACACTCCAAAATCCACGCCAGCATGGCGGAAGTGGAAGTCTTTCCGTGAGTTCCTGCAACAGCGAGCACTCGCTTTCCGGAGAGAATGTGATCGCTCAGCCATTGCGGGCCCGACTGCAGGCGGGCGCCCTGGTCGAGCAGCGCTTCGGCCAGCGGATTACCCCGGCTGATAACGTTGCCCACGACCCATTGGTCCGCGTGCAGTGCAAGCTGCTCCTCGCCGTAGCCCTCGATCAGTTCGATCCCCAGGGCGGCGAGCTGCTCGCTCATCGGCGGATACACGTTCGCGTCGCACCCGCTCACCCGGTGGCCGGCCTCGCGTGCAATCGCGGCGAGGCCGCCCATGAACGTGCCGCAGATGCCGAGGATGTGGAGGTGCACCGAGACGAACTCAGCGAAAAGGCGGCGATTGTACGCGAGGCCCTGCGCTATGATCGGCCGGCCACAGAGCGGGGAACACCGGGATATGGGTCGCAAAGGTGCAGCGCCGGGCGGCATTCGATCGCGCATTGCGGCGGCGGCCGCGCGCATCATGGCCGAGGACGGGGTCGACGACTTTTCGCTCGCCAAGCGCAGGGCCGCACGCCGGCTCGGCCTTCCGGAAGGTATCGCCCTGCCGCGCAATGAAGAGGTCGAGGCGCAGTTGCGCGCCTACCGCTCGCTCTACCAGAGCGAGGAGCACCCGGCGCGGACCGCCGAGCTGCGCCGGATCGCGCTCGATGCGATGCGCGCGCTCGAGCAATTCCATCCCTACCTCACCGGCCCGGTGCTCAAGGGAATCGCCGGTCCGTACGCCCAGATCGAGCTGCAGCTTTTTCCGGAAAGCTCGAAGGAAGTGGAACTCTACCTTCTGAACCGCAACATCCACTATTCGACCTACGAGGTACGGCGCTATTCGGGGGATCGCGCCCGCGCGGTCGCAGTGCTCTCGCTCGATTGGCGCGGTGCCCCGCTCAGGCTCGCGGTGTTCGACCGGCGCGACGAGCGCCTGGCACTCAAGACTTCGCTTGCCGGGCGGGTCGCGGAGCGCGCCGGCATCGCCGAAGTCGGCGCACTCGTCGCCGCTCACGATGACGCTTCGCCGGCGTGAAGCGCTGCTTCTGGGGGGCGTGGCGGCTGCGGCCGCGGCGGCCGGTTTTCTCGCCGCACCCAGACTGTTCGACGAGAGCGCCGAAAGCGCCGCGGCGCTGCAAACGGCTGTTTATCCGGATCTCACCGGAACGCCGCGCCGGCTGGCCGATTGGCAGGGCAGGGTCATGGTGGTGAATTTCTGGGCGACCTGGTGCCCGCCCTGCATCGAAGAGATCCCGATCCTTGTCGAAGTACGAAAAAAGCACCTCGCGGCAGGAGTGGAAATTGTAGGTATCGCCATCGATAAACAGGTGAACGTCGCCGAATTTACAAGAAAAATCAAAATACCCTACCCGGTTCTCGTGGCCGATGCGGCGGGAATCGAACTGATGCGCCGACTTGGCAACAAGGCGGGCGGGCTGCCTTTCACCGTCTTTCTGGACCGCAAGGGCGGAGTGGCGAAACGCAAGCTGGGCGCCCTAAACCGGCCCGAACTGGAGCAGTCGCTGGCCGCAATGCTCAAGGAATAAGCGGCAAAACTCGCTAAAATGCGCCGTTCTGCAGTGAAAAATGGCTAAAACGAAACGCAGGGCGCAGCGCGCCATCCTGGTTCTGAACGGCCCCAACCTGAATCTGCTCGGTACGCGCGAGCCGAAGGTCTACGGCCGCGAAACGCTCGCCCAGATCGAGCGGCGGCTGCAGGCGATCGCCGCCGCTGCGGGCGTCACATTGCAAAGCTTTCAGAGCAACCACGAAGGCGAACTCGTCGAGCGGGTCCAGCGCGCCGGGCGCGAGGCAGTGCGTTTCATCATCCTCAATCCGGGCGGCTATACCCATACCAGCATCGCGCTGCGCGACGCGCTCGTCGCGGTGCGGATTCCTTTCGTCGAAGTGCACCTGTCCAACATCCACGCTCGCGAGCACTTCCGGCGGCAGTCGTTCTTCTCCGACATTGCGGTGGGGACGATCTGCGGACTCGGCAGCCTGGGGTACGAACTGGCGCTCACCTACGCACTCGCAAAGTCGTAGGCGGCGGAATGCGGCAGCCGCTGCCGCAGGGGAGGCAACCCGATGGATTTGCGCAAGCTGAAGAAGCTGATCGACCTGGTCCAGGAATCCGGCATCGCCGAACTGGAGATCACCGAAGGCGAGGAAAAGGTCAAGATCGTGAAGGGCGGCGCCGGCGCGACGCCCGCCGCGGCGGCCGAAGCACCCGTAGCGCAGGCGGCAGGCGCCCTGCCTGCGGCGATGCCCGCCCGTGCTGCCGCCGCGCCGGCCGCCGGCGCAGAGACCCAGCCCGAGGCGCACACGGTCAAGGCGCCCATGGTCGGCACGTTCTACCGCGCCCCTTCGCCGGAAGCGAAACCGTTCGTCGAGGTCGGGCAGGCGGTCGCCAAGGGCGAGACGGTCTGCATCATCGAGGCGATGAAGCTGATGAACGAAATCGAGACCGAGGTGGGCGGCGTGGTGAAGGCGATCCTGGTCGAAAACGGACAGCCGGTCGAGTATGGCCAGCCGCTGTTCCTGATCGGCTAGGGCGGACCGATGTTCGAGAAGATCCTGATCGCCAACCGCGGCGAAATCGCGTTGCGCATCCAGCGCGCCTGCCGCGAGCTCGGAATCCGCACCGTGGTGGTCCATTCGGAGGCCGACACCGAGGCGAAATACGTCAAGCTCGCCGACGAGTCGGTCTGTATCGGCCCGGCGCCCGCCGCGGCAAGCTACCTGAACATCCCCTCGATCATCAGCGCGGCGGAGGTGACCGATGCCGAGGCGATCCATCCCGGCTACGGCTTTCTTTCCGAGAACGCCGATTTCGCCGAGAAGGTCGAGCGTTCGGGCTTTGTATTCATCGGACCGCGCCCGGAGAACGTCCGCCTCATGGGCGACAAGGTGAGCGCCAAGCAGGCGATGCTGAAGGCGGGCATTCCCTGCGTTCCCGGCTCCGACGGGGCGCTGCCCGAGGACTCCAGGGAGATCGTGCGCCTGGCGCGCAAGATCGGCTACCCGGTGATCATCAAGGCCGCAGGCGGCGGCGGCGGGCGCGGCATGCGCGTGGTCCACACCGAGGCGGCGCTGCTCAATGCCGTGGCCATGACGCGCGCCGAGGCGCACGCCGCGTTCGCCAACGGCACGGTCTACATGGAGAAGTACATGGAGAATCCGCGCCACATCGAGATCCAGGTGCTTGCCGACGAACACAAGAATGCGCTCTTCCTGGGCGAGCGGGACTGCTCGATGCAGCGCCGCCACCAGAAGGTCCTCGAGGAGGCGCCGGCGCCGGAGCTGACGGAAAAGCTGCGCGATCGGATCGGCGAGCGCTGCGCGGAGGCCTGCCGCAGGATCGGCTACCGGGGCGCCGGCACGTTCGAGTTCCTGTACCAGGACGGGGATTTCCACTTCATCGAAATGAACACGCGCATTCAGGTCGAGCACCCGGTGACGGAGATGATCACCGGTGTCGATCTGGTGCAGCTGCAGATCCGCGTGGCGGCCGGCGAGAAGCTGCCGTTCAAGCAAAAGGAGGTCGTGCTGCGCGGCCACGCCATCGAGTGCCGCATCAACGCCGAGGATCCCTACAAGTTCACGCCCTCGCCGGGCAAAATCTCCTCCTACCACCCGCCCGGCGGGCCCGGCATCCGGGTCGACTCGCACGTCTATGCCGGCTACACGGTGCCTCCGTACTACGACTCGCTGATCGGCAAGGTGATCGCCTACGGCGCGACGCGCGACCAGGCAGTGCGGCGCATGCGCATCGCGCTCTCCGAGATGGTGGTGGAGGGAATCCAGACCAATATTCCGCTGCACCTCGAGCTGCTGCACGACAGCCGCTTCCTGCGCGGCGGCACTTCGGTTCACTACCTCGAGCAGAAACTCGCCCAGGGCTCGAAATCGCCGCGCTGATGGTCTGGCTCGCGCTCCAATTCGACCTCGACGCGCCGCAGGCCGGTGCGTTCTCGGACGCGCTGCTCGAACTGGGCGCGCACTCGGTCACGATCGAAGACGCCGACCGCGCAACGGGGCGCGAGCAACCGGTGTACGACGAGACCGGCCCCGGCGGGCGCGGCGCGTGGCCGCGCAACCGGCTCACTGCGCTAGTGACGCCGCAAACCGATCCGGCCGCGCTGCTCGGTGCCGCCGCGCAGGCGATCGGGCTCGAGGCAGCGCCGCCCTACGCGCTGGACCGGATCGAAGAAGAAGATTGGGTGAGGCGCGCCCAAGCGCAGTTCGCGCCGCAACGCGTCGGCAGGCGCCTGTGGATCGTACCGAGCTGGTGCGCGCCGCCCGCCGCCGAGGATGCGATCGTCATCCGGCTCGACCCGGGACTCGCCTTCGGTACCGGGTCTCACCCCTCGACTCGGCTCGTGCTCGAATGGCTCGAGCGAACGCTCGGCGATGGCAAGGACGATCGCGCACCTTCGCTGGGCGGCGCGCGCGTGCTCGATTACGGATGCGGCTCGGGCATCCTCGCGCTCGCTGCGGCGAAACTCGGCGCCAGGGAAGTCGTGGCGATCGATCAGGATCCGCAAGCGCTCGCAACGAGCCGCGCAAACGCCGCGGCGAACGGGCTCGCCCTCGAGGTGGCGGCGCCCGCAACGCTGCCGCAAGGAACGTTTGACCTGATCGCGGCCAACATCCTTGCCGCGCCGCTCGCCGCACTGGCACCGCTTTTCGCTGCGCGCGCCCGTCGCGGCGCGCGCATCGCGCTTTCGGGAGTCCTCGAGAACCAGGCCGCCGCGCTGATCGATGCCTACACCTTCGCATTTGCGCTCGAGGTCGAGCGCGTGGAGGAGGGATGGGCGCTCGTCGCGGGACGTCGCCGATGAGCCTTGTGACGCGCTGCCCCTCCTGTGGCACGACCTTCCGCGTGCAATCGGCGCAATTGGCGCTGCGGGGAGGCAAGGTGCGCTGCGGCCAGTGCGCCGCGGTGTTTGACGGCGTCGGCAGCCTCGTCGAAGAAGTCGGCGGCGCCTCGACGCCCGACTCCGAGCCCTCGCCGCAGTTGGCGCTGTTCGAACCGAGCCCGCCGGAAGGGACCGCCGCGGTTGCGCTCGACGACCTGCACAGAGCAGAGCCCGATTTCCTGCGCGAGGCGCCGCCGCCGCGCGGCCGGGCGGCCTGGCTGATTGCCTCGCTCGCCGCGGTCCTCGCATTCGGGCTGCAGCTCGCCTTGCATTACCGCACCGAGCTTGCGGTGCTGTTTCCCGAAGCGCGCGCGCCGCTCGAGGCGGCCTGCGAAGCGCTCGGCTGCGCGCTGCGCCTGCCGCGCCGGCCCGACCTCATGTCGATCGATTCGTCGGACCTGGAATCCGACAACCGGCACGAGGGCGTGATCGTGCTCAATGCGGTGATCAACAATCGGGCGCCGTTCGCGCAGGAGTACCCGGCGCTCGAACTCACGCTTACCGACGAGCGCGACCAGGCAGTGGCGCGGCGGGTGCTTGCGCCCGGGGAATACCTGCCTGGAGCGGCGCGCGCGGCGGCCGGCGCGGGCATCGCGGCGGGCGCCGAAACGTCGGTACGCCTTCATTTCGACACCGGCGCGCTGCCTGCGGTCGGCTATCGCCTGTACCTGTTCTATCCCTAGAATGAAAATTCTCGTCACCGGCTCGATTGCGTACGACACGATCATGGTGTTCCCGGGCCGCTTCCGCGACCACCTGCTCGCCGACCAGCTCCACATCCTCAACGTGTGCTTTCTCACCCCCGAGATGCGCCGCGAGTACGGCGGCACGGCGGGCAACATCGGCTACAACCTGAGGCTCCTGGAGGCCGAACCGCTCGTCATGGCGACCGTGGGAGAGGACATCCGCCCGTATCTCGAGCGCCTGGACGAGCTCGCGATCCCGCGCGAGCTGCTGCGGCGCATTCCCGGGCAGTTCACCGCCCAGGCGTTCATCACCACCGATCTCGACGATAACCAGATCACCGCCTTTCACCCCGGCGCGATGAACTTTTCGCATGAGAACCACGTCAGCGCGACGCTCGGCGCGGGGCTCGCCATCATCGGCCCGGACGGCAAGGAGGGGATGCTGGAGCACGCGCGCGAGTGCGCGGCGCACGGCATTCCGTTCCTGTTCGATCCGGGCCAGGGACTGCCGATGTTCGCGCGCGAGGAGCTGCTCGAAATGGTGCACCTCGCCGATTACCTCGCGGTGAACGACTACGAAGGCAAGCTCCTCGAAGAAAAGACCGGCCAGGGCCTCGAGCAGCTCGCGCGCGCGCTGAAGGCGCTCGCCGCGACCATGGGCGCGCACGGTTCGGTGGTGTTCGCCGACGGCGCGCGCCACGAGATTCCCTGCGTCAAGGCGGACGCAGTGCTCGACCCGACCGGCTGCGGCGATGCCTACCGCGCCGGGCTCCTGTACGGCATCGCGCACGGCTGGGACTGGCCGAGCACCGGGCGGCTGGGCGCGGTGATGGGGGCGATCAAGATCGCGCAGCGCGGGGCGCAGAACCATCGTGCCGCGCGCGGCGAAATCGAAGCCCGCTTCCGCCAGGCATTCGGCTATTCACCCTGGAATTAGTTCGCTCGCCCGGCCTACGCCAGCCGATCGCGGATCCGTGCGGCGTATTCCTCGAGTTTCTCGCGCGGCGGGTTTTTCACCGGCCAGGTGAGTTCCATGCCGTCGCCCTCGTGGCGCGGCAGCAGGTGCACGTGGTAGTGAAAGACCGTTTGCCCGGCGGGCTTGCCGTTTGCCTGGTAAACGGAGAGCCCCGGCGGAGAGAACGCGGCGCCGATCGCGCGGGCAACGCGCACACTCGCGCGCGCCACCGCGGCGGCCTGCGCCTCTTCGAGCGCGTAGAGGTTCTCGGCGTGCTGCTTGACTGCGACAAGGACGTGGCCGGGATTCACCTGGCCGATGTCCATGAAAGCGAGCGTATGCTCGTCCTCGTACACCCGGGTCGATGGAATCTGGCCGGCGATGATCCTGCAGAACACGCAATCGTTCATGCTTCCTCCCCGATCGTTTGGTAGCCGGAGCAGGGTACCTGCGCGAGCCACCGGTCTTCAAGCCGCAGCGCGCTCAGCGCACCACCCCAGACGCAGCCCGAATCGAGGAGCGCAAAGCGCTCGCTGAGCTTCAGGCCGAGCGCGGACCAGTGTCCGCACACGATCGCAGGCTCGTCGCGCACCGGTCGCGCCTCGAACCACGGCAGGTAGCCGGCGGGCGCCTGCTCGCTCTTGACGTGAAAATCCATGGCGCCCTCAGCGGTGCAGAATCGCAGGCGGGTCATCGCGTTCACGATCGCGCGCAGCCGGTCGTGGCCCTCGAGCCGCTCGTCCCAGCGCGCCGGCCGGGCGCCGTACATGCGGGTGAGGAATTCGCGATAGCTCGCAGAACGCAGCACCGCTTCAAGCGCGCGCGCAAGCCGCAGCGCTTCAAGCACGCTCCATTGCGGCAGCAGCCCGGCATGCACCAGTGCGTAGCGGCCCTCGGCGTGCATCATCGACCGGCCGCGCAACCAATCGAGCAGCTCGTTTCGGTCCGGCGCCGCCAGAACGTCGCCGAACGTGTCTTCCTTCCGGGCACGCGCCACGCCTTCGGCGGCGGCGAGCAAGTGCAGGTCATGGTTTCCGAGCACCACGATCGCGTCTTCGCCGAGCGAGCGCACGAAGCGCAGCACCTCGAGCGATTTCGGCCCGCGGTTCACCAGGTCGCCGACGAACCACAGCCGGTCGCGCCCGCGCTCGAAACCGACGCGCGCGAGCAGCGCCTGCAATTCCTCGTAACAGCCCTGCACGTCGCCGAGCGCATAGGTCGCCATCGGCCGCAGACTCTAGCAGAGGCTCAAAAACTCGCATCCAGCCGCCGGTACTGGATCGCCTCGGCAATGTACGGCGCGCCGATCGCCTCCGCGGCGGCGAGATCGGCGATCGAGCGCGCCACGCGCAGCACCCGGTGATAGGCCCGCGCCGAGAGCGCAAGCCGCGCGATCGCCTCCTTGAGGAGCCGCGCCGCCGAGGCGTCCGGCACGCAGTTGCGCTCGGTCTCGCGCGCCTCGAGCCATGCGTTCGGCTTCCCCTGGCGCGCGAGCTGGCGCGCGCGCGCCGCGCACACCCGCGCGCGCACCGCCGCCGAGGATTCGGCTTCGGCCGCCGCGGTCATCTCCGCTTCGCGCGGCCGCGGCACCTCCACCTTGAGGTCGATGCGATCCAAGAGCGGGCCCGAAACCCGGCTGCGGTAGCGCGCAACCTGGTCGGGCGTGCAGCGGCAGCGGCCCGAGGCGTCCCCCAGGTGGCCGCAGGGGCAGGGATTCATCGCCGCGACGAGCTGGAAGCGCGCCGGAAACTGCGCCTGGCGCGCGGCGCGCGCGATCGCGATCGTGCCCGATTCGAGCGGCTCGCGCATCGCTTCCAGCGCATCGCGCGGGAATTCGGGCAGCTCATCGAGAAACAGCACGCCGTGGTGCGCGAGCGAGACTTCACCCGGCCGGGGCGGCACGCCGCCGCCGATGAGCGCGGCGCTCGAGGCGCTGTGATGCGGGGCGCGGAACGGTCGCTGCCCCCAGCGCGCGGCGTCGAATCCGAGGTAGGAAGCGGAATACACCTTGGCCGTCTCCAGCGCCTCGGCCGTGGTCATCTCGGCAAGGATTCCGGGCAGGCGCGCAGCGAGCATCGATTTTCCGGTCCCGGGCGGGCCGATGAGAAGGATGGCGTGTCCGCCCGCCGCCGCCACTTCGAGCGCGCGCTTCGCCTGCGCCTGACCCTTCACGTCCGCCAGATCCGCGTAGCGCGCGGCGATCCGCTGCGCGCCGTCGCGATACGGCGCGAGCGGCGCTTCGCCCGCGAGGTGCGCGCACACTTCGAGCAGGCTCGCCGCGGGCAGGATGCGCGCGCGCTCGGCAAGCGCCGCTTGCGCCGCGCACTGCGCCGGAAGCACGAACGAGCGGCCGCGGGCGCCCGCGCCGAGCGCCATCACCAGGGCGCCGCGCACCGGGCGCAATTCGCCCGTGAGCGAAAGCTCGCCGGCGAATTCGTGCCCTTCGAGCGCGGCGCTCTTCAGTTGCCCGCTCGCCGCGAGGATGCCGAGCGCGATCGGCAGGTCGAAGCGGCTCGAATCCTTCGGCAGGTCGGCCGGCGCGAGGTTCACGGTGATGCGGCGCGCGGGAAATTCGAAGCGCGCATGGTTGAGCGCGGCACGCACCCGGTCCTTGGCCTCGCGCACCTCGGCATCGGGCAGGCCCACGATGCTGAACGCAGGCAAGCCCGGCCCGAGATGAACTTCGACGGTCACCTCGGGCGCAGCGACTCCCGCGAGCGCTCGGCTCGCCACGCTGGCAAGCGGCATCGGATTCCCTTGCAGGGGAAAACGCGCAGCGGGGCGGGGCGGTTTACGCGGCGCGGTCGCCGCCGCCGCGCGCTTCGAGCTCGGCGATGCGCGCCTCGAGCGCGGCGAGCTTTTCCTGCGCGCGCGCAAGGAGCTTCTTCTGCACCTCGAAGTCCTCGCGCGCGACCAGGTCGAAGCGGTCGAAAAAGGCGACGACGAGCGCGCGCAGGTTGCGCTCCAGGTCCTCGACGGGCGAGGAACGGACCGCCTCGTCGAGACGGGAGCCCAGTTCGTCGAGCAGGCGCTTCTCGATCATGGCCGCGGCCAGTCTAGCACGCGAGCCGCGCCGCTCAGGCCGCGATCCGCTCGAGCAGTTCGAGCAGCTTCGCCCGCTCCGCGGGCGAAAGGCGCGCCGCGATGCGCCGCTCGTGGATCGCGATCGCGCGCTTGGCGCGCGCGAGCAGCGTGCGGCCGGCGCGCGTGAGCCACAGGCCGTTGGTGCGCCGGTCCTCGCCCCGCTTGCGCTCGATCAGGCCGCGCGCCTCGAGCTGATCCAGTACGCCCACCATGGTCGAGCGGTCGCGGTGAACGGCGTGCGCGAGCCGGCTCTGGGTCACGCCGGGATTGGCCTCGACGAGGAGCAGCATGCCGATGCGCCCGGGCGAGAGCCCCGGCACGCTTGCCGCGAAATCGCGGAACACGCTCTGCTGGGCAAGCCGCAGCCGGTAGCCGATCAGCTCCGGCAACGGGCCGGGGTCGAGGCGCGCCTCGGCGCGCCTCGCGCTGCTACCGCTCATCTTGTTTTGATTTCAAACAATTGGTACCCCCAACGAACCGGGTTAGCATCGTAGGCATTGCGCTGCGCTTGCGCAACCGCCACCGCGCGTGAAGATCCTGTCCATCGCCCGGTGCATGGATTATTCTGGGAACCGATTCGTGATGGAGTGTGCCGCGAAACTGCAGCGTCCCGCGCTGCCTGCTCATTGCGCCGCGCGCCGGCGGAGGCGCGCGGCGTGAACGCGGCCGAGCATCTTCTCGGCCCGGCTGCGCTGGCGCGCCATGGCCGCCGCGTTGCGTTCCTCTGCGGCACCGAGTCGGTCACCTTCGGCGCGCTTGCCGCGCGCGTTGCGCGCGCGGCGGCCGCGTACGCCGCGCTCGGCGTCCGCCCGGGCGATCGCGTGCTGCTGCTGCTTCGCGACACGCTCGAATACGTCATCGCCTGGCTCGGCGCGGTGCGCGCCGGGGCGGTTGCGATCGGACTCAATACCAAGCTCTCGGAACAGGAATACCGCTACATCTGCGCCGACAGCGGCGCGCGCCTGAGCGTCGTCGAGGACGTGTTCGTGCGCGCGCGGCCGGACCTGGCGGCGGAATTTGCGCGCCTCGGGGTGCTCGCGGTCGCGGGAGACGATGCGCCCGCGGGCGCCGCAACCTGGCGGGGAGTGCTCGCGCGAGTCCAACGCGAGGCCGCGGCCCATGACGTGCAACCCGAGGACCCGGCATTCTGGCTGTACTCCTCGGGCACCACCGGCAAACCGAAGGGCATCATCCACTCGCACAAGGACGTGCTTCCGGCCGGACAGGTGTTCGCCGAGACGCTCGAGCTTGCGCCCGGAGCGAAAGTGTTCGTCACTTCGAAGCTGTTCTTCGCCTACGCGCTCGACCACGGCCTGCTCGGATCGCTCGCGCACGGACTGACGAGCGTACTGCATCCGGAGTGGCCCGAAATCGGCGACGTGTGCGCGATCGTGGCGCGCGAGCGCCCCGCGGTGTTCGCCACCGTGCCCTCGTTCTACCGGCGGCTCGCCGCGCTTCCCGATCGGGAACTGGAGCCGTTTCGCGCGGTGCGCTACTTTCTCTCGGGCGGCGAGCGGCTGCCCGAGCGGCTGGTCGAGCGCTGGCGCGAGGCGACCGGCGGCGAGATGTTCTCCATCTACGGCATGTCGGAGACGTTCTGCGTCTGCATGGTGACGCCGCGCGGGCTCCCCGGCGCGGCGCGTCCCGGCAGGCCGCTTGCCGGGGTCGAGGTCCGCCTGCAGACGAGCGGCGGCGCCGAGCCGGCACCGGGCGAGCCGGCGGTGCTGTGGGTCAGGCACCCGGCGCTCGCGCTCGGCTACGCCAACCGGCCGGAGCAGACGCAGGCGCAGTTTCGCGACGGCTGGTTCTGCACCCATGACATGTTCGTGCGCGATGCGAACGGGCTGTACACGCACCAGGGCCGCAGCGACGAAATGGTGAAGATCGCGGGGCAATTCGTGCAGCCCGGCGACATCGAGGAGGCCGTGGCGGGCGAGCCGCTGATCGGCGAGGCGGCCTGCGTTCCGATCGTGGACGAGGACGGTTTCGACCGGCTCGCGCTGTTCGTTGCGCCGCGCGGCGATCCGCAGCAGGCGCTTGCCGCGGCCGAGCGCGCCTGCGAAGCGAAATTGCCGCGCTTCAAGCGGCCGAAGTGGGTGCGCAACGTCGCCGAGATTCCGCGCACCGCCACCGGCAAGGTGCAGCGGTTCCGCTTGCGCGAGATCCTGCAGCGCGAACTCGGCTTCCGAGGATAAAATCCGCTCCTGCCACGCGGTGCGCCGCGCACGCTTCTTCGCTGCGAAAGGACTGCATGAGCTACGCGATTCCGACCTGGACCCTGCCGGCGCTGCCGATCGTCGGCGCAACCGAGCTGTTCCCCGTGCGCCGCATCTTCTGCGTCGGCCGCAACTACGTCGAGCACCAGAAGGAGATGGGCGGCGACGGGCGCGAGCAACCGTTCTTTTTCCTCAAGTCGGCGCACGCGCTGGTGCCGCTCGGGGGCGACGTGCACTATCCGCCGATGACTTCGAATCTGCACTACGAGACCGAGATGGTGGTTGCCATCGCCCGGCAGGGACGGCGGATCGCTGCCAGGGACGCCAACAGCCACGTATTCGGCTACGCGGTGGGAGTGGACATGACGCGCCGCGACCTGCAGCAGATCGGCAAGGACAAGGGTCGCCCCTGGGATTTCGGCAAGGATTTCGACGAAGCGGCGCCGTGCAGCGCGCTTGCGCCAGCCGCCCGGATCGGCCATCCCGCCAAAGGCGCGGTGTGGCTCACGGTAAACGGCAAGGAACGGCAACGCGCGGATCTCGCTGACATGATCTGGTCGGTGCCCGAGCAGATCGAATATCTCTCGCAGTACTACACGCTCGAGCCGGGCGACGTGATCTTCAGCGGCACGCCCGCGGGTGTGGGGCCGCTCAAACCGGGCGATGAACTGCATGCCGGCGTCGACGGGGTGGGCGAACTCCGAGTGCGGATCGTCGCGCCGCTGTGATCCGGCTCTACACCTACTTCCGCAGCTCGGCCGCGTTCCGGGTGCGAATCGCGCTCAACCTCAAGGGGCTCGCCTACGAGCCGGTGTTCGTGCATCTGGCGAAAGGCGAGCATCGCACGAGCGAGTACCTCGCGCTCAATCCGCAGGGGCTCGTGCCGGCGCTCGCCGACGATGACCGCCTGCTCACCCAGTCGCTCGCGATCCTCGAATACCTCGAGGAGACGCATCCGGAACCGCCGCTTCTGCCGAAGGACGCGGCCGCTCGCGCGCGGGTGCGAAGTCTCGCATTGCTCGTGGCGTGCGAAATCCACCCGCTCAACAACCTGCGCGCGCTCACCTACCTGCGCAAGGAGCTCGGCCAGAGCGAAGAGCAGGTGAACGCGTGGTACCGGCATTGGATCGCCGACGGGCTGACGAAACTGGAGGCGGAGCTCGTGCGCGCGCCGGGCAGGTTTTGCCACGGCGATCGGCCCACGCTCGCCGACTGCTGCACGGTCCCCCAGGTGTTCAACGCCCAGCGTTACCGCTGCGACACCGCGCCCTACCCGACGCTGATGCGCGTGTTCGAGGAGTGCATGAAGCTCGATGCGTTCGAGCGCGCGCAGCCCTCCCGGCAACCCGACGCGGAGACTTGACATGACGACCGGCATCCTCGCGGTGGCGACGGTGGCGCACGTGCCGACCCTGTCGCGCAGCGAAATCACTCCCGATTTCCAGAAAACGCTGATCGAGGGCGAACGCCGCCTCGGCGAAGAGCTGCGCGCCTTGCGTCCCGAGCTGTGGGTGATCGCCTCGACGCACTGGGTGTCGACGTTCAACTGGTTTGCCACCTGCCAGCCCGAGCACCATGGTATCTGCGTCGCCGATGAAGCTCCCGACCTCGTGCCGGGCATGCCGTACCGCTATCGCGGGGATGCCGAATTCGCGGGCGAACTGGTCGCCGAGTGGAAGCGCGCCGGCATCCCGGCGGAACGAAACGACAGCCCGCACTACAGCTGGGATTACGGAACGTTCGTGCCGCTTTCGCACCTCGATCCCAGGGCCGAACTCGCGGTGGTCGGCATCCCCTCGGTACTGATGGCCGACCTCGAAGAGTGCCGCCGCGCGGGCGCCGCGGTGCACGCGGTGGCAAAGCGCCTCGGCCGGCGCGCGGTGTTCGTCGCCAGCACCGCGCTCAGCCACGCGCTGGTGCGCGGCCGCCACCACATGCCCACGCCCGAGCGAATCGCGCTCGACCAGCGCTTCATCGAAGCCTACAAGGCCGGGCGCGTGCGCGAGTTGATCGAGGGGCTGCCCGCCTTCAGCCGCGAGGCGGTCGCCGAGATGGGCGGCCGGGTGCTTGCGACTATGCTCGGCTGCGCCGAGGCGCTCGCTGCCGAGGGCGAGGCGCTCGCGCCCGCGATGTACGGCGGGTACGCGCAAAGCTCCGGCAGCGGCAACGCCGTTCTCTGCCTGCGCCGCGCCGCCTAGACGAAAAAATCGCGCTGCGGGGTGCAGCCGGGGGTGACCAGGTAGCGCTCGAACTCGGTGACGCCGTGCTCGCGGAGCAGCGCTTCGTCGACGCAGAAATTGCCGCTGAAGGACCGGCTCGGCTTGGTGAGGATGAGGTGGGCGGCATCGGCCATGATCTGCGGCGTGCGGCTGCGGCTCGCGAGCGCCGCGCCGCCGACCACGTTTCGCACCGCGGCGGTGTCGATGGTGGTCATCGGCCACAGGGCATTGAAGGCGATGCCGGCGGCGCGGAATTCGGCCGCCATGCCGAGCACGCACAGGCTCATGCCGAATTTCGCCAATGTATAGGCCACGTGCGGCGCAAACCAGCGCTCTTCCATGTCGAGCGGCGGCGAGATGTTGAGCACGTGCGGGTTCTCCGCCTTGCGCAGGTGCGGGATGCAGTGCTTGGAACACAGGAACGTGCCGCGCGTATTGATGCCGTGCATCAGGTCGTAGCGCTTCATGTCGGTCGCCTCGGTGCCGGTGAGGCTGATCGCGCTCGCGTTGTTGACCAGGATGTCGATACCGCCGAACGCTTCGACCGCGCGCGCCACCGCCGCCGCGACCTGGTCCTCGAACCGGACGTCGAGCACGTGCGGCAGCGCCCGTCCGCCCGCGGCCTCGATCTCCTTCGCCGCCGTGTAGATCGTGCCCGGCAGCTTGGGGTGCGGTTCGGTGGTCTTGGCCGCGACCACGACGTTGGCGCCGTCTTTGGCCGCGCGCAGCGCAATCGCGAGCCCGATGCCGCGGCTTGCGCCGGTGATGAAAAGCGTCTTTCCCTTGAGCGTCGGCTGCATTTGAAGGCATGATTGCACGCCGCACGGAGAAGGAGCAAGCATGGCACCGAACGCGAGGTCCGCAGCGAAACGAACGGGGAGCCGGCGCGCCGCAGCGGTGATGCTGTTCGTCGGTACCCGCAAGGGCGCTTTCACGCTGCGCGCGGACGCGGCGCGGCGCCGCTGGCAGATCGGCGGGCCGCACTTTCTGGGACAGATCGTGAATCACCTGGTGCTCGATCCGCGCGACGGGCGAACGCTGCTGTGCGCGGCGCGTGCCGGGCACCTGGGGCCGACCGTTTTCCGCTCGCGCGACTTCGGGCGCAGCTGGCGCGAAGCCGCGCGCCCGCCCGCTTTTCCGAAGGCCGCGCCGGGCGAAAAAGGCTTGAGCGTCGGTCACGTGTTCTGGCTGCAGCCGGGACACGCCAGCCAGCCCGGCGTCTGGTATGCCGGCACCTCGCCGCAGGGCCTTTTTCGGAGCGAAGACGGCGGCGAAACCTGGGAAGGCGTCGCCGGATTCAATGCGCACCCGATGCGCACGCAATGGGTCGGCGGCGAGCAGGAGGCGCCGCCCGACGGCGCGACGCTGCACTCGATCAATATCGACCCGCGCGAGCCACGGCACCTGTACATCGGCATGTCGATCGGCGGCGCGTTCGAGTCGACCGACGGCGGCCGCGACTGGCGCCCGCTCAACCGGGACTGCGCCGCCGATTTCATTCCGGGTCCGGCGCCCGAATACGGGCACGATGTGCATTGCATGCGGCTGCATCCGCTGCGGCCCGAGCGGCTCTACCAGCAGAATCACTGCGGCATCTACCGCATGGAACGGCCCGAGGGCCGCTGGCAGCGGATCGGCAAGGCGATGCCGAAGAAAATCGGCGACATCGGCTTTCCGCTGGTCCTGCATCCGCGCGACCCCGACACGGTGTGGGTGTTCCCGATGGACGGCGGCACGGTGTGGCCGCGGGTGAGCGTGGGCGGCAAACCGGCGGCGTACGTCACGCGCGATGCCGGCAAGACCTGGCAGCGCCAGGACAAGGGTCTGCCCGAGCGCCAGGCGTGGTTTACGGTGAAGCGCCAGGCGATGTGCGCCGATGCGCGCGACCCGGTCGGCGTGTACTTCGGGACCACAAGCGGGGAGCTGTGGGCGAGTCGCACCGAGGGCGCGCGCTGGGATTGCCTTGCGCGGCATCTGCCGCACATCTACTCGGTCGAAGCGGCCGCGCTCGGCGGATGAGAATCGTCGTCCCATCGCAGCTGCGCGACTACACCGGCGGCGCCGGCGTGGTCGAGGCCGAGGGCGGCTCGCTCGGCGCGCTGCTCGCTGACCTCGACCGGCGCTACCCGGGCATGCGCTTTCGCATGATCGACGAGCAGGAGGCGATCCGGCGCCACATCAAGATTTTCGTCAACCGGGAGCAGGCGGTGAGGCTCGACCTGCCGCTAGGCGAAGAAGACGAAATCGTGATCGTCGGCGCACTGAGCGGCGGCTAGCTCCGGCCGGCATGCTCGCACCGCTGGAGGTAATCCGCGCCTATCCGCCGCACGACCGGACGCTCGGCGGCCTGCTTGAGAGCCGCGCCGCGAGCGACCCCGGGCGCCCGCTCCTGCTCTTCGGGCAGCAGGTTCTCGGCTACGCGGAATTCGCCCGGCGCGTCGATGCGGCGGCCGGCGCACTCCGAGCGCGCGGCATCGGCCCGGGCGAGCGGGTCGCGCTGATGGCGCGCAACAGCCCCGAGTACGTCGTGCTCTTCTTTGCCCTGGCGCGGCTGGGCGCGGTGATGGTGCCGGTAAACCCGGACTTCGGCGCTGCGGAAGCGGGCTACGTCCTCGAGCACGCCGGGGTGCGCGCGGTGGCGGCGGATGCGGCGGCGCTGAGCGTAGTTCGGGAGGCGGCGCAGCGGGCGTCGCCCGCGCCGTGGATCTTTCCGCTCGAGAGCGAACGGGAGCAATGGATCCGGCGCCTGCCGCGCACCGAACTGCCACCCGCTCCGCCCGCCGATTCGACCTGCCTCATTCTGTACACCTCGGGCACGACCGGTTTTCCGAAAGGGGTGATGCACAGCCAGAAGAATTTCGTGCTGGCCGGCGAAGGGTTCGTCGCGCGCATGTGGCTGCAACCCGCGGACCGGTTGCTGTGCATCCTGCCGATGTTTCACATCAACGCGCTGTTTTACTCGCTTGCGGGCGCGCTCGCCGCCGGGGCGAGCCTTGCGCTCGAGCCGAGGTTCTCGGCTTCCGCGTTCTGGAAGACTGCCGCGCAGACGGGGGCGACCGAGGTCAACCTGATCGCGGCCATTGGCAACATCCTGGCACGCAGGCCGCGAAGCGAGTTCGATCCGCGCCACCGCCTGCGCGCGATCTACGCCGCGCCGGTCACCCCGGAACTGGAACGCGTGTTCCGCGAAGAATTCGGCGTCGCGCACATGATCGAAGGGTACGGCATGACCGAAATTCCGGGGGCGGCGAACAATCCCTTCGACGGCGAACGGCGGCCCAACAGCATGGGCAAGGCCGCGCTGCATCCCGATCCGGCGCTCCAGTTCGCCGAGCTTCGCGTGGTGGACGAGCGCGGCGGCGACCTCCCGCCCGGCGCGCAGGGCGAGCTGTGGGTGCGGACCCCGATCCTCATGCAGGGCTATTACCGCGACCCGGCGCAGACCGAAGCGGCGTTCGAGAACGGCTGGTTCAAGACCGGCGACCTGGTCCGGCGCGATGCCGACGGCTACTACTACTTCGTGGCGCGAGCCAAGGACATCATCCGGCGGCGCGGCGAGAACATCTCCGGCGCCGAGATCGACCGCGTGCTGGGCGACCATCCGGCGGTCGTGCACTGCGCGGCGATCCCGGTGCCCTCGGAACTCGGCGAGGACGAAATCCTCGTCGCGATCGTGCGCCGGCCGGATATCCCGGTGAGCGCGCGCGAAATCGCCGAGTGGTGCCGCGGGCGGCTAGCCGCGATCAAGGTGCCGCGCTACGTCGCGTTCGTCGATTCGCTGCCGATGACCGCGACGCAGCGCGTGCAGAAGTTCCAGCTGCGCGCGGATGCCGCGCTGCGGGCGCGCGCAGTCGATCTCGGCCGCTGAGGCAAAGCCTCAGGGGGCGCGAAAACGCTCCCGGAGGTCCTCGCCGATCGTCTGGCCTTTCATCGGTGAGCCGGGACCGGCCACGTGCCGGCCCCAGACGCGCGTTTCGGTGCCGCGCGCGAGCACCGTGCCGTCGGCGCGCACCACTTGGTGCGAAACCACGAACGATTTGCCGCCCCAGCGCGCGATTCGCGAGCGCACTTCGCACCGGTCGCCGGGCTCTGCCGGAGTGACGAATTCGCACTCGGCGCTCACCACGGGCATCACCATGCCGGCCTCGATCATCGCCTTGATGCCGTGGCCGACGGAACCGAAAAGGGCCCACGTGGCACTGTCGAACCAGCGGAAATACGTCGGATAAAAGATGATGCCGGCCGGATCGCAGTCGCTCCACTGCACTTCGGTATGCAGGATCCCGACGATCGACTTGAATCCGGGCGCGTCCACGCGAAGAATTCTAAGGGGTCTGGCGCGCGTGCGTCTCGCGGGTGGCAAGCGCGGCGACCAAAGACACCGCGAGCCACGCGAGCAGCAGAGCGAACGCCGCCCGGTAGGCTTCGGCGTCGTACACGCGAACGGAGCCGGCGAGCGAACCGCGCCAGTTCAGGTCGAGCAGCCAGCCGATGAGCGGCTGCTGCAGCATCGCGCCGGCCATCGATCCCATGTTGGCGACGCCGCCGGCAGTGCCGGCGAACCGTGCCGGCACCGATTCCTTGGCGAACGCAAAGCCGATCACCATGCAGCCCGAGGCAAATCCGGTCACCATCAGCACTGCGAGCAGCAGCACCGGCCCGAGCGGGCGTTCGGCGAGGAAAATCACCGACCAGAGCACCAGCGCCGAGAGGGAGCCGATCGCGTACAGCGGCTTTCGCTCCCGCAGGCGGTCGGAAGCGGCGCCGAACAGCGGACCGCCCACCGCCCAGGCGAGCATCAGCGCGGAACAGTACAGCGCGGCCTGCTCCTGGGTAACGCCGTACACCGAGACCAGATACGGCACGCCCCACAGCCCGCCGAACGAAAGCGTGGCGCCGGTCACGCCCTGTGGCGCGACGAACAGGAGCCAGCTGTTGCGGTAGCCAAGCACGCTGCGCAGGCCGCCCCACAGCGAGGCGCGTTCGCTCTCGCGCGGCTGCGCGGCGAAGTAGCCTCGGTAACCGCGTTCCGCCGGATCGTCGCGTACCAGCCACCAGACCGCGGCACAGATCACGACGGTTGCTGCCGCGCCCGCCAGCATCACCGGCCGCCAGCCGAATTCGCCCACCGCCCATCGCAGGGGAACACCCGCGCCGAGCGCCCCGGTCATGCCCGCAGCGAGCGCAAGTCCGCTTGCCAGCGCAAAGCGCTGCGGCGGTAGCCAGTGCGCCGCGAGTTTGAGCGTGCACACCCACGCCACGCCGACCGATCCGCCAATCAGCAGGCGGCCGAGACTTGCCAGCATCAGGCTCTGCGCCGCGGCAAAGAGGAAGCTGCCCGCCGCCGCAACCGCCGCGCCCGCGGCGAGCACGCGGCGCGCGCCGAACCGATCCACCATCAACCCGGTCGGGATCTGCATGGCAACGTAGCTGTAGAAGTAGAGCGCAGACAGGTTTCCCAGGCCCGCTGCGGCGATGGAGAACTCCGCCATCAGCTCCTGCGTCAGGACCGCCGGCGCGACACGCTGGAAGAACCCGGCCAAGTACAGCGACGCGCCGAGC
The DNA here is from genome assembly GCA_964638135.1 of uncultured Enterobacteriaceae bacterium. GTDB lineage: Bacteria > Pseudomonadota > Gammaproteobacteria > Burkholderiales > SG8-39 > 2-02-FULL-66-14. Next base: position 1,784 of record CAZXAR010000008.1, on the reverse strand, counting down.
GCCCAGATGCCCCAGGCGAGCGCGGCGGGAGGCAGGCGATCCGGCTGCGGGGGGCGCGGAGACGAACTGCGGAGGCTCACCTCCGCGCCGCGGACCTCAGCATTGCTCCCAAGGCAGCCCTTCGAAGCGCCATCCGGACGTGGCGCCGCGGTGGTGCTTGTCGTCGAGCTCGCCCTCGAAGCCGTGGACCACGTTGTAGACCCGCGTGAAGCCCGCCCGCTCGAGCGCGTCGCCCGCTTCCTGCGAGCGGTTGCCGCTGCGGCAGATGAGAATGATCGGGCGGGTGTTGTGATTCGTGCCGGCGAGCTTCTTCACTTGTCCCACGAAGTGCGGATTGACCTCCCAGTCCGGGCCGTCGTTCCACGCCACGTGCAGCGCACCGAGCGGGTGGCCGACGAACAGATACTCCATCTCGCTGCGGCAATCGACGAACAGCGCGTCCGAATGCTCGTGCAGGAAGCGATACGCCTGAGCGGGCTCGAGGTGTTCCACGGCGGCCTCATTATATGCCGTAAGCGGTTGACGGCGCACGGCTTTATCGGCACACTGCGGGCGCAGCAAAAACGCGCATAGCGCATCGGCGCCGATTTGACGTTCAGCTTGCGGGCGCCGCACCGCCCCCGTGGCGGAGACAAAGAAATCCAGCTAAAGAGACGCGCCCCGCGGCACATCCCAAGGCCCGTTTCTGCGCAAAGCTGAGCGGGCATTCTTATTTCGGGTCCACGATGAAGCCGACCGCCTACGCCGGCACGCTCGCTTCGCTCCTCGCCGAGAGGATCGTGGTGCTCGACGGCGCCATGGGCACGATGATCCAGAGCGAGCGGCTGGCCGAGGAGCAATTCCGCGGCGAGCGCTTTCGCGACTGGCCGAAGGAGCTTCGCGGCAACAACGACCTGCTCGTGCTCACGCAACCCGCGCTGGTACGCAATATCCACGCGCGTTACCTGGAGGCGGGCGCCGATGTCATCACGACCAACACGTTCAATGCGACCGCCGTGTCGCTCGCCGACTACGGGATGCAGGGGCTTGCCTACGAGCTCAACCTGAGCGCCGCGCGCCTGGCAAAGGCGGTCGCCGCCGAGTGGCAAGCGAAGGACCGGTCGCCGCCACGCTTTGTCGCCGGGGCGCTGGGCCCCACGCCGAAGACGGCCTCGCTGTCGCCCGACGTGAACGATCCGGGATTCCGCAATATCGGTTTCGATGCGCTCGCCGCCGCCTACGGCGAGGCCGCGCGCGGTCTGCTCGACGGCGGCGCCGACCTCCTGCTGGTGGAAACGGTGTTCGACACGCTGAACGCGAAGGCGGCCCTGTTCGCGCTCGAAACGCTGTTCGAAGAGCGGGGCACGCGCGTGCCGGTCGTCGTTTCCGGAACCATCACCGACGCCTCCGGCCGCACGCTCTCCGGACAGACCACCGAAGCGTTCTACAACTCGGTGCGTCACGCCCGCCCGCTGCTCGTCGGGCTGAACTGCGCGCTCGGCGCCCGCGAACTGCGCCCGCACCTCCAGGAACTCGCCGAGATCGCGGAAACGCACGTGTCGTGCTATCCGAACGCGGGGCTTCCCAACGCGTTCGGCGAATACGACGACACACCGGAGTCGATGGCGACCCAGATCGGAGAGTGGGCGCGCGCCGGCTTGCTCAACCTTGCGGGCGGCTGCTGCGGAACCACCCCGGAGCACATTCGCGCGATCGCCGACGCGGTGCGGGGGGTCCCGCCGCGGCGGGCGCCCGCGCGCGCGCCGATGCTGCGCCTGTCCGGTCTGGAGCCGTTCAACGTGGGG
>CAZXAR010000007.1:0-39862 GCA_964638135.1 uncultured Enterobacteriaceae bacterium | reverse complement strand
CCGAGAACGGCTCGCACAGCACGCACGCCGCCATGGCGCGCTCGGCGCCGATCACCACCGGCAGGAAGTCGGTCGCGCCGCCGATCGGCGCCGAGCCGTGCTTGGGGCCGGCCTGTCCGAAGCGTGCCAGATCCTGCGCCACCGAGAAGTCGCACGCCATGCCGATTTCCTGGCCGCCGCCGACGCGCATGCCGTTGACCCGCGCGATCACCGGCTTGTCGCAGGCGAGGATCGCCGAGACCATGTCGTTGAACAGCCGCATGTACTGGCGGTATTCCTGCGGATGCCCGGCATAGTATTCGGCGTACTCCTTGGTGTTGCCGCCGGTGCAGAAGGCCTTGTCGCCGGTGCCGGTGAACACCACGCAGTTGACGTCGCGCGCGTTGGATGCGGCGCGGAAGGCGAGGATCACCGCCTTCACCATGTCGGTCGTGTACGAGTTGTACTGCTGTGGGTTGTCGAGCCAGATCCAGGCGTTGTACAGGCCCGCGGCAGTCTTGCCATCCGGGGTCCTGGCCGGGAGCTTTTCCACTTTCACGCCCGGCACCGAGATCTCGGCAAGATCGTGGTTCTTGATGACTGCAGCCATGAGACGTTTTCCTTTCAGTTTGGAACCAGCACCACGCGCCGGGAGATTTCACGGCGGTGCACCGCCTCGAAGATGCGGTTGATGTCTGCAAGCGGGCGCGGCTCGACGAAGGGTTTCACCCGGACCTTGCCCTCGAGCACCAGCGCGAGCGCTTCCGGATAGCGTTCCGGCGGGCAGCCCCAGTTGCCGAGCGCGCGCGCGTCGAACGCCATCAGGTTCGACAGCCGCACTTCCACCTTGTCCATGGTGAAGCCGACCACCGAGAGCGTCGCGCCGTGCACGAGCAGCCCGTAGGCGGTGAGCTGCCCGGCGGCGGTGCCCGAGCATTCGAATACGAACCATTCGGTCGCTTTGAGGCCCTGTTCCTTAGCAAACCCGCCGATCGCGCCCTTGAGCCCTTTGAGGTCGTGCTCTTTCGCGTTCAGGGCGAGCGACACGCCATGCCCGGAGAGCGCCGCGAGCTTTTTCGGGTCGACGTCGATGGCGATCACTTTCGCACCGAACGCGGCCGCGATCTGCACGCAATAGCCGCCGACGCCGCCGGTGCCGACGACGACCGCGAGCGAGCCTTGCGTCACGCCGGCGCGGCGCACCGCTTCGTAGGGGGTGGTGATCGCGTCGGCAAGCACCGAGACCTCTTCGAGCTTGAGGCCGGCCGCGCCAAGCTGCGCTTCGTCCACCGGGCACAGCCCGCGCGCCGGCACCACGATATGGCTTGCGAAGCCTCCCTGGATGTCGTTGCCGGGCATCTTCTGCCGGCGGCAGATGGTGCCGCGCCCGCGCCGGCACAGGTCGCACTCGCCGCAGGGCAGCACCGCCGGCACGATGACCGACTTGCCGAGCCAGCCCTCGGCGCCGGGTCCGGCAAGCGCAACGCGCCCGCTCACCTCGTGCCCGAGCGCAAGCGGCAGCGCGTGATTCACGCGCACGCCGTCGTAGAAATACCCCAGGTCGGTGTGGCACACCCCGCATCCGGCGACCGCGACCGCGACTTCGCCCGGCCCCGGCCGGGCCTCGAACGCCTGCTGCACCATCGGCGCCTGCGGCGCCGTCATGACCCAGCGGGTTGCGCTGGCTGCCATCGTGCTCCCTCCGCGGGGGGCCTTGCCGCGCCCCCCTAATTATGGTATTACAGTACCGCATTACCGATTTAAGGTCAACCGCGCTCCGCGTCCGCCGGTCGCCCTCCTCGATGAGGCAATAAATAGCGCGCGCGGCGGATTGCCGATTTGATCTGGCACAAAGAAATCGCGCGCCGTTCGGCGTAAATGGCGCGTGGGAGCCGCGGCGCGCGCCCAGCGCGCCCGGACATGGAGAACGAATTTGGCGAAACCTGAACAGGGCGGCGCGGCGAGCGTTTCGGTCGCGCTCGCGGGCAGCGGCGGCGCAGGCGTGATGACCGCGGGCAACATGCTGCTCGAAGCCGCCGCGCAGGCCGGCTATTACGGCCTGATGACGCGTTCGAGCGGCCCGCAGATCCGCGGCGGCGAGGCGGCGGCCATGATCCGCCTTTCGACCGCGCCGTGCGACAGCGTCGACGACCGCTACCAGATCTTTGCCGCGGTGGACTGGGGCAACGTGGCGCGCTTTGCGGGCGAACTGCCGCTCGACGCGGGAAGCCTCGTCGTCGGCGATCCGGCGCAAGGCGAAGTGCCGCCGGTGTTCGTCAAGTGCGGCGCGAGCCAGGCGGCGGTGCCGTTCAAGGCGCTTGCGAAGAGTATCAAGGGCGGCTGGCCGAACATGGTGGCGCTGGGTGTACTCGGCGGTCTCGTCGGCCTGCCCGAGAGCGCGCTTTGCGCGGCGGTGCAGAAATCGATGAAGAAGGGCAGCGAGGCGCTCGCCGCATCGCTGGCCGCGGTGCAGGCCGGCATCGCCGAAGCGGCAAAGCTGGAGACGCGCTTTGCGCTCGCGGCGGCGCCGGCGCGCACGCGGCGCTGGCTCATCACCGGCAACCAAGCCGCGGGCTACGGCGCGATCCGCGGCGGCGTGCGCTTCGTTGCCGCCTATCCGATCACCCCGGCAACCGAGTTGCTCGAATGGATGGCCCCCGCGCTCGAGCAGGTCGGCGGCACCCTGGTGCAGGCCGAGGACGAGCTCGCGTCGATCAACATGATCCTGGGCGCTTCCTACGGCGGCGTGCCAGCGCTCACCGCTACTTCGGGGCCAGGGCTTTCGCTGATGATCGAAGCGCTCGGGCTCGGGGTCGCGGCCGAGATCCCGGTGGTGGTCGTGGACGTGATGCGTACCGGACCTTCCACCGGAATCGCGACCAAGACCGAGCAGGCCGATCTGAACATCGCGCTCTACGGCATGCACGGCGATGCGCCGCACCTCGTGTTTGCGCCCAACTCGGTCGCCGACTGCCTGCGCACCACACAGTGGGCGACGCACCTTGCCGAGGCGCTCCAGGTCCCTGCGATCGTGCTCTCGGACCAGTTCTTCGGCCAGGCGCGCACGGTGGTCGAGCGGCCGGCGGAACTCGCCTTCGCGGGGGGACGCGAGCGCGCCGAGGCGAATGCTCCGGACTACAAGCGCTACGGGATGACCGCATCGGGCGTCTCGCCGATGGCGATTCCGGGAACACCGGGAATCGCCTATACCGCAGACGGCCTCGAACACGGCGAGCGTGGCACGCCCTCGTCTGCCGCGGCCGACCACCTGGCGCAGCTCGAAAAGCGCGCCAGGAAACTGCATTCGCTCGATTACGGCGAGCACTGGGCGGAGATCGAGGGCGAAGGCGATCTCGCGGTCATCACCTGGGGTTCGTGCACGGGCGCCGTGCGCGAAGCGTTCGCGCGCGCCAAGGCCGACGGCGTCGCGGGGCGGCTGATTTCGCTGCGCCTGCTTGCGCCGGCGCAGCCCGAGCGGCTGCGTCAGTCGCTGAAAGGGGTGAAGCGGGCGCTCGTCGTCGAGCAGAGCTGGGGCGGGCAATTCCTGCGCTACCTGCGCGCCGAGTACGAGGACCTGCCCTGCGCGCTCACAAGTTTCCGCAAGCCCGGGCCGCTCCCCGTCCGGCCCGACGAGATCCACCGCAGGATGATCGAATGGAGCCGCGCATGAGTGCGCTCGCGCAACAGGCCGCATTCCGGCCGCAGCAGTTCAAGTCCGATGTGAAGCCGGTGTGGTGCCCCGGGTGCGGCGACTACACGGTCCTTTCCTCGGTCACCAAAGCGCTCGCGATCCTCGCCGTGACCCCGGAAAACGTCGCCCTGGTGTCGGGCATCGGCTGCTCGTCGCGGATCCCGGCGTACACCACGTGCTACGGATTTCACGGCGTGCACGGGCGAGCGCTCGCCGCGGCAACCGGTCTGAAGATCGCGCGCCCCGACCTCACCGTGATCGCGGCCGGCGGCGACGGCGACGGCTACTCGATCGGCGGCAACCACTTCCTGCACGCCTGCCGCCGCAACGTGGACATCACCTACATCGTGATGGACAACCGCGTCTACGGCATGACCAAGGGCCAGCCCTCGCCGACCACCGAGCCCGACTGGGATTCGAAGCTCTCGCCGCACGGCACCGGCCTGCGCGAGTTTCACCCGCTCGTGATCGCGCTTGCCTCGGGCGCCAATTTCATCGCGCGCGCCTCCTCGAGCGATCCGAACGGGACTGCCGACCTGATCGCCCAGGCCGTGCGCCACCCGGGATTCTCGTTCATCGAGGTGCTCTCGCCCTGCGTCACGTTCCGGCCCGAGCAGCGCGGATGGAAGGATTCGGTACGCCCGGCGCCCGTCGCGCCGACCGATGACCCGGCGCGCGCGGCGCGACGCCTGATGACCGACGACGGCTTCAATCTGGGGGTGCTCTACGCGGGGCACCGCAAGCCGTACCAGCCCGCGATCGGCAGGGGAGCCGCGCTCGCCGCCGATCTGGAAGCGGAGTTTGTCCTATGAATGCAAGGAAGACCGTGAAGAAGAGACGTCCTGTCAGGAAGGCGAGCAAGCCGAGGAAGCCGAAAGCCGCCGTCACGCGCGTGCGGCTCAGAAAGAGCGCCACCGGCGCGCCGCGCAGACGGGGCAGCGCGAAATCGTCGCGGCGAACCGTGCCCTACACCGATTTCATGGTGCAGGCGTACATCATGGAAAGCGACGCGCACGACCGCTACACCGAATTCGCCGACCAGATGGAGGTGCACAACAACACCGCGGTGGCGCAGCTTTTCCGCAGGCTGGCGCGCATCGAGCGCCTGCACGCCGAGAGGATCATGAAAGAGATGGGATGGCGCACGCCGCCGGCGACCTCGCTCGCCTGGATCTGGGGGCAGGCCGACGCGCCCGAATCGGTGCCGGTCACCGAGCTGCACTACCTGATGCAGCCCTACCACGCGCTCGAACTCGCGCTGCAATGCGAGCAGCGCGCCGAGAGCTTCTTTTCCGGCATCGCGCGTTCGATCGCGCCCGGTGAGGTGAGGCGGATCGCCGCCGAGATGGCGAAGGAGGAAGCCGAGCACGTCCGGCTGATCAAGGACTGGATGCAGAAGGTCGAGAAGCCTGAACCCGGCTGGGACCGCGACCCGGATCCGCCGCGCACCTCGGACTGAGCATGGAACGCCTGCATCCGAAAGGCTGGCAGCCGCCGATCGGCTACGCGAACGGAATCGCGGCGCCGGCGGGCAGGATCGTCTTCGTCGCCGGACAGGTCGGCTGGGACGCCGAGCAGCGCTTCCACTCCGAGGAACTCGCGCCGCAGTTCGAGCAGGCGCTGAAAAACGTGCTCGCAGTGCTTGCCGAAGCCGGCGGCGGCCCGCAGCACATCTGCCGCATCACCGCCTACTGCTGCGACAAGCCGGCGTACCTCGCCGCCCGAGCGCAACTGGGGAAGATCTGGCGCGCGCTGATGGGCAAGCACTACCCGGCGATGAGCATGATCTTCGTCTCGGATCTGCTCGACTCGCCCGGCAAGATCGAACTCGAGGCGACTGCCGTCGTACCCGGTCCGGGCGCCACCTGAATCGGGCGAGCGTCACGCGAACGCCGCAACTCGTTCGCCCGTCATTCGACGGTGACCGACTTCGCGAGATTCCTCGGTTTGTCCACGTCGGTGCCGCGCGCGAGCGCGGTGTGGTAGGCGAGGAGCTGCAGCGGCACCACGTGCAGGATCGGCGAGAGCAGCCCGTAGTGCTCCGGCAGGCGGATGAGGTGCACGCCGTCCGTCGGGCCGATCCGGGTGTCGGCGTCGGCGAGCACGTAGAGCGCGCCGCCGCGTGCCCTTACTTCCTGCATGTTGGACTTCAGTTTTTCCAGCAGGGCGTCGTTCGGCGCGACGGTCACCACCGGCATCTCGGAGGTGACCAGCGCGAGCGGACCGTGCTTGAGTTCGCCCGCCGGATACGCTTCGGCGTGGATGTAGGAAATCTCCTTGAGCTTGAGCGCCCCTTCGAGCGCAATCGGGTAATGCATGCCGCGGCCGAGAAAAAGGGCATGCTCCTTGGCCGCGAAGCGCTCGGCCCAGGCCATTACCTGCGGCTCGAGCGCGAGCGCCGCCTCGAGCGCGCGCGGCAGATGCCTGAGCCGTCGCAGGTGCCGCTTCTCCTCGGCTGCCGTGAGCCGGCCGCGCAGCTTCGCCAGCGTGAGGCTGAGCAGGAACAGCGCCGTGAGCTGGGTCGTGAACGCCTTGGTGGAGGCAACGCCGATCTCGACGCCGGCATGGGTGAGGAACTGCAGGCGCGTCTCGCGCATCATCGCGCTCGTGGCGACGTTGCAGATGGCGAGGGTGCAGTCCTGGCCGAGCGCGCGCGCATGCTTGAGCGCGGCGAGCGTGTCTGCGGTTTCGCCCGACTGCGACACGACCACCACCAGCGCCTTCGGGTTGGGCACGCTGTCGCGGTAGCGGTATTCGCTCGCGATCTCGACCTGCGTGGGGAGCCGCGCGAGCGATTCGAGCCAGTACTTGGCGGTGAGCCCGGCATAGTGGCTGGTGCCGCAGGCAAGCACCAGCACCGAATCCACGCCACCGAGCGCCGCGCCGCCGTCGTCACCGAACAAGGCGGGCGACACCGACTGGATGCTCTCGAGCGTATCGGCGACCGCCCGCGGCTGCTCGAAGATCTCTTTCTGCATGAAATGCCGGTACGGGCCGAGCTCGGCGGAAAATCCACCCGCCTTCACCAGGCGCGTTTCGCGGCGCGCCGGCTGGCCGTCCGCGTCCACTAGGCGATAGCCCTCGAGACCGATCTCCGCGACGTCGCCTTCTTCCAGGTAGGCGATCCGCTCGGTGGTCCCGGCAAGCGCGAGGGCATCGGAGGCGAGAAACATTTCCCCGCGTCCCTCGCCGATCACGAGCGGACTTCCGGCGCGCGCCCCGACCACGCGGTGCGGCTCGCGGCGCGACAGCACCGCGATCGCGTAGGCGCCGGTCAGGCGCTTCACCGCCCGGCGCACGGCGTCGAACAGGTCCTGCGAATAAAGGCTGTGAACGAGGTGCGCGATCACCTCGGTGTCGGTCTGACTGTCGAATTCGTAGCCCTGCGCCTTCAGTTCGGCTCGCAGTTCCTCGAAGTTCTCGATGATGCCGTTATGCACCAGCGCGATCTCGCCGCGCGAGAAAATCGGATGGGCGTTCTGCGTCGCCGGCGCCCCGTGCGTCGCCCAGCGGGTGTGTGCGATGCCGGTTTGCGCGGCAAGCTTCTGCGCCGCGACCTGCCCGGCGAGGTCGGCGACCCGCGCGACGCTGCGCAGCCGCTCCAAGCCGTCTCCCGCCAGGGCGGCCACGCCGCACGAGTCGTAGCCGCGGTATTCCAGCCGCCGCAGTCCTTCGACCAGCACCGGTACGATGTCGCGCCGCGCAGCGGCGCCCACGATTCCGCACATGGCGTCAGTTCTTCTTCGGCGGTTTCCAGTCGGGCACGCTCACCTGCCTCGCCCGCGCAACGGTGAGCTGCCCGGGCGGCGTGTCCTCGCTGATCGTCGACCCCGCTCCGATATAGGAGCCCCTCGCGATCCGGACCGGCGCGACCAGCGTCGCGTCCGAACCGATGAAGCAATCGTCTTCCACCACCGTGCGGTGCTTGAGCGCGCCGTCGTAGTTGCAGGTGATCGTGCCGGCGCCGATGTTGACGCGAGCCCCGATCTCGGAGTCCCCGACATAGGAGAGGTGATTCGCCTTGGACCCGGCACCGAAACGGCTCGCCTTCACTTCGACGAAATTGCCGATATGAACGTCTTCGGCAAGGCTTGTCCCGGGGCGCAGCCGCGCGTACGGACCGACCCGGCAGCGCGCCCCGATCTCCGCGTCCTCGAGCATGGAAAAGGCGAGGATTTCGCTTGCCGCCGCGACCCGGGTATTTTTCAGAACGCAGTTGGGGCCGATTTTCACGCCATCGCCCAGGCTCACCTCGCCCTCGAACACGCAGTTGACGTCGATCCACACGTCACGCCCGCATTCGAGGCCGCCGCGCACATCGACGCGTGCCGGATCGGCAAGCGCAACCCCCGACTGGAGCAGGCGCGCCGCCTGCCGGGCCTGGTACGCGCGCTCGAGGTCCGCCAGTTCGCCCCTCGAGTTGACGCCCGCCACCTCGTGCCAGTCAGCGGCCCGGACCGCCGCCACCGCCGTGCCCTCCCGCGCCGCGATTTCGATCACGTCGGTGAGGTAGTACTCGCGCTGGGCGTTGCGGTTGTGCACCTGGGCAAGCCAGGCGCCGAGCCTGGAGCAGGCCGCGGCGAGAAATCCGGCGTTGACTTCGTGCAATGCGAGCTCGGCGTCGGTTGCGTCCTTCTGCTCGACGATTCGCGCCACGCATCCCCCCGTGCCGCGCACGATGCGCCCGTAACCCGAAGGATCGGGCAGCTCCGCCGTGAGGATCGCGAGACCGCCGCGCGCGGCATCGGCAAGCCGGCGGAGCGTCTCCGCCCGCACCAGGGGGACGTCGCCGTACAGAACCAGCACCTCGGCGCCCGGATCCACGTGCGGCAGCGCCTGCAGCACCGCATGCCCCGAGCCGAGCTGCTCGGTCTGCTCGATCCATTCGAGCGCCGCCCCGTCGAAGGCCGCCTTTACCGCATCGCCGCCGTGTCCATGCACGACGAAGATGCGCTGCGGGGCGAGCGCGCGCGCCGCGTCGAGCACGTGCGCAAGCAGCGGCCGGCCGGCGAGCCGATGCAGCACCTTGGGCAGCGCCGAATGCATGCGCTTGCCCATTCCCGCGGCGAGGACGATAACTTCCAGCGACATGGCCTATGTCATTGATTCTAGCTTAATAGCGCTGCCGGCCACGCGGGCCAGCCGGAACGCAGGAGGGCTTCTCAGGCGAGGCCGAGAACGTTGTACGCCGTGACCGTGCGCTGGAAACCCCTGAGCGAGAGCTCGCCGACGTGCTCGACCTTCACCTGACCCTCGACCTTGCCGAACACCCGTTGCGGAATCAGGACCTGCCCCGCTTTCGCCTCGCTGCAAAGCCGCGCTGAAAGGTTGGTTACCGGACCGATCGCACCATAGTCGCGCCGGCCCTCGAAGCCGATCGCGCCGAGCGTCGCGTAGCCGTTGGCGATCCCGACGCCGAATCCGAGGTCATAGCCGCGCTTTTTCCAGCCGGCGGCAAGGATCGCCACCGCATCGCGCATCTCGAGGGCCATGCGGATGGCGGCCATCTCGTGCTCGGCGAGCGGGATCGGATCGTTGAACAGGATCATGACCCCGTCGCCGGCGAAATGCTCGATCGTTCCTTCGTGCGCCATCACGATGCGGCCGATTTCGCCGTGGTAGGCGCGCAGCACGTCCATCGCCTCCTCCGGCTCCGCGGTTTCGCTGAACACCGTGAAGCCGCGCAGGTCGGTGAACACGACGGTGATCTCGCGCCGATGAGTCTTCAGCGGATCGTCCACCTCGCCGGAGACGATCAGCTCGCCGATGCGCGGCGACACGAACCGCTTCAGGCGCCCGACGCGCTCGAGTTCCATGACCTGATCGGCGACGCGTTTTTCCAGGTTGGCGTTGAGCTCGCCGAGCCGGTCGTAAAGCTCCTTGATCCGCAGCAGCGACTTCACGCGGGCGAGCAACTCCGCCTGGTTGATCGGCTTGGTGAGGAAATCGTCGGCGCCCGCCTCCAGACCCTTGATCCGCTCCTGCGTAGGGTCGAGCGAAGTGACCATCACGACAGGCAGGACGCCGTTCGCCGAATCGGCGCGAATCGCCCGGCACACCTCGTAGCCGTTCATGCCCGGCATCATGACGTCGAGCAGCACCAGGTCCGGGCGCCGTTCGGCGAGCCGCTTCAGTCCTTCCTCGCCGTTGGATGCCGTCGCAACCTCGTAGCCCTTCACCGAGAGCAGGTCGGCGAGCAGCTTGACGTTCGCCGGCGTGTCGTCGACGACCAGAACTTTCGCCCTGGCGCTCACCCGCCGGCTCCCGGAAGGTCGCCGGCAAGCGCCTTGGCGATCGTGGCGATGAATTCCTTGAGATTGATCGGCTTGGAGACAAAACCGTCGAAGCCCGCCCCCATGATCTCGCGCCGGTCCTGTGGCATCACCGAAGCGGTGAACGCAAGCACCGGGATGGCCCGCGTCGTTTCGGCCTCGCGCAGTTTCTTCAGCGCCTCGATCCCGCTGATTCCCGGCAGGTGGATGTCCATCAGCACCAGATCGGGCGTCTGCCGCGCCGCCTGCTCGAGGCCTGCTTCGCCGGTTTCGGCCTCGAGCGTGCGGTATCCCTTCACCTGCAGGATGTCGCGCGCGAGCTTGCGGTTCTTTTCGTTGTCCTCGACGATCAGGATCAGCTCATTGGCCATGGCGGAAGGGAAGCGTGAAGGTGAAGGTGGAGCCCTTGCCCGGGACGCTTTGCAGCGAAATCGTGCCGCCGTGCAGCTCGACGAACCGCCGGGTGAGCGCAAGCCCCAGGCCCGTGCCCTCGGCCTTGCGCGTATAGTCGCGCCCGACCTGCTTGAACTCCTCGAACACCGCGTGCTGGTCCTCGGCCGCGATGCCCACGCCGGTATCGGCGATCGAGACTTCGACCGCCGAGCCGTTCGGTTTGGCCGCGACGCTGACCCGCCCGCCCTCGGCGGTGAACTTCACCGCGTTGGAAAGCAGGTTGATCATGATCTGCTTGAACTTGCGTTCGTCGGCGCGCAACATGCCGAGCGAGGCGTCCACCTCGAGGCCGAGCGCGATGCCGTGGCGCTGGGCGCGCTCCTTCACCAGCGTCAGCGCATTCTGCAGCGCCGCCGGAAGATCGAAATCCGAGAGGTCCAGTTCCATCCGCCCGGCCTCGATCTTGGAAAGATCGAGAATATCGTTGATCAGCGTGAGCAGGTGCTTGCCCGAGCCGTGGATGTCCCGCACGTACTCGTCCTGCTTCTCGGTGAGCTCGCCAAAATAGCGCTCGGCAAGCACCTCGGAAAAGCCGATGATCGCGTTCAGCGGCGTCCTCAGCTCGTGCGACATGTTGGCGAGGAACTCCGACTTGTGCCGGTTGGCGATCTCGAGCTGCCGGCTCTTGTCCTGGATCTCGTTGAACAGGCGCACATTTTCGATCGCGATCACGGCCTGGTCGGCGAACGTCCTGAGCAGCTCGATCTCCTTGTCCTTGAAGCCGCCCGCCACGGGACGCAGGACCGAAATCGCGCCGATCGGTTCGCCCTCGCGCATGAGCGGCACGAACAATCCCGAACCGTATCCCGCCGCGAGGCCCATCTGCTTGAGCCGCGGAAATTCGTCGGCGCCTTTGGCGAGATCGGGAAGATGCACGATGCGCGCTTCCATGACGCAGGTCGCAAGGCCGCTCTCCCGGTCGATCGGAATATCGTACGCATCCGCGATACCGGGGCCACCGACGCTCGCCCGCACTTCGATCCGGCCGTCACGCACCAGCCCCAGCGCCACCCGGCTGCCCACGAACAACGCGTGGCAGTTTTTCACGATGGCATCGAACACCGGCTGCGTCTCGGTCATCGTTCCGCCGATCACGCGCAGGATCTCGGCCGTGGCGGTCTGCTGCTCCAGGGACTCCTTGGTTTCATTGAAAAGCCGCACGTTCTCGATCGCAATCGCGGCCTGGTCGGCAAACGTCTGCAGCAGCTCCTGCTGGGCCCTGAGAATGGGTCCCGCCTCTGCCCACGCGACCACGATAGCGCCGAGCGGCCTGCCTTCGCGCAGCATCGGCACCCCCAGAATCCGCCGATAGCCCCCCTTGGCCGCCATTTCCCTCTCGTATTCCGGATCCGACGTCGCGTCCTCGACCAGGACCGAAGACGCACCCAGAACCACACGTCCCGACAGCTGCGACCGATCGGGCCGCATCGGATAGCGTTTGCGCAGCAACTCCACGAATTCCGGCATTGCGCTGTTGCTTGCCCCGAGGTGCAGCCGTTCGCCGTCGAAACGGAACACGTTCGCGTACATCCCGTCGCACAGCGCGACGGCGTTTCGCACGATCGCATCGAAAACCGGCTGCACGTCGGTCGGCGAACTCGAAATGACACGCAGGATTTCGGAAGTTGCCGTCTGCTGCTCGAGCGTCTCCTTCAGCTCGGCGGTGCGCTCCTCGACCTTGCGCTCGAGGCCCGCGTACGAGTCCTTCAGCTCCGCGGCCATCCGGTTGAAATGCTCGGCGAGCTCCTGCAGCTCGTCGCCGGTGCGCACGTCGATTCTCTGGTTCAGGTTGCCCGAGCCGATGGCGACCGCCCCGTCCTGCAGCGCACGGATCGGATCGGTCATCCGTCGCGCGAACACGAGCCCTGCGAGTACCGAAAGCAGCAGGCCCGCGAACAGCAGCGCGCCGCTGCGCGCAAGGGACGCGTAGAGCGGTTGATAGGCCTCGGCAGTGGCCTGCTCGACGAACACGTACCAGTCGAGCGGCTCGATGCGCGCGAACGCGGTGAGCACCGCACGGCCGCTGCGATCGCGCGCCTCGGCAAGCCGCTGTCCCTCCTCCGGGGCCTCGCCCGGGGCGGCTGGCCTCGCCTGCACCGCCGCCTTCACCTGGGGCAACGCCGACAGATCGGTCTTCTGCAGAACGAGGCTGATGTCCGGGTGCGCGACCAGGTTGCCGTCCTTGTTCACCACGTAGGCGATCCCGGTCTTGCCGATCTTGATGCGCTGGATCACCTCCCAGATGAACTTGAGATTCACTTCCACTGCCGTGACGCCGGCGCCGGCGCGCGCGGCGCGCCCGGCCCGCTCCGCGCGCAGCGCGATCGCCATGTAGGGCTCGGTCTCCTTGCGGAAGTAGACCGGGCCGAAATAGGTCCCGCCGCTGCGCGCCACGGTGAAGCGCGGGTCCTGCGACAGATCGGTTCCCGCCCCGAGCACGTTCATCTTGAGGCGCGAAACGGTCACCTGCTCGAGGCCCTGCGGGTCGATATAGGTTGCCTCGGTGATTGCGTGCACCTGCGTGAGGAGCTTCTCGTAATCGAATCGCCTCAGCTCCAGCGGATTGGCGCCGTCGTCGATCTGCTGCAGCGCGGTCCAGCCGATCTGGTGCTCGATCTCCTTGACGAACTGCTCGATGCGACTGGCGGCGGCGCCGGCCTTTTCCTGCGCCAGCGCGATCAGGGAGTTGCGCGTCTCGAGATAGGAGAAGTAGATCCCGATCGCGCCGCTCACGACGAGCGCGCCGGCGACCAGCGAGATGATGAGCGCGAGATACTTGCGGTAGATGCCGCGGCGCGCGGCCATTCACTTCCCCCTGTGCCACAGCTCGCGCGCCCCCGTGCCGGGCGCGCAAATCGTCGAGACGGGAGCGTGGTCTTGTTGTGCGCCCCTGTCAACCGGGCGGCGCGTTCTATTCGATCAAGCGGTCGGCACGCGCGAGGATCGGCGGCGGGAACCTCACGCCCTGCTCGGCCGCAGTCCGGAGATTGAGCGCCAATTCGAAGCGGGTCGGCTGTTCGATCGGCAGATCGGCGGGCTTCGCGCCCTTGAGGATCCGGTCGACATAGCGCGCGCCGCGCCGGAACATCTCCGGATAGCTCGGTCCGTAGGACATGAGGCCGCCCGCCTCGACGAACTCCATTGCTCCGTACAGCGATGCGATACGCGCCCGCAGCGCAAACGCGGTGATCGTCGCCTGACTCGAAAATGTGAGCGGGTCCGGAAACACGATCAGCCCATCGCTGCGTAGCCGCGAGATCTCGGCAAACGCCTGCTCGAACCCCCGTGCGCCCCGGATCGCGACCTGCTCGATGTGCAGTCCGAGCACGCGCGCCGTGGTCTGCAATTCCTGCATCGCGATCTCGGCCGGAGGAATGAAGGCGTTGGCCACAATGGCGACGCGCGTGATTGCGGGCACCGCCTCTTTGAGAAGCGCGAGCCGCTTGGCCGCCAGTTCCGGGGCGATCGAGGTCACGCCGGTAAGGTTGCCGCCCGGGCGCGCGAGGCTCGCCACGAGCTCCAGGCCGACGGGATCTCCGGGGTCGAGCATGACAATGGGAATGGTGCTGGTTGCGCTCTTCGCAGCCAGCGCGGAGGGCGCGGCAGCCGTCACGATGACATCCACCTTTTGCCGGGCAAGTTCCGCCGCCAGCTCCGCCAAGCGCTCGAGCTTGCCTTCCGCGAAGCGGCGTTCGATCACAAGGTTCTGCCCCTCGGTCCATCCCAGATCGCGCAGCGCCTGCAGGAAGGCCGCGATACGCGGATTGCGCGCGACGATTTCGGGCGTGTTCGGCAGCAGCAATCCGATTCGGCCGGTTTTTCCCGGCGACTGCCTCGCCGCGCTCCCGTTCGACGCAAGGAGCGCGAGCGCAGAGACGAGAAAGCGGCGCCGCGGCGTCATCGGCTCGAATCGCAGAGCGCGGTCAGTCGATCACGCGGTCGGCACGCGCGAGAACCTCGGGCGGAATCGTCACGCCCAGCTCCTTGGCCGCACCTCGGTTGACCGTGATGAACACTTCGGTCGAGCGCTCGACCGGAATTTCGGCCGGCTTCGCGCCCTGAAGCACACGCAGGAGCAACCCCGCCGCGCGCTCGAGTGCCGCACCCTGGTCGGCGGCGCACGACATCAGGCCGCCGGCTTCGGCATATTCGGTTGCCGGGTAGACGATCCGGGCGCGCGCCTGGTTCGCCAGCGTGACGATCGAATTCAGACGGAGCGCGTTGCGCGCCGTGGTGGCAACGTAGATCGCCTCGTCGCGGCGCAGCCGCCGGGCGAAGAATCGCTCCATCTCGCCCAGGTCCTCGACCATGTGGGGCTCGATCCGGAATCCCAGCTTCGCGGCGTCGCGCGTCTCGATCTCGACCCAGCGCTCGGCATCCTTCTGGGTCAGGAATCGAATCCGGCGGCTCTCCGGAAATACCTGGCGCAGCAGTTCGAGCCGTCTGGCCGCGAGTTCGATGTTCGAAAAGGTGACTCCCGTGACATTGCCGCCGCCGCGAATAATTCTCACCGCCGCATCTTCGTGCTGCGGATTCAGCCCCACGACCGCGACGATCGGCGTGCTCGCGGTGGCTTCCCTGAGGGCAGCAGCGGCGTCGACCCCGTCTGCGAGGAGCGCGTCCAGCCTGGCCGCGCCCAGTTCGCCGGCAAACTTCTTCACGTTCGCAAGGTTTTCGGCCGCCGCCCGCACCTCGAATCGAAGCCCCCTACCCGCGATCGCTCCGCTGCGCTCGAGTGCACGGCGCACCCGCTCGATGCCGCGCTGCGCCCGGCTCTTGCTGCCGATCGTGAGAAATCCAACGCCGTAGGCGCGCTCCGCCGGCTGCGCCAGCGCCACGCCCGGCAGCGAAACGGCGATCGTTGCAGCAACCAACAGCGCGCGACGCTTGAGGTTCATTCCGGATTCAGCGCGGAAGGGCGGACGAACCGGTCAGGAATTCGTCGACTGCGCGGGCGCACTGGCGCCCTTCGCGGATCGCCCACACGACGAGCGACTGGCCGCGGCGCATGTCGCCGGCAGTGAACACTTTCGGCGCGCTGGTCGCGTAGCAGCCGGGGCCCTCGCTCGCCGCCCGGGCATTGCCATGTCGGTCCTTCTCGATTCCGAACGCATCCAGCACCGATTGCCAGGGCGACATGAAACCCATCGCGAGCAGCACCAGGTCGGCGCGGAGCAGGAATTCCGAATCCGGGATCTCGCTCATCTTGCCGTCCTTCCATTCCAGGCGAACCGCCTTGAGCGCGCTTACCTTGCCGCTCGTGCCGACGAACTCCTTGGTCGCGATCGACCAGTCCCGCACTACGCCCTCTTCGTGCGACGACGACGTGCGCAGCCGGACCGGCCAGTAGGGCCACACCGGATTGCGGTCCGGATCGGGCGGCATCGGAAGCAACTCGAATTGCGTGACCGAGGCGGCCCCGTGCCGGTTCGACGTGCCGACGCAGTCGCTTCCGGTATCCCCGCCGCCGATCACGATCACGTGCTTGCCGCTCGCCCACAGCTCGCGCACGTTGCTGTCCCCGGCGACGCGGCGGTTCTGCAGCGGCAGGAAATCCATGGCGAAATGAATGCCGTCCAGTTCGCGCCCGGGCACCGGCAGGTCGCGCGGCTGCTCGGCCCCGCCCGCCAGCACCACGGCGTCGAAATCCGCTGCCAGCTTTTTCGCGTCGACCGGCCTTGCCTGCGCGTTCCCGGCACCGACCGGTGCCTCGCCCACGACGTGATTGACGCGAAAAACGACGCCCTCGCCCCGCATCTGCTCAAGGCGCCGGTCGATCAGCCACTTCTCCATCTTGAAATCCGGGATGCCGTAGCGCAGCAACCCGCCGATGCGGTCGTTCTTCTCGAACACCGTCACCGCGTGCCCGGCGCGCGCAAGCTGCTGCGCGCAGGCGAGTCCCGCGGGTCCCGATCCGACCACCGCAACCTTCTTGCCCGTGCGGGCGAGCGGCGGCTGCGGCGCGACCCAGCCTTCTTCCCACGCCTTGTCGATGATGGCGTGCTCGATGGACTTGATTCCGACCGGGTCGTTGTTGATGCGCAGCACGCACGCTTCCTCGCAAGGCGCGGGACAAACGCGTCCGGTGAATTCGGGAAAGTTGTTGGTGGACTGCAGCGTTTCGATCGCCGCCCGCCAATCCTGGCGGTACACGAGGTCGTTCCAGTCCGGAATGATGTTGTTGATCGGGCAGCCGGATATGCAGAAGGGCGTGCCGCAGTCCATGCAGCGCGCGCCCTGTATCGCAGCTTCCTCCTCCGTGAGATGGGCGATGAACTCGCGGTAGTGTCGCTTTCTCGAGTCCTTGTCTTCCGCAACCTCCTGCAGCCGCCGGTACTCGAGGAATCCCGTGACCTTGCCCATCAGGCCGCCGCCTTGCGCTGCGCGGCAGCAAGTTCGCCCAGCGCCCGCCGGTACTCCTTCGGGAAGATCTTGACGAACCGGCTGCGGTACTCGCTCCAGCGCGCAAGGATTTCCTTTGCGCGCTCACTTCCGGTGTAGCGCGCATGCCGCTCGATCAGCTGGCGAACGATCGACTCGTCCGACCGACCCATGTGCCAGAACTCGGACGCGAGCCTCGCCTTCTGCTCGGGCTCGGCGAGCAGCGGCTCGAGGTCGACCATCGCCGCGTTGCAGCGCTTCACGAATTCGCCGTCGATATCGAGCACATAGGCGATCCCTCCGGACATCCCGGCGCCGAAATTGCGCCCGGTCACTCCGATCACGGCGACCGTGCCGCCGGTCATGTATTCGCAGCCGTGGTCGCCCACGCCCTCGACCACGGCCTGCGCGCCCGAATTGCGCACCGCGAAACGCTCGCCCGCGACGCCGCGGAAATACGCTTCGCCCGCGATGGCGCCGTAGAGCACGACGTTGCCGGTGATGATGTTCTCGGTGGGCTCGCCGCGGAACTTGGTCGAGGGCTGAACCGAGATTCGCCCGCCCGAAAGCCCCTTGCCGCAGTAATCGTTGGTATCGCCGATCAGGTCGAGCACGACGCCCCGCGCGAGGAACGCGCCGAAGCTCTGCCCCGCCGATCCGGCGAAGCGCACGTGAATGGTGTCCTCCGGCAGGCCGTCGTGGCCGTAGCGCTTCGCCACTTCGTGCGAGAGCATTGTCCCGACCGTGCGGTTGACGTTGCGGATCGGCATGTCGATCGAGACCCGCTCGCCGCGCGCGAGCGCGGGCTGCGCCAGCTCGATCAGCCGCCGGTCGAGCGCCTTCGCCAGACCGTGCTCCTGGCGCTCGCTGTTGTAGCGCGCCACCTCGGCGGGCATCGCCGGCATGTAGAAGATCTTCGAAAAGTCCAGGCCGCGCGCCTTCCAGTGCTCGATGCCCTTTTTCATGTCGAGCAGCTCGGTGTGTCCGATCAGGTCGGCGAACCGGCGGATCCCGAGCTTCGCCATCAGCTCGCGCGCCTCCTCGGCCACGAAGAACATGTAGTTGACGACGTACTCGGGCTTGCCGGAGAAGCGCTTGCGCAGCACCGGATCCTGCGTCGCCACGCCCACCGGACAGGTATTGAGGTGGCACTTGCGCATCATGACGCAGCCGCTCACCACCAGCGGCGCAGTGGCGAAGCCGAATTCATCGGCACCGAGGATCGCGCCGACCACCACATCGCGCCCGGTCTTGATCTGGCCATCGACCTGCACCGCGATGCGCCCGCGCAGGCGGTTGAGCACCAGCGTCTGCTGGGTTTCCGCAAGACCCAGTTCCCAGGGCGTCCCGGCGTGCTTGATCGACGACCAGGGCGAGGCGCCGGTGCCGCCGTCATGGCCCGAGATCGTGACGTGATCCGATTTCGCCTTGGAGACGCCCGCGGCGACGGTGCCGACTCCGACTTCGGAGACCAGCTTCACGGAAATCGAAGCCTCCGGGTTGGCGTTCTTCAGGTCGTGAATCAGCTGCGCCAGGTCCTCGATCGAGTAGATGTCGTGGTGCGGCGGCGGCGAGATCAGTTCGACGCCGGGCGTGGAATAGCGCAGCTCGGCGATGTACTCGGAAACCTTGCGCCCGGGGAGCTGGCCGCCCTCGCCGGGCTTGGCGCCCTGCGCCATCTTGATCTGGATCTGCTCGGCGCTCGCGAGATACTCCGCGGTCACGCCGAAGCGTCCCGACGCGACCTGCTTGATCTTGGACTTGAGGACGTCCCCTTCCCGGAGTTCGATGTCCTTTTCGACGCGGTTCCGGCCGAGGCGCGATCGCAGCGACTCGCCGCTTTTCACCGGCGCGTAGCGGTTGCGGTCCTCGCCGCCTTCGCCGGTGTTCGACTTCCCGCCGATGCGGTTCATCGCCACCGCGAGCGTCGAGTGCGCTTCGACCGAGATCGAGCCGTGCGACATCGCGCCGGTCGAGAAGCGCCTGACAATGTCGGCGGCCGGCTCCACCTCTTCGATCGGAATCGGCGTGCAAGCGTCGAAACGGAACTCGAACAGGCCGCGGAAGGTCATGTGGCGCCGCGACTGGTCGTTGATGATCTGCGCGTACTCCTGGTACGTCTCGTAGGCGTTGCGCCGCGTCGATTGCTGCAGCTTCGCGATCGCATCCGGAGTCCACATGTGCTCTTCGCCGCGGACGCGCCAGGCGTATTCGCCGCCCGCGTCGAGCGAATGCGCGAGCACGGGATCCTCGCCGAAGGCCGCCCGGTGCAACCGGATCGCTTCCCGCGCGACCCCGAACAGGCCGATGCCCTCGACCGAGGACGCAGTGCCGCTGAAGTACTTGTCGACCAGCGATTTCTTCAGGCCCACCGCCTCGAAGATCTGCGCTCCGGTGTAGGACATGTAGGTCGAGATGCCCATCTTGGACATCACCTTCTTCAGCCCCTTGCCGATCGCCTTGACGAAGTTGCGGATCGCCTTGCTTCCGGCAGCCGAATCGCCGGGGTACATCGCCAGCAGGGTTTCGAGCGCGAGGTAGGGATGCACCGCTTCCGCGCCGTACCCGCCGAGCAGCGCAAAGTGGTGCACTTCGCGCGCCGAGCCGGTTTCGACCACCAGACCCGCGCTGGTGCGCAGGCCCTTGCCGACCAGGTGCTGGTGGATCGCCGAGAGCGCGAGCAGCGCCGGGATCGCGACCCGTTCGCGGTTCACGAGGCGGTCCGACACCACGATGATCGAGGTGCCGGCGCGAACCGCATCCTCGGCTTGCGCGGCGAGCGACGCCAGGCGCGCCTCGATCGCTTCCTTGCCCCAGGCGACGGGGTAGGTGACGTCGAGCTCGAGCGACCTGAACTTGCCGCCCGTGTAGCGCTCGATGTGGCGGATCTTCTCCATCTCGAAGAAATCGAGCACCGGCTGCGACACCTCGAGCCGTAGCGGCGGGTTCATCTCGTCGATGCCGAGCAGGTTGGGTTTGGGGCCGATGAACGAAACGAGGCTCGTGACGAGCTCCTCGCGGATCGGATCGATCGGCGGGTTCGTCACCTGGGCGAAGAGCTGCTTGAAGTAGTGGTACAGGGTCTTGTTCCTGTCCGAAAGCACCGCCAGGGGCGAATCGTTTCCCATCGAGCCCACGGGCTCCTCGCCATTCACGGCCATCGGCGTCATGAGGAACTTGATGTCCTCCTGCGTATAGCCAAAGGCCTGCTGGCGGTCGAGCAGCGCCACCTCGGACCGCAGCGGCGGGGTCTTCTCGGTTTCGACCTCGTCGAGCTTCACGCGGATGCGCTCGATCCACTCGATATAGGGCTTGGCCGCGGCGAGCGTGTCCTTCAATTCCTTGTCGTCGATGATGCGGCCTTTTTCCAGGTCGACCAGGAACATCTTCCCGGGTTGCAGCCGCCACTTCTTGATGACGCGCTCCTCGGGTACCGGCAAGCAGCCGCACTCGGAACCCATGATGACGAGATCGTCGTCGGTCACGATGTAGCGCGACGGGCGCAGCCCGTTGCGATCCAGCGTCGCGCCGATCTGCCGCCCGTCGGTGAACGCGATCGAGGCCGGCCCATCCCAGGGTTCCATCATCGCGGCGTGATACTCGTAGAACGCGCGTCGCGCCGGATCCATCAGCGCATGGTTTTCCCACGCCTCCGGGATCATCATCATCATGGCGTGCGCGACCGAGTAGCCGCCCATCACGAGCAGTTCGAGCGCATTGTCGAACGAGGCCGAATCGGATTGGCCGTCGTAGATGAGCGGCCAGATCTTGCCCAGGTCCTCGCCCAGAACGGGGCTGGAGATCGCGCCCTGACGCGCGCGGATCCAGTTGACGTTGCCGCGCAGGGTGTTGATCTCGCCGTTGTGGCAGATGAGGCGGAAGGGGTGCGCGAGGTCCCACGAAGGGAAGGTGTTGGTCGAGAAGCGCTGATGCACCATCGCCAGCGCCGATTCCACGCGCGCGTCCTTCAGGTCGAGGTAGTACTCGCCCACCTGGTGCGCCAGCAGCATTCCCTTGTACACCACGGTGCGCGCCGACATCGACGGCACGTAGAACTCCTTGCCATGCGCGAGCTTGAGCGCCTGAATGGCGTGGCCTGCGCTCTTGCGGATGATGTAGAGCTTGCGCTCCAGGCCGTCGGTGGTGGTGACCGATTCGCCGCGCCCGATGAACACCTGCCGGATCACGGGTTCGAGCTTTTGCGCCGGTTCGGCGAGGTCGGAATTGTCCACCGGCACGTCGCGCCAGCCGAGCAGCACCTGTCCTTCATCCTTGATCGCGCGCTCGATCTCGTACTCGCAGGCAAAACGCGATGCGGGCTCGCGCGGCAGGAACACCATGCCGACGCCGTACTGGCCCGGGGGCGGCAGCCGCACGCCGCGTCTGGCCATCTCCTCGCGCAGGAAACGGTCCGGCACCTGGATCAGGAGCCCCGCACCGTCCGATAGCTTTGGGTCCCAGCCGACCGCACCGCGGTGCGTCAGGTTCCTGAGGACCGTCAGACCCTGCTCGACGATCTGGTGCGATTTCTTGCCCTTGATATGCGCGACAAAGCCGACCCCGCAGGCATCATGCTCGCGTCCCGGGTCGTACAGGCCTTGCGCTTCAGGCGCCGTATGCGTCACGTTCAAGCCACTGATCGGTCAATCGTTTCCGTGCCTTCGCTGCCGCGCACAAATCGCTGCGGCAAACGCCTCAATATACCTTTGGCACTGTGCACAAACAAGAGCTTTGGAACGGGAACTGCCTATTGCACTGCCGTGGCGGGCGCCTGCGGCAGGGTGCCGGTGGCAATCGCTGCGAGCACATGCGCTTCGCTGATCCCGCCGCGCACGACAGCGTTGCCCACCGCCGAGAGCAACACGAACCGCAGTTCGCCCCGCTCTGCCTTCTTGTCGACTTGCATCAGCTCGAGCATGCGCCCGGGCGCCAATGCCGGACCCGCGACCGGAAGTCCGGCGCGCGCCACGAGCGCGCGCAGCCGCTCGGCGTCCGGGCGCGCGAGCAGTCCGGCGCGAACCGAAAGCTCCGCGGCCATCACCATTCCTGCGGCCACGGCCTCGCCGTGCAGCCATGCGCCGTAGCCCGCTCCTGTCTCGATCGCATGGGCGAAGGTGTGTCCGAAATTCAGAATCGCGCGTACCCCCGCCTCGCGTTCATCGGCCGCCACGACCCGGGCTTTCAGCTCGCACGAGCGTCGCACGGCCTGCTCGAGCGTGCCGGGTTCGCGCCCGAGCAGTCGCTCGATATTCGCCTCCAGCCAATCGACGAACGCGGCATCGAGGATGAACGCGTGCTTGATCACTTCCGCCACTCCGGCGCGCAACTCCCGGTCGGGCAGCGAGCCGAGCGCGGCAACGTCCGCAATCACCGCGAGCGGCTGGTGGAACGCGCCGATCATGTTCTTGCCGCGCGCATGGTTGATCCCGGTCTTGCCGCCGACCGCGGAATCGACCTGCGCGAGGAGCGTCGTCGGCACCTGGAGGAACGGAATGCCGCGCTGATAGACGGCGGCGGCGAAACCCGCCAGATCGCCGATCACGCCTCCGCCGAGAGCGACGATCACGCTGTCCCGGCCGCAGCGCGCAGCGAGCAGGCGCTCGAAGATCGCGTCGAGCGTCCGCCAGTCCTTCGCCCCCTCTCCGTCGGCGACCACGATCGAGGTCGTCGATGCGCCGGCCTGCTTCAGCGCCCGTTCGAGGCGCTCGAGGTAGAGGGGCGCCACCACCTCATTCGTGACCACCGCGGCGCGCCTGGACGCGAGGTGCGGCGCATACAGCCGCGGATCCTCCAGCAGGCCCGTCCCGATGTGGATCGGATACGAGCGGCCGCCCAGCGCTACGCGGAGAGTTTCCACCGCTCCTCCAGGCGCGCCAGCAGCCGCCTCGCGAGCGCCTGCACGCTCTGCCTGCTCGTGTCGACGACCAGGTCGGCGACCTCCCGGTACAGCGCATCGCGCTGCGCATACAGCTCGTCCAGCCTTTTCAGCGGGTCGGCGGTCGCAAGCAGCGGCCGGCTCCGGTCCTGCCGAATGCGCTCGAACAGATCTTCCGGGCGGCCATGAAGATAGACCACCGTGCCCCGCGCCGCGAGCACGCGGCGGTTCGCCGGATCGAGCACGACGCCGCCGCCGGTCGAAAGCACGATGCCGTCGAGCGCGGAAAGCTCCGCGATCACCTGCGATTCGCGCACGCGAAATCCGTGCTCGCCCTCGATATCGAAGATCACCGGGATGCCGACTCCGCAGCGGCGCTCCACCTCGTGATCGGAGTCGTAGAAGGTGCGCTTCAGGCGGCGCGCGACGAGCCGGCCCACCGTGGTTTTGCCCGCTCCCATCATGCCGACGAGGAACAGATTCTCTACGCCCTTCATGGGCTTATTCTACGCAAGCGGAGTTCGCGCCGCCTGCGGCAGCAGCGCAGAGGATCGTGCACCCCCAAAATGCAGGCGGCCGGGGGACACCCGGCCGGCCTTTGCGCGAAGCGGCGCGTCTCAGCGAATCGTGAGGCGCTCGTTCACGATCCGCGGCGTGATGAACACCAGCAGCTCCGTCTTCGATGTCGAGGTCTGCCGGTTCTTGAACAGGAACCCGACGTACGGCAGGTCGCCGAGGAACGGCACCTGCGTGATGTCGGTGCGCTCGTTCTGTTCGAAGATTCCGCCGATCACGACGGTGCCGCCGTTTTCCACCAGCACCTCGGTCTTGACGTGCTTGGTGTTGATCTGCACGCCGGCCGGGGTGGTCGCGCCCGGCGAGTCCTTGTTGACGTCAAGCGTCATGATGATGTTTCCGTCGGGCGTGATCTGCGGCTTCACCTTGAGCGAGAGGTTGGCCTTGCGGAAGGACACCGACGTCGCGCCCGAGGAAGTCGCCTGCTGATACGGGATCTCGGTACCCTGTTCGATCAGTGCCTCGACCTGGTTGGCGGTCATCACGCGCGGGCTGGAAATGATCTTGCCCTTGCCGTCGGCTTCCAGGGCGGAGAGTTCCAGATTGATGAATCGATTGAGCCCCGCCTTGAACAGCGTGATCGCGAGCGAGCCCGCAGTGAAGGTGTTCAAGCCTGCCGCCGGCAGGTTGGTAAACTGGCTGTCCGGAATATATCCCGTCCCTGGATCGGGCGTCTGGAAACTCATGATGCCGACCCCTCTGTAGTTGCCGCTGACCGAGACGCGAGTGTCGCTGCCCAAGATGCGCTGTCCGTACTGGTCGTCGCGGCCGGCAAATCGGTTCGCGTCTGCGTACCCCAGCTTGGAACCGAGGTTCTTGGCGAACGTGTCGCTCGCTTCCACGATGCGCGCCTCGATCATCACCTGGCTCACGGGAATGTCGACGCCCGCGACCACGCGGCGGATGTCCTCCAGCCGGCTCGGCACGTCCTGCACGAAGATCTTGTTCGAACGCGGATCGATGACCGCGCTGCCGCGCTTCGAAAGGATCCGCTGCTCCTTGTTGGTGAGCAGCTGCACGAACGCTTCGGCCTTGTGGTAGTTGAGCTGGAACACCTCGGTCTGCAGGGGCTCGAGGTCCGTGATCTGGTGCTGCGACTCCAGCAGCAGCTTCTCGCGCGTGGCGAGCTCGTCGCGCGGCGCGATCATGATCACGTTGCCGGTCTTGCGCATGTCCAGGCCGCGGGTCTGCAGGATGATGTCGAGCGCCTGGTCCCAGGGTACGTCCTTGAGCCGCAGCGTGATGCTGCCGCCCACGGTGTCGCTCGTGACGACGTTGAGGTCGGTGAAATCGGCGATCACGTTGAGGAGTGCACGCACTTCGACGTTCTGGAAGTTGAGCGAGAGCTTCTCGCCGGTGTACACGCCGCGCGCGCGCGCGGTATCGGCCGCGATCGCCTTCACTTCGACCACGAACTGGGTGTCGGACTGGTAGGCGTTGTGCTCCCATTGGCCGCTCGGCTCGATCACCATGCGCACGTTCTCGCCCTGCTGGAACGTGTTCACGGCCTGCACGGGAGTCGCGAAGTCGGTGACGTCGAGCCGCCGCCGGAGATTGGAAGGCAGCGAGGTCTTCAGGAAATCGACCACGATGTTCTGCCCCTGCCTGCGAATGTCGATGCCGGTGGTGGAATCCGAAAGTTCCACCACGACGCGGCCTTCGCCGCCCCGCCCGCGGCGGAAATCGACGTCGCGTAGCGCATGCTTCACGTCGCTGCGCCCCTCGGCGAACCGCGCCGCCTTGTCGCCCGGTGTCGCTGCGGCGACTGCCGACTGCAGCGTGATGATCAGGTTTCTGCCGTCCAGGCGCGCCTCATGGACCACCGAACGCGTCAAGTTCAGCACCAGCCGGGTCTTGTCCGCGGCCTGCACCAGATTCATGCTGCGCAGCTCGCCCTGGCCGATCTCCTGCGCACTGCGGCCGAGCGCATTCACCGTGTTCGAGAAATCGAATGCGATCCGCGCCGGGCTCGCCACCGTGAAGTTCGGCGGAACGCTCTTCAGCGGCTCCTTGGTCGTCACCCGCACGATCACGGCGCCCCCTTGCTGCGCGACATCGAGCGCCTCGATGCTGTTGGCCTGGGCGATGGCGATGCCCATGCCGGCAAGCCAGACGCAAAGCGCGCGGAACGTCATCAGCAGACCCCTGAGCGTGCTCATTTTTTTACCTCCTGCAGTTGCAGCGAACTGGCGCGTTCCACCCAGTCGCCACCGCCTTCCTGGATCAACTCCTTGAGGCTGATCTGGCTCTCGTCAATCCCCGTGATGACGCCGAAGTTCTGCCCCATGTAATTGCCCTTCCTCACCCGGAACAGGTTGGTTCCCGCCTTGACCAGACCGAACGTCTCCTTTTCGCGCGAGAGCGTTCCGACCATGCGAATCGATTCGAGCGGAAAGGCCTCCAGCGGCTCGCGCGGCCGGTCCAGATCGGGACGTCGCCCGCTGCCGGCAACCGCCGCGCCGCCGACCTGGGCGACATTGATCCGCTCCGGACGGAACGGATCCACCTCGCCCTCGCCCTTGTACGGCACCGGCTCGTAGGGTTTCACCTGCGGCAGCGGTTCAACCCGCCCGCGCAGGTCCTTGGTGAGCTGACCGAGCTCCTGCTTGAGATCGCCGAACTCCTCGCCGCCGCACGCGGCGAGGACCACCGTGCCCGCCAGTACGATCAGCCTTTTCATTTGCGCGCCTTCTTCGCCGCCTGCTGCGCCCGGCGCTGGGCCGCGACCTCTTCTTCGTCGAGGTAGCGGAAGGTGCGCGCGACCGCGTCCATGACGAGATTGCCGTCCTTCTGCGCTTCGACTGCAACGTCGTTCAGCGTCACGATTCTCGAAAGCTGTCCCACGTCACTCGCAAACGCGCCCATGTCGTGGTACGTGCCGGTGAGCTTCACCTGGATCGGAAGCTCGTTGTAGAACTCGCGCGAGATCTCCGAGGGTGCGGGCTTGAACAGCTCGAACTGCAGGCCGCGGCCGAGCCCCGCCTGGTTGATGTCGACGAGCAGGGCGTCCATCTGCGAGCGGTTGGGCAATTGCTTCAGCAGCGCGCCGAACTGCGTGTCGATTTCCCTGAGCTGCTGCTTGTACAGGTCGAGATTCACCGCCTGGCGCTTCTTGTTGAGGTAGTCGTCCTTCAGCTTCACTTCCTGCTGCCGCCCGGCCTCGAGTTCCTCGAGCTGGGCCTGCCAGTCGAGAAAATAGCCGGCGACCGGGATCGCCGCGAGGATCGCGAGCAGCGTCACCATCTTCGGCACCAGCGGCCACGTGCCCGGGTCCTTCGGGTTGAGCTGCCTGAATTGCTCGAGGTACTGGTTGATGTTGATCGCCATGGCTCAGCCCTTCTTCGCTGCCGGCGCCGCCGGGGCGGGCTTACCGGGTGCCGCCTTCTCGGCAGGGGCCTGCACGCGCTTGACGCCGAAATTCATGTTGAACTCGGACACCCGCTTCTTGTCGACGGTGATGGCGCGGATTTCGACCAGCGTCGGCTTCTCCAGCCAGGGCGAGGACTCGATGTTTCGCATCAGCGTCGAGACGCGCGCGTTCGACTGCGAGTGCCCGACCACGCTCACCCGGAGCCCGCGCTGCTTGAACGAGCGCAGATAGATGCCTTCCGGCATGACGTTGACCAGCTCATCGAGCAGGTGGACCGTCTGGGCGCGGTCGGCCTGCAGCGTTTCGATGACCTGCTTGCGCGCGAGCAACGCCGCGATTTCGTCCTTCAGCTTCTTGATCTCGTCGATCTGCTTGTCGAGCTTGGCAATCTCGCTCTTGAGGAACGCGTTGCGGTCGGCCTGCACGCTGATGCGGTTTGCGTTGAAGACGTGGACGGCGGCGACGATCGCCAAGCCGATCACCGCCGTGAGCCCCGCAAGCACCGCAAAATGCTGGCGGGCGCGCTTGCGCCGCTCCTCGCGGTGCGGCAACAGGTTGATACGAACGCTCATGCCGGGTCAAACCTCCGCAGGGCGAGACCGCAGGCCACGATCAGCGACGGCGCGTCCTGCATCAGGCGCTTGAGCTGGATGCGCGGCGAGGTCTGCATCGAGCTGAATGGATTGGCGACGATCGCGGGGACGTGCGTGCGGATGTAGACGACCTCGTCAAGGCCCGGAATCACCGCCGAGCCGCCCGCGAGAAGTATGTGATCGACCTGGTTGTAGGACGTCGAGGTGAAAAAGAACTGCAGCGCGCGCTGCACCTCCATGGACAGGTTGTCCATGTACGGCCGCAGCACCTCGGTCTCGTAGTCGTCCGGCAGTCCGCCCGCGCGCTTGGCGTTTTCCGCCTCTTCCGGGCTCATGCCATAGCGGCTCACGATGTCGTGCGTGAGCTGGTTGCCGCCGAATGCCTGCTCGCGCGTGTAGACGGACTGCTCGTTGCGCAGCACCGTCACGTTCATCACGTTTGCGCCGACGTCCACCACTGCGATGTTCTGGTCGCGGCCCGCGTTCGGAAGCTGCTTCACCACCAGCCCGAGCGCGGCCATCTGCGCATAGGACTCGACGTCCATGACCATCGCCTTGAGGCCTGCGGACTCGGCAACCGCGACGCGGTCCTCCACCTTTTCCTTGCGCGTCGCCGCGATCACGACCTCCTGGTCCTCGGGCCGGTTCGGCGCCGGTCCGATCACCTGGAAATCGAGGTTCACTTCCTCCAGCGCGAACGGAATGTACTGGTTCGCCTCGGTCTGGACCTGGACCTCGAGATCTTCTTCGCGCAGCGCCGCCGAAACGACGATCTTCTTGGTGATCACCGCACCCGAAGGCACCGCCATGGCGACATGCTTGGTGCGCGTCGCGAGCCGCTTGTGGCCGCGCTTCACGGCCTCGGCCACTGCCTCGAGATTGTTGATGTTCCC
The DNA here is from genome assembly GCA_964638135.1 of uncultured Enterobacteriaceae bacterium. Taxonomy (GTDB): domain Bacteria; phylum Pseudomonadota; class Gammaproteobacteria; order Burkholderiales; family SG8-39; genus 2-02-FULL-66-14. The sequence continues at coordinate 11,779 of CAZXAR010000007.1, read as the reverse complement.
GTCGACCACGGCGTCCTTGGGCAGGGGCTCGATCGCGTGGCGCTCGACCTGGTAGCCCGCCTTTCCGGCGGCGACGATCTCCAGCATCTTCACCGAGGACGAGCTGATGTCCAGCCCAAAGAGTGGTGGCGTTTTCGGCTTGAAGATGTCGAGGTTCATCCCCTTATCCTGCCTTTTTTCCCTTAGGTATCGGCCTCTTAGACGCGATACGTAGAATCCCTGTTAAATGCTAGCAACAACTTCCAAGGGTGTCTAGCAAATTGTTCGAACCCGGGGGACTATAATGCCCCCGATTTCCCGCCCCGTGCAACTCCCGTCCCGCTAGCCCCGCCGTCGAGGCGCGACACCCTTGAAGTGGCTACGTTTTTTGCTGTTCCCGTTCGGGCTCGTTGCCGGCACCGCCATCGTCGCCGCCTGCGTCGCCGTTCTGGTGGTGCTTCTGGCCTTCCCGAACCTGCCCTCGCTCGAGGTCCTGACCGATTACAAGCCGAAAATTCCGTTGCGCGTGTATGCCGCGGACGGGGCGCTGATCGGTGAATTCGGCGAAGAGCGCCGCTCCGTCATTTCGATCCACGAAGTTCCGGCGCAGTTGCGCAGCGCCATTCTGGCCGCCGAGGACGAGCGCTTCTACCAGCATACCGGGATCGATTACCTCGGCGTGCTGCGCGCCGCGTATGCCAACCTCACGCAGGGCGGGCGACGCCAGGGCGCGAGCACCATCACGATGCAGGTGGCACGCAATTTTTTCCTGACTTCGGAAAAGACGCTCACGCGCAAGCTCTACGAGGCGCTGCTCGCCTTCAAGATCGAGCACAGCCTGGGCAAGGATCAGATTCTCGAGCTGTACGTGAACCAGATCTACCTCGGCCAGCGGGCCTATGGATTCGGTGCCGCCGCGCAGGTCTATTTTGGCAAGTCGGTGCAACGCCTGACGCTCGCCGAAGCGGCCGTGCTGGCAGGGCTGCCGAAAGCCCCTTCGGGCTATAACCCTGTTGCAAATCCGCAACGCGCCAAGCAGCGTCAGCTCTATGTGCTGCGCCGCATGAAAGACCTTGGCCACATCTCGGAGGGTCAGTTCCAGGAGGCGGCGAAGGCGCCACTGCACGTCAAACGCGAACTGAACGAGTTCCCGGTCCACGCCGAGTATGTGGCCGAGATGGTGCGGCAGACGGTCTACGAGCAGTACCCCGAGGACGTGTACACCAAGGGCTTCCGGGTCTACACGACGATCCGCAGCGCGCACCAGGAAGCCGCCTACCAGGCGCTTCGTCGCGGCGTGCTCGACTACGACCGCCGCCACGGCTATCGCGGACCCGAAGCGCACACGGTTCTTCCCGAGCCCGCCGACGCCGACGACTACGACGAGGCGCTCGCCGATCATCCGGACGTGGACGATCTGCGCGCCGCGCTCGTACTCGACGCGGGCGCCGGTGCGGTGAGCGCGGTGCTGCGCAACGGCGAAACCGTGACCGTGCGCGGCGAAGGCCTCAAGTTTGCCGCGCGCGCGCTCGAACCCAAGACCGCCCCGCAGAGGCGAATCGCGCGCGGCGCGGTGATTCGCCTGCAAAGGGACGAGAAGAACAACTGGCAGATCGCGCAGCTCCCCGAGGTCGAGGCCGCTTTCGTGTCGCTCGATCCGCAGGACGGAGCGGTGCGCGCGCTCGTCGGTGGCTTCGACTTCGGCCGCAACAAGTTCAATCATGTCACGCAGGCCTGGCGCCAGCCGGGATCGTCGTTCAAGCCCTTCATTTACTCGGCGGCGCTCGAAAAAGGCTTCACCCCGGCGACCGTCATCCTGGACGAGCCGATCGTGGTCGAGGCCGAGGTCACGGGCAGCCAGCGCTGGGAACCGAAAAACTACGACGGCAAGTTCGAGGGACCGCTGCGCCTGCGCACCGCGCTCGCGAAGTCGAAAAACATGGTCTCGATCCGCATCCTGCAGGACATCGGCCCGAAATACGCGCAGGATTACGTTTCGCGCTTCGGGTTCGACGCCGACAAGCACCCACCGTACCTTACGATGGCGCTCGGTGCCGGTGCCGTGACGCCGATGCAGATGGCGCGCGCCTACGCCGTATTCGCGAACGGCGGCGCGCTCATTCAGCCGTACTTCATCGAGCGGATCGTGGATGACCGGGGCGACCCCCTGGGGACCGCGAACCCGAAGCGCGCAGGGGACGAGGCGCTGCGCGTCATCGACCCGCGCAACGCCTTCATCATGGATTCGATGATGCAGGACGTCACCCGCTACGGCACGGCGGCACGGGCATCGAGTCTCGGGCGCCGCGATCTGGCAGGCAAGACCGGCACCACCAATGATTTCGTCGACGCATGGTTTTGCGGCTATCAGCCCCATTTGGTTGCGGTGGCCTGGGTCGGGTTCGACCAGCCGAGAACGCTTGGCCGCAACCAGACCGGCGGGCGGGTCGCGCTGCCGATCTGGATCGAATACATGTCCCGCGCGCTCAAGGGATTGCCCGAGGGCGAGCGCTCGATGCCGGCAGGGGTCATCACGGCGAAAGTGGGCCCGGATCCAGCGGCCCCTGTCGCCGCAGCCACCGGCGCGGAGTTCTTCTACCGCGAGTTCCTGCCTCCGGAGCCCCCCGCTCCGGCACCGCTGCTGCCCCCGCCGACGCCGCCCTAGGCGGATTGCTCCGGTGCGAGGACCACCGGCGTGCCGCTCTGCGCCGAGACCAGCCTGGACAGCGCGGCGAAAAGCTCCGCACCGTCGCGCGTGTCGCGCCACGCCTTGCCGTCGTAGCGGAAGTGAAACCCCCCGGAACTCGCCGCGACCCAGATTTCACGGGCCGCTGTATGGCGGTTGATGACCATCTTGCTGCCATGATCGAACTCGACCTCGAGGACGCCGCCCCCCTTGCTCTCGAGGTCCGCGTCGACTGCGCTCGCCTCGATGGCGCGCTCCACGGCCGCGATCACGGACTCGGCAAGAGCATCGAATTCGCTGTCGGTCACTCGGAAGGTTCCTGCTACCATGAACATTTTAGTCTTCTCGCGCATGCGCCACGCCCTCCTCGCCGCGCTGCTCCTTTCGCTTGCCGCCGGATGCGGGCAAAAGGGCAATCTCTACCTGCGCGACAAGCCTCCACCCGGGGTGAAACCGGAAAAACCCGAGCCCTACAAGCCCGTACCGTACCCGAAGCCGGCCGGCGACGAGGCGGACGGCGCCAAAAAGTAGTCCCGCATGTCCTTTGCCTACCGCAACGGCGTACTGTGCGCCGAGCGGATTTCGCTCCAGACGATCGCGCGCCGCTTCGGCACACCGTGCTATGTCTACTCGCGGCGCGAAATCGAGCACAACTACGGCGAGTTCACGCGCGCGCTCGTCGGGCGCGACGCGCTCGTCTGCTACTCGGTAAAGGCGAACTGCAATCTCGCGGTGCTCGCGTTGCTCAGCCGGCTCGGTGCCGGATTCGACATCGTCTCGGGAGGCGAGCTTGCCCGGGTGAGGGCGGCCGGCGGGGATCCGCGCAAGGTCGTGTTCTCCGGCGTCGGCAAGTCCGAAGCCGAGATTGCGCAGGCCTTGCGCGCGCGCATCCTGTGTCTGAACGTCGAGTCCGAGCCCGAGCTTCTGCGCGTCGCTGCCGTCGCACGCCGCCTCGGCATACGCGCGCCGATTGCCTTTCGCGTCAACCCGGACATCGATGCCCGCACCCACCCGTACATCGCGACCGGTCTGAAAGGCAGCAAGTTCGGCGTTCCCTACGCGCAAGCCGAGCGCCTGTACCGCAAGGCGGTGCGGCTTCGCGACGTGGAACTGATCGGGATCGGCTGCCATATCGGCTCGCAGATGCGCGTGCCCGACCCTCTCGCAGACGCCGTGCGGCGCATTGCCGCACTTGCGACGCGGCTTGCGGACGCCGGAATCCCGCTTCGGCATATTGATATTGGCGGCGGCATGGGAATCCGTTACCGGAAGGAAAGGGTCGCGCCGATCGGGCGCTTTGTCGCGCGCTGCCTGAAGGCACTCGGCACTCGCCCCGAAGCACTGATCCTCGATCCCGGGCGATCGATCGTCGGCAGCGCGGGCGTGCTTCTCACGCGCGTCGAGTATGTCAAGCGCACCGCCCGGAAGCGCTTCCTCGTCGTCGATGCGGCGATGAACGATTTCCTGCGCCCTGCGCTCTACGGCGCCTGGCACGATGTCGTCGCGGTACGAAAGAGCCGGCGCCGGCCTGCCCTGTACGACGTGGTGGGACCGGTTTGCGAGTCTGGGGACTTCCTTGCGCAGCGCCGCACGCTCGCCGCGGGTGAGGGCGATCTGCTGGCGGTGAAATCGGCCGGTGCCTACGGCATGGTGCTCAGTTCGAACTACAACTCGAGGCCGCGTGCAGCCGAGGTGCTGGTCGATGGCCGCGAGGCGCGGCTGGTGCGCCGGCGCGAGCGCGCCGAAACGTTGTACGCTGGGGAATTGGTGCCCCGATGGTGAGCGGAAAGCGCGGATTTCTTGCCGCCGCAGGCGTGGTTGTCCTAGGCGCGGCGGCGCTTGCCGCCTACTTCGTCACCGACGGTGGCGCCCGGGAAAAGAAGGGCGGGCGCCCGGAGGCGGCGGTGCCGGTTTCGGTTGCGCGTGCCGCGCAGCGGAGCGTCCCGGTGCGGCTGCAGGCGATCGGCAATGTCGAAGCGTTTTCCACCGTCGCGGTCAAGGCGCGCGTTGACGGCCAGATCGTGGCGGTCAATTTCCGCGAGGGCGAGGAAGTGCGCAAGGGCGAAACGCTCTTTCGCATCGATTCGCGGCCGTACGAGGCGGCGCTGCGCCAGGCCGAAGCGAACGCGTTGCGCGACGCCGCGGCGCGCGACCAGGCCCGTTCCCAGGAACGGCGCTACCACGACCTGCTCGAGAAGAACTTCGTCTCGAAGGAGGCGTATGCGCAGATCGCCACCAATGCGCAGACCGCCGAGGCGACCGCCAAGGCGAGCGAGGCGGCGCTCGATAACGCGCGCCTCAACCTCGAGTATTGCACCATCGCATCGCCGATCGACGGCTATCCCGGCAAGGCGCTGCTGCCGGTCGGCAACCTGGTGAAGGCAAATGACGTGAATCCGCTGGTCGTCATCAACCAGGTGCGGCCGATCTACGTCACCTTCGCGGTGCCGGAGGCTTCGCTTCCCGAAATCCGCAGCCACATGGCCGCGGCGCCCCTTGTCGTCGAGGCTGCAGCGTCGGGCGCGGAACGCTCGCTCGCTGTCGGGCGGCTCGTATTCGTCGACAACGCGGTCGACCCGAGCACGGGCACGATCAAGCTGCGCGCCCAGTTCGAGAACCGCGAGGCGAGCCTGTGGCCGGGGCAGTTCGTGAGCGTGAGCCTGCGTCTGTACGAGCAGCACGACGCGATCGTCATTCCGGCGCGCGCCGTGCAGACCGGCCCCGACGGCCAGTTCGTGTACGTGGTGCGGCCCGACATGACCGCGGAGTTGCGCAAGGTGAGCGTCGCGCGCACGGACGGCGAGAATGCGATCGTCGCCCAGGGCCTTGCAAAGGATGAGCAGGTGGTGACCCAGGGGCAGCTGCGTCTGGGGCCCAACACCCGCGTCCAGATCGGCCGCGCCGGGGGTCCGGCCTCGTGAACTTCTGCGAGCCATTCGTTCGCCGGCCCGTCATGACGATCCTGGTCATGGCGGGGATCCTGTTCTTCGGGCTTGCGGCCTACCGGCAGCTTCCGGTCTCGACCTTGCCGAACGTGGACTTCCCGACCATCCAGGTCACTGCCGAGCTGCCCGGGGCGAGCCCGGAGACGATGGCTTCGGCGGTTGCCACGCCGCTGGAAAAGCAGTTCTCGACCATCGCCGGCATCGACGAGATGAGCTCGGTGAGCGGCCAGGGCGTCACCCGGATCACGATCCAGTTCACGCTCGGGCGCGACATCGACGCGGCGGCCCAGGACGTGAACTCGGCGATCGCCTCGGCGGCCCGCCAGCTTCCCGCGACGATGCCGGCGCCGCCTTCCTTTCGCAAGGTGAACCCGGCGGATTTCCCGATCTTCTACCTCGCGCTCACTTCGGAGGCGCTGCCGCTCTCCACGGTCAACGAGTACGCCGAAACGTTCCTCGCGCAGCGCATTTCGACCATCCACGGCGTGGCGCAGGTACTCGTCTTCGGCCAGCAGAAGTATGCCGTGCGCGTACAGGTCGATCCCAATGCACTCGCCGCGCGCGGGGTCGGCATCAACGAGGTCGAGCAGGCGCTCGCGCAGGCGAACGTCAACCTGCCCACCGGTACCCTGTACGGCAAGGATCGCGTCTTCGCGGTGCAGGCGACCGGTCAATTGCACGACGCGGCCGCGTTCCGGCCGATCATCGTCACCTACCGCAACGGCTCGCCGATCCGGCTGAGCGAACTCGGGCGCGTGCTCGACGGCGTGCAGAACGACAAGGTGGCGGCCTGGTTCAAGGATAAGCGCGGCATCGTCCTCGCCATCCAGCGCCAGCCCGGCACCAACACGATCGAGGTCGTGGACTCGATCAAGAAGCTCCTGCCGACGTTCCGCGCCGAGGTGCCGCCGGCGATCGACATCGAAGTGCTGTTCGACCGCTCGGTCACGATCCGCACCTCGGTGCAGGAGGTCGAATTCACCCTGTACCTCGCGCTGATGCTGGTGGTGCTGGTGATCTTCCTGTTCCTGCGCAACATACCCGCCACGGCGATCCCTTCGATCGCGCTGCCGATGTCGATCATCGGCACCTTTTCGGTGATGTACCTGGTCGGCTTCAGCATCGACAACATCTCGCTTATGGCCCTCACCCTGTGCGTCGGATTCGTGGTGGACGACGCCATCGTGATGCTGGAGAACATCACGCGCCACCTCGAGCAGGGCAAGACGCCGCTCCAGGCGACGCTCGACGGTTCGCGCGAAATCGTCTTTACCATCGTCTCGATGACCCTTTCCCTCGCCGCGGTGTTCATCCCGGTGCTCTTCATGGGCGGCATCCTCGGCCGGCTGCTGAACGAGTTTGCGGTGACCATCATGGCGGCGGTGCTGATCTCGGGATTCGTCTCGCTCACGCTGACGCCGATGATGTGCAGCCGCATCCTCAAGCAGCACCGGGCGGAGGAGCGCCATGGGCGGCTCTACGTCGCGTTCGAGCGCGGCTTCGGCGCGATGAAGCATGCGTACGACGTGACGCTGCGCTGGACGCTCGCCCACCGGCGCGCGACGATGATCGCGTTCCTCGCCATCTGCGTCGGCACCGGCGTGCTCTTCGCGCGCGCGCCGAAGGGCTTCCTGCCGAGCGAGGATTCGGGACAGCTGTTCTGCTTCGTCGAGGGTCCGCAGGACATCTCGTTCGAGGCGATGGCCGAACTGCAGGGCAGGGTGGCCGAGATCATCCGCAGGGATCCGAACGTGGAGGCGCTCATGTCGTTCGTCGGCGCGACCGGCTTCAGCCCATCGCTCAACGTCGGACGCATCACGATCACGCTCAAGCCCTTTCGCGAGCGCAAGCGCGCCGACGACGTGGTGCGCGACCTGCGCCCGAAGCTCGCCGGCGTGCTCGGCGCCAAGGTGTTCCTGCAGAACGTTCCGGCGATCCGCATCGGCGGGCAGCTCACCAAGAGTCCCTACCAGTACGTGGTGCGCGGCGCGAGCACCAACGAGCTGTACGGCTGGGCGCCGGTCATCGAGCAGAAGCTGCGCTCGCTGCCGGGCCTGGTGGACGTGACGAGCGACCTGCAGATCACACGGCCCGAGGTCACGGTCGAGATCGATCGCGAGCGCGCCTCCGCGCTCGGGGTGTCGGCGCAGAGCATCGAACTGGCGCTCAATAACGCCTACGGCTCGCGCCAGGTCTCGACGATCTACACCTCGACCAACCAGTACTCGGTGGTGCTCGAACTCGCGCCGCGCTTTCAGACCGACCCCTCGGTGCTGCCGATGCTCTACGTGCGCTCGGGCACCGGCGCGCTGGTGCCGCTCAACGCGGTGGCCAAGCTCTCGTACGGGGTCGGTCCGCTCCAGGTCACGCACCTCGGGCAGCTGCCGTCGGTGACGTTTTCGTTCGATCTTCGGCCCGGCGTCGCGCTCTCCGAGGCGATCGCGCAGGTCGAGCGTACCGCGCGCGAACTGCAGGTCCCCGCCACCCTGACGGGGAGCTTCTCGGGGACCGCGCAGGCCTATCAGGCCTCGCTCCAGGGCATGGGCATCCTGCTGCTGCTCTCGATCGTGGTGATTTATCTGGTGCTCGGGATCCTGTACGAGAGCTTCATTCATCCCCTCACCATCCTCTCGGGCCTGCCGACCGCGGGGCTTGGCGCGCTGCTCACGCTGATGGCTTTCGGCGTCGAGCTCAACATGTACGCGTTCGTCGGCATCATCATGCTGGTCGGCATCGTGAAGAAGAACGCCATCATGATGATCGACTTCGCGATCGAGGCGCAGAAAAAGGACGGCATGCGGCCCGACGAGGCGATCTACCAGGCGGGGCTGATCCGGTTCCGGCCGATCATGATGACCACCATGGCGGCGCTCATGGGAAGCCTGCCGATCGCGATCGGCTTCGGCACCGGCGGCGGGGCGCGCATGCCGCTCGGCCTCGCGGTCGTGGGCGGGCTGCTGTTCTCGCAGGTGCTGACGCTCTACATCACCCCGGTGATCTACCTGTACTTCGAGCGCCTCCAGCAGTGGCTCGGCGCACGGCGCCGGTCGCGCGAGGCTGGCGTCGCAAGCGAAAGGAGCATGGCATGACCGCGAATTCCGACATGCGCAACATGGCGCTTTTCTGCGATTTCGAGAACGTCGCGCTCGGCGTGCGCGAGGCGAAGTACGCGCAGTTCGACATCGCCAAGGTGCTCGAGCGGCTGCTGCTCAAGGGGTCGATCGTGGTGAAGAAGGCGTACTGCGACTGGGACCGCTACAAGGAGTTCAAATCGACGATGCATGCGGCCGCCTTCGAGCTGATTGAAATCCCGCACCTGCGCCAGTCCGGCAAGAATTCGGCCGACATCCGGATGGTGGTCGACGCGCTCGATCTCTGCTACACCAAGTCGCACGTCGACACCTTCGTCATCATCAGCGGCGACTCCGACTTCTCGCCGCTCGTCTCCAAGCTGCGCGAGAACGCGAAGACCGTGATCGGCGTCGGGGTGAAGAATTCGAGTTCCGACCTGCTGATCGCCAACTGCGACGAATTCATCTACTACGACGACCTGGTGCGCGAGGACGAAGCCAAGCGGCGCGCGGCGCGCAAGCGCAAGGAGGCGCGGCCCGCGGGCGCGCCGAAAGAGGCCGCCCCGAGCGAGGAGAAGAAGCAGGAAGCGCTCGACCTGGTGCTCGAAACCGTGGTCGCGCTCATCGCCGAACGCGGCGAGGACGAGCGGCTCTGGGGCTCGATGGTCAAGCAGGCGCTCAAGCGCCGCAACCCGGGATTCAACGAGTCGTACTACGGATTCCGCGCCTTCTCGGATCTGCTCGAGGAGGCGGAGGCGAGGAAGCTCGTCACGCTCGAACGCGACGAGAAGTCCGGCGGCTACATCATCCGCCGCGCCGCCTGATCCGCTGGCGCTCGCCGGTGCTCAGGGATTGAGCTGCGCGTAGGCTGCGTTGGCGATCTTGAGCAGCGCATCCTTTCCGAGATGGTTCGACGATACCGCGTACCCGAAGGTGCGGTCGATCCAGTAGAACACGCGCACCCCGCCTTCGTCGGCGTAGCGAAACGCCGTCTGCTCCTGATCGGGCGCCGTCGCGCGCACGTAGAGCGTGACCCGGCTGCCCTCCTTGTTCTGGTACATGAACTGGGCGACCGGTCCGCTCTCGCTCGGGAGCAATCGCCCGCCGACGAGGCTGTAGCCCACCGAGTCGAGATTCGGGGCGCGCACTTTCGCGCCCAGGCGCTTCGAGAGCCACGCCACCAGATGCGCCTCCTGATCGGCGCCCACTTCGACCGGGTGGCGGACTTCCGGCGTATAGGTCGCGTGCGCGATCGCGGCATTGCGCGCGATCGGCGCCCTGGCGGATGTCGCGGGCGCCGGCGAAACTGCGACGCGAAGCTGCCATCCGATGGCGGCGCCGATCGCCATCCATGCCACCGCCGCGGCGATGCGCCCGAGCGGCACGCGCCACGGGCGTGCGAGCTTCGTCAGCCTTTCGGGCAGCCGCTCGTCCAGCACCGGCGCAAAGAGTTCCCGCAACTGCGCGCATTGCGCGCGATAGGCGTCCAGACGCGTCGCCTCGTCCGGATGCTCGGCGAGATACGCCTCGACCTCGGCCCTCTTGCCGTCCGGCAGATGCCCGTCGACAAAGGCTTGCAGGTCCGCTTCGGTGATCGGAATTCCGCTCATTTGATCACCTGCAAACGTCGCGAACCCGGCAATCCTTCCATCAGCACGCGCAGTTTCTCGCGCGCCCGCGACAGGCGCGACATCACGGTTCCGATCGGAATGCCGAGCGTGGCCGCGGTTTCCTCATAGCTCATGTCCTCGAGCACGACGAGCAGCAGCACTTCGCGCTGCTCGACCGGCAGGCGCAGGAGCGCGCGCTCGAGGTCGCGCGCCTCCAGCGCCGTGTCGGGCGTTGCGCGCACCGGCTGCTCGAGCGCATCGCCGTCGAGGGGCACGTATTCGCGCCTGCCGCGCACCTGGTTGACGTGCACGTTGTGCATGACGGTGAACAACCACGCCCGCAGATCGGTGCCGCGCTTCCACAGATGGAACTTGTTGAGCGCGCGCTCCAGCGTATCCTGCACCAGATCGTCGGCCGCGCCGCGCTCGCCCACGAGCGCGCGCGCGTAGCGGCGCAGGCGCGGGATGAACGCAACGACCTGGGCGCTATCCTTCATCGGGACGCTCGGCCTCCGGGAAGGCCGCGAATTGTGGAACACCGGTCGCGCATCAACTATTCCGCGCCGTGCGGCGCGCCGCGGACTCTAGCGCAGGCCCGCGGTGTACTCGGCGAGCGCCTTGATCTCGGCATCGCTCAGCCGCGCCGCAACACCGCGCATCATGCCGCCCGGATCATTGGCGCGCGCACCCGAGCGAAACGCAATGAGCTGCGACTCGATGTACGCCGCGAACTGGCCCGCGATGCGCGGGTACTGGCTGGGCATGCCGGCACCATCGGGCCCGTGGCATCCGGAGCAGGCGGCAACGCCGTTCGCGAGATTTCCGCCGCGATAAAGCCGCTGCCCCTGCGCCACGAGTTCCTTGCTCTGCGCCGTTTCGGGCTTCAGTTTCTGCGCGGCGTAGAACGCGGCGACATTGCGCATGTCCGCTTCCGAGAGGTTGGCGACCATGCCCGCCATGATGGCGTTTTCGCGATCGGCTTTCTTGCCGCCCTGAGGCTTGAAATTGAGCAGTTGCTTGGAGAGATACTCGGGAACCTGCCCGGCAAGCTTGGGATTCGCCGGCAGCGTGCTGTTGCCATCCTCGGCGTGGCAGGCGGCGCAGACCTGGTCCGCGACCTGGCGTCCCTTGGCCACATCGGGCCTGGCTGCGGCTTGCGCCCCTGCCGCCGCCGGCCAAATCGCGCTCAAGGCGGCGGCAAGCGCCCATGCTCGAATCATCGCGAAACTCTCCTGGTGCGAATCGAAGCTGTTAATTCTATTAGAATTTTCCGTGAGTTGTGCGCCCTTCGCATGAAACTGCACCCGCCTGCCACGTTTGTCGCATCGGCTGCCGCTCCGGATCAATTTCCTGCCGAAGCGACGGCCGAAGTGGCATTTCTTGGACGCTCGAATGTGGGCAAGTCGAGCGCGATCAACGCGCTCACGGGCCGGCGGCGCCTCGCGTTTTCGAGCAAGACGCCGGGGCGCACGCAGACGGTCAATTTCT
>CAZXAR010000006.1:0-44193 GCA_964638135.1 uncultured Enterobacteriaceae bacterium | reverse complement strand
CATGGACTTCTCGCCGCGCTTCTGCGCCGCCTCGCGGATCCAGCGCATCGAAAGCGCCATGCGCCGCACCGGACGGACCTCCACCGGCACCTGGTAGTTTGCGCCACCCACGCGCCGGCTCTTCACTTCCACCATTGGCTTGACGTTCTGCACGGCCTGCGTGAACACCTCGACCGGATCCTTGCCGGACTTCGACTTGATCATGTCGAGCGCCCCGTACACGATCCGCTCGGCAACCGACTTCTTGCCGCGGGTCATCAGCACGTTGATGAACTTCGCGACGTCCGCATTGCTGAATTTCGGATCCGGCAGGATCTCGCGCTTCGGGACTTCCCTGCGCCGCGGCATGGTCGATCTCCTCAGGCCGTCTTGGCCAGCTTGGCGCCGTACTTGGAGCGAGCTTGCTTGCGGTCCTTCACGCCTTGCGTGTCCAGCGAGCCGCGCACGATGTGGTAGCGCACGCCCGGCAGGTCCTTGACGCGTCCGCCGCGGATGAGCACCACCGAATGCTCCTGCAGGTTGTGCCCTTCGCCACCGATGTACCCGATCACTTCATGGCCGTTGGTCAGGCGCACCTTGGCCACCTTGCGCAACGCGGAGTTCGGCTTCTTGGGCGTCGTCGTGTATACGCGCGTGCACACGCCGCGCTTCTGCGGCGAGCCGGCAAGCGCGGGCACCTTGGATTTCGGTCGCTTCGCCGACCGCCCCAGGCGCACTAATTGATTGACCGTAGGCATGTTTGTCCGTGTCCAGAAACGAATCGGGCGGCCACGTCGCGTTCCCCGCAGCCGCCCCAGCTCCAGAAAAGAGGCGGATTATAAAGAGTTTTTCGATCTAGCGTCAACACATGGCGCGCCCGGGTGCTGTCTCACTGGGACACTACCGCGCGCCCGATCCCGCCTCAGATGCATCGAATCGCAGCCGGTCCTCGACTTTGACGTTTCTCGGAGCGCGCAGAAACAGAATCCCGACCCCAACGGCTAGAATGCCCCTTGGAGGAAAGCATGGAAGCGCTCGCCCAGTACCTTGCCAAGCCGTGGGTCGCCCGTTACCAGAAAGGCGTGCCGGAAACCGTGCAGGTGCCCCTCGTTTCGGTGCCGCAGGCGTTCGACGAGGCATGCGACCGGAACCGCGACCGTCGCGCCGTCGTGTTCTACGGCCGTGACATCACCTATGGCGAACTGCGCGACGCGACGGATCGTCTGGCCAACGCGCTCGCAGTGCTGGGAGTGAAAAAGGGCGACCGCGTGGCCTTGTTCCTGCTGAACAGCCCGCAATTCATCATCGCGTATTTCGCCGCATTGAAATGCGGCGCGACCGTGACGCCCATCAGCCCGGTCTATACCAGCCACGAAGTCCGCTACCAGATCGAGGACAGCGGTGCCCGCGCCGTGATCTGCCAGGACATCCTGTATGAGAAAGTGGAAAAAGCCGGAGTCACGCTTGGACTCACGGTACTGACCAACGTGAACGAGTACCTGCCCGCGATGAAGCGCCTGTTCGGCACGCGTGCGCCGGGAATCGCACCGGGGCCGAATCTGCACTGGCTGCAGGACCTGCTGAAGAAGTATCCGCCGCAACCGCCGGCCGTCACGATCGAGCCCCGGTCCGACATCGCGGCGCTGCCCTACACCGGCGGCACGACGGGGCATCCGAAGGGCGTGATGCTCTCGCACTACAACATGATCGCTGCGCAGACGCAGTCTCGATCCGTGTTTCCGGCCTTCGAGATGGGCAAGGAAGTGATTCTTGCGTTCCTGCCGTTTTTCCACATCTACGGGCAGGCCGTCATCATGCTGGGCGGACTGGCGCAGGGCAACCTGCTGGTGCTGTTCACCAACCCGGACACGGAGGCGATCCTCGCCGCGATGGAGCGCTACCAGGCGACCGTGTTCTACGGCGTTCCAACGCTCTACGAGTACCTCAAGGATCACAAGGACACGAACAAGGCGAACTGGCGTCGCTTGAAGCTTGTCCTTTCCGGCGCGGACACGCTGCATGTTTCCACGATGGACGACTGGGCCAAGCGCACCGGTTCCAACATCATCGAGGGCTACGGTCTTTCCGAAACGTGCGCGGCGAGCCACGTCAATCCTATCGACCGTCCGAAGGCCGGGTCGTTCGGCTGTCCGGTACCGAACATGCTGGCTGCCGTGATCGATCCGGAGACGTTCGCCTTCGTGCCCGTGGGGAAAACGGGAGAGCTTGTGCTCTCCGGTCCGAACGTCATGCTCGGCTACTGGGGAAAGCCGGAGGAGTCTGGACGCGTGTTTTTCGAGTCCGGAGGCGTACGCTGGATGCGAACCGGCGACATCGTATCGATGGACGAGGAGGGGTACTTTCATTTCTACGACCGCGCCAAGGACCTGATCAAGTACAAGGGCTACTCCATCTTCGCCAAGGACGTCGAGGATGTGCTCTACCGTCACCCGCAAGTGAAGGCGGTCGGCGTGATCGGAGTGCCCGATCCCGCGGTGGGACAGCGGATCAAGGCGATCGTAGTGCTGCAGGGCGATGCCCGCGGCCGGCTGTCCGAGGATGAAATCAAGTCCTACTGCCGCGAGACGCTTGCCGAGTACAAAGTGCCCCACATCGTCGAGTTCCGGGGCGAACTTCCCAAGACCGACGTCGGCAAGGTATCGCGCCGCGAGCTGCGCGAGGACCACTGACGCGGCGCAAAAGGAAGGTCGGATCGATCCGATGGCGATACCGTTCTTCAGGGTCGAGGGGCTGACGAAGCGATTCGGCGGCCTCACGGCGGTCGGGGACGTAAGTTTCGAGTTGCGCCGGGACCAGATCGTCGGATTGATCGGCCCCAATGGTGCGGGCAAAACGACGCTGCTTCGCCTGATCACCAAGATCCTGCGCCCCGACGCGGGCCGCATCACGCTCAACGGCGAGGACATCACCGAACTGAGGCCCTGGGAGGTCGTCGGCCGAGGCATTGCGGGCACCTTTCAGGCCATGCGGCCGTTCCGGCACCTGCCCATCATCGCCAACGTCATGGTGCCGCTGGTCGCGCCGCGCGCGAGGAGCCGGGGCGAATGGGTGAAGAAGGTCGAGGCGAAGGCGATGGACGCGCTCGAGTTCGTCGGCATCTCGGACATGGCGCTCGAGCCCGCTTCCGCCCTTTCGCAGGGCGATCTCAAGCGGCTCGAGGTGGCGCGCGCCATCGCGAGCGAGCCTGAGCTGCTGCTGCTCGACGAGCCGCTCGGCGGGCTCAACCCGGCGGAATCGGAGCTGCTTGCGCGCTCGATCCGGCGCCTGCACAAGGGCGGGCGTTTCGGACGCCTGCATTCCGAGGGGCCGGCAGTACTGATGATCGAGCACAAGCTGAAGGAGCTCATGTCGATCGTGGACCGCGTGATCGTGCTCGACCACGGTGAGCTGCTCGCGGACGGAACGCCGGCCGAGGTCGTGGAAAATCCCAAGGTCGTCGAGGCCTATCTCGGAAGCGAACATGCCGCTGCTTGAAGTGCGCGACCTGAGCGTGCGTTACGACAAGGCCCAGATCCTGAACGGCGTGTCGCTCGAGGTCGGCGGCAGCGAGTTCGTCGGGCTGGTCGGGCCCAACGGCGCGGGCAAGTCGACGCTCCTGCGCGCGATCTCCGGGCTGGTCAATTTCGAGGCGCGCATGAAGCGCGGAACGGCAGGCGACATCGTGCTCGAGGGCGAAGTGCGCTTCGCCGGCGAGCGCGTCGACGGGCTGGCGCCGCACGAGATCCGAATGCAGGGGCTGGTGCTGTGTCCCGAGCGCCGGCGGCCGTTTCGCGAGCTGACGGTATTGGAGAACCTGAACGCGGGTGCCTACCTGGCGCGCAATCACGCCGACACCGGCGCCCGGCTCGAGCGCTGCTTCGGGCTGTTCCCTCAGCTCGCCGCGCGCAAGGCCCAGATTGCCGGCACCCTCTCGGGCGGCGAACAGCAGATGCTTGCCATCGCGCGCGCACTGATGTTCGAGGCGCGGCTCCTGTGCATCGACGAGCCCTCGCTCGGCCTTGCGCCGAAAATCCGGGAGGAACTCTTCGCCGCGATCGCCAAGGTGCACGCGAGCGGCGTGCCGGTGCTCCTCGTGGAGCAGGAAGTCGGCAAGGTCTTCCGCATGGCGGATCGCAACTACGTGCTTTCGCAGGGGAAAATCATCGCGCACGGCCCGTCGAAGGAACTGCTCTCCGACGAGACCCTGCGCGCCGGCTATCTCGGCTTATAGCCGTCAGGACGGTTTCGCCGCCAGGATTCCCTTCAGCGGCGCGCCGCACAGGCGGCAGGCGCTGCGCCAGGCGCGGTTGCGCTGCTTGCAGCGCGGACACGGCGTCTCGATCCGGTCGCGCGCCCAGGGCGCCAGTCCGCGTGGCATGAACAGAAGCACCAGCAGCACGATGACCGCGAAGATCAGCAGGCGCAGTTCTCCGAATGCCTTGAAGCTTCCGAGCCACTCGGTGAGCGGATAAAGAATGAATACCGCCGCCACGGGTCCGTAGATCGTGGCGACGCCGCCGAAAATGCCCCAGATCACCACCTGGAACGAGATCGCGGTTTCCAGCGTCGAGGGACCGGCGACACGGATATAGTGCGCAAGCAGAGCGCCGGCGAGGCCCGCCGCGAACGCCGAAATGGCAAAGACCAGGAGCTTGTAGCGGGGCGTGTTGATGCCCGATGCGCGGGCGGCGACTTCGTCGTCGCGAATCGCGTGCAGAACCAGGCCGAACTTGGAGTCGGCAACGAGCCAGAGCCCGAACACCGCCGCCAGCATCGAGAACACCGCGATGTAGTAATTCGCGGGGACCGAAGCGGCGAGCCGCTTCAGCCCGGATACGCCCAGTTCCCCGCCGGAGAAATCGGGAAACGCGAACAACAGGCCCAGAGCGATCAGCGGAAACGCGAGCGTGGCGAGCGAGAGGTAGGAGCCGCGCAGCCTCAGACACAGGAACCCGACCACGGCGCCGAACGCCGTCGCCACCGTGGCGCCGATCCAGACCGTGATCCAGGGGCTGATTCCGAATTTGAGCGATATCAGCGCCGAGGCGTACGCGCCGGCGCCGAAGAACAGCGCGTGACCGAAATTCACCTGCCCGGTGTAGCCCGCCAGCAGATCCCAGCTCGCGGCGAAGATGGCGTAGATGCAGGTCAGCGTGACGATCCGCAGGACGTAGGGGTCGCCGTAGACGTGCGGCAGGACGAGCAGCGTGAGCACCCACGCGAGCACCAGGATGCGGGAGGGCAGCACCAACACCTCGTTGCTCAGCTCCGCCCAGGCGCGGCGCAGCCAGTACATCACCGTTCCTCCTCGAAGGCGACGCCGTACAGGCCCTCGGGCCGCAGCAGCAGCACCAGCACCATGATCGAGAGCGCCACCGCGCCCTTGAGAAACGCGCCGGCCGGCAACGCGAACACCGTGATCGATTCGACGTACCCGATGATCAGAGCGCCGATCACGCTCCCCTTCAGGCTGCCCAGTCCACCGAGCACGACGATCGCGAGCATCGTGACAAGCGGCGAAAGCCACATGAACGGATCCACCACGTACACGGGCGCCACCACGACACCGGCAATGGCTGCCAGCGCCACCGAAATCGCGACCGTAGCCATCGCCACGCGATTCACGTTCATGCCCATCAGGTTGGCGACCTCGAGGTCGTTCGCGGTCGCGCGGATGGCAAGACCGAGACGGGTGCGGTACAGGAGCGTCCAGGTCACTCCGAGCATCGCCGCGGCAACGGCAAGGATCAGCAGGCGCTGATAGGGAATGGTCACGCCGGCGACGCTCACCACGCCACTGAGGGTCGAGGGGATGCCGAGATAGTGGCCGCCGAACGAGAACAGCATCACCTCCTGGAAGATCAGCGCCAGCGCGATGGTAGCGATCAGCACCGCCGCCTCGTGCTCGCGCACCGGTTCGATCACCAGGCGGTAGCAGATCACGGAGAGCAGCGTCACGCCGGCGACCGAGAGGATGCCCGACACGGCAAAGCCCAGGTCCGCCTTCACCAGCAGCATGTAGAAACAGTAGGCCGCCAGCATGTAGAAGGCGGTGTGCGCGATGTTGACGATGCGCGCGACGCCGAAGATCAGCGAAAAGCCGACCGCGAGCAGCGCGTACACGCCGCCGTTGACCAGTCCGGTGACGAGAATGTCCTGAAACACGAAGAAGAAGCGGGCGCGCCGCGCGCGCCCGCTCTCAGGCCGGGTGCCGGATCACCGCGCCGGCATCTGGAACGGCTGCATGCCCTTCACCTGCGGCGGCCAGAACGGCACTTTCTTGCCGTTCTGCCATTGCACCCCGATGCCGGCGGTCTTGCCCACTTCCCAGATCAGGTCGTGGCGCTTGTCCCACGACGCCGTCGCCCCGGTCCCGACATGAACCATCTTCTCGAGCACCGGTACGAGCTTGTCGGCGTCGGTGGTGCCGGTCTGCTCGATCGCGGTCCTGAGGATCATGATGGCGTCGTAGGTGGCGGCATTGTAGGTCGGCGACTTCTTGTAGCGCTCCTTGAACGCGCGCACGAACGGGACAGTCTTCGGCGTGACCTCGACTTCGGCGTAGGTATCCAGCGTGGACACGAAATTGCCCTTGCCGGCGGTTGCCGCCCAGAACTCGTCCTTCTGGCCCTCGACGTTGATGCCGAACGCCACCGCCTTCATGTTGCGCTCGCCCATCTGGCGTCCCAGGGAAATCCCCACCGGGCCCGAAAGCAAGGTAAACACGATGTCGGCGTCGGCGCGCTCGATCGCCGAAAGCTCGGCCGTGACGTCGGTCGCGATTGCGGAGGGTTGCCACGTGCCGACCACCTCCATTTTCATCTTCGGCAGCGTCGCCTGAATGCCCTTGACGATCGGTTCCGTCCAAACCGCCTTTTCGGCGACGATCGCGACCTTCGGCTGCTCCTTCTTCAGGGACTGCCGCACCTGCTCGCCGATGGAATTGAGCACCGCCATCAGCGAGCGGAAAAGGTCCGGGGATTTGGTCGGCGTGACGCGGAACCAGTACTTGTAGCGATCGTAGTTCTTCTCCACGTTCTCGCCGAGCCGGGCGTCCGCCGCCCCGGCGCCGAGAAAGATTTTCTTGTGGTCCATGGCGATCTCCTGCATCGCCAGCACCGCTTCGGAACGGAATCCGCCGATCAGGAAATCGGCCTTGTCGCGCGTGATCACGCGCTCGATGGCGTTGGTCGCGTCCGGCACGGACTGGATTTCGTTCGTGTCGGCGCGGATCAGTTCGATCTGCATCTTCTTCCCGCCGACGCTGATGCCGCCCGCCTTGTTGATTTCGTCGCGCGCCATCTCGGCCCCCGCCCAGTGATTTTCCCCCTGCACGAACGCCATGGGCCCGAGAATGGCGATCTTGACCGTGCTCTGGCCATACGCCGTGGATGCGGCCGCAAGCGCCGCCGCCATGAGAAACGAACGCAGCATTGCCTCCTCCTATGGGTTAGACTCGATTGAGCCGTTGCATGGTACCAAATTAGCCAGTGGCGAGAGTTGATTTTCGTTGCATTCACCGCTTGCGGGTGCGGTGGGCCGAGATCGACATGCAGAAGGTCGTTTTCAACGGCCACTACCTCACGTACATCGATTCGGCGGTGGCCGAGTACTGGCGCGAGATCGGCCTGCCCTACCCCGAGGGGTACGTGAGCCGGTACGGCAACGATCTCTACCTGCGCAAGGCGGCCGTGGAATACCTGGGCTCGGCACGGTACGACGACGTGCTTGCGGTGCTTTGCCGGGTGGGCCGGCTCGGCAATAGCAGCATGACCTTCCGATTCGAGATCTGGCGCGACGAACCGGACCCTTCGAGCGCACCCCTGATCACGGCCGATCTTGTCTACGTGAACGTCGATGTCGCGACGACCGGGGCGGCGCCGCTGCCGGAGGACCTGCGCAGCCGCATTCTCGGCTACGAGCGCATTGCCCCAGTCCAGGCATGAGCCCGCCCGCGTTCGACTACTACTGGGAGGATTTTCCCGTCGGCCAGGTACGCGACATGGGCCGGCACACGTTCACCGAGCAGGAGATCGTCGCGTTCGGCCGCCAGTACGACCGGCAGCGCTTCCATGTCGATCCCGAGGCGGCGCGCGAAACGTTGTTCGGGGGGCTGATCGCGAGTGGCTGGCACACCTGCGCAGTCGCCATGCGCGGGATGTGCGACGCCTACCTCGCCCGTTCAGCCTGCGTCGGTTCTCCCGGTCTGGACAGCCTCAAGTGGCTCAAGCCGGTGCGGCCGGGCGACGAGATCGCGTTCCGGGCGCGGGTGCTGGAGGTGCGTCCCTCCTCAAGCCGGCCCGGGCTGGGGCTGGTGAAGTTCCTGTGGGACGCGGTGGACCGATCGGGCGAACAGGTTCTCGCCATGGAAGGCTGGCAGCTTTTCGAGCGCCGCGCGAACCCGGATCGATGAACGTTCGAGCGGATTCGCTGCTGTACTGGGAGGACTTCACGCCCGGCGAGGTTGTCGAGATGGGCAGGCATACCTTCGCCGAAGACGAAATCATCGCCTTTGCGCAGCAGTTCGACCCGCAGCCGTTCCATACCGATCCGGCCGCCGCCCGACAGTCGATTTTCGGTGGGCTGATCGCGAGCGGTTGGCACACGTGCGCGATCGGCATGCGCCTGATGGTGCAGAACTACATCGGCCGCGCGGCAAGCGCGGGATCACCGGGCGTGGAAAACATCCGCTGGCTGGCGCCGGTACGGCCCGGCGACACGATCCGCTACCGGCGCGTGATCCTGGAAGCACGCCCTTCCGGAAGCAGGCCCGATCTCGGGCTGGTGCGTTCGCGCTCCGAGGCGCTCAATCAGCGCGGCGAAATCGTGATGACCATGGAGGGCTGGGGGATGTTCCGCCGCAGGCCCGCCGGAGCGCAGTGAGCGCGGCGATCGAACTCAACCACAAGGTACACGTCCTCAATTCGCGTGCCGATTCGACGCGTTCCCGACCATGCCTGCGCTCGAATCCGTCCGATCGAATGACCGGACCCCAAGGTCGTCCTCGAGCGCCTTAACGTGAGCGCTCACTGCGGGCTGGCTGAGATTCAGCCGTTCGGCTGCCCGAGTGAGGTGCCCCTCGTCTGCGACAGCGGTAAAAGTGCGTAGCTGATGTAGTTCCAAGGGTCTCATTACGCTCTTCGACTGTCCCCTCATGCCAGAGTTTTGCAGTGCAATAAACGACTTTTGAACGATCGCTGCATATTATCGCAATGATTTGATATAGAGATTTGAATTTTCGTAAATCAGCTCATATATTCTGATTGTGCAGCGCAATATAACTGATAGGAGTGCATCATGAGCTTTACCAACCCGCTCTACGAAGGGGACGGTTACCTCCCCCGCCGATACGCGACAAAACTGGCGGCCGGAACTGCTGCCCGGATGGTCAAATCGGCCGAGGCGCGCGCAAATCGCGCCGACGGTCTGGAGCGCCAGGCGCGCTGGCTCGGCGCGCGCGGCCTCGCCGCCCTCATCGGGCGCTTTTTCAGCTGGCTCGAACGCAGCGCACGCGAAGCGCGGCGCCGCGAAATCGAGCGCTACCTTGCGCAATCCACCGATGCCGTCGATCTCGAACACCGGATGAAGGCGCTCGAACGCCGCGGCGAATTGTTCAGCTGATTCGCCAGCCGAACGCGCCGGCCGGTCAGTAGGCGCGGTCCGGACCAAAGAACACGACCAGCAGGCGCGCGAGCCCGTAAGCGACCCAGGTCCGTACCCGCAGCCCCAGCGGCTGCTTCTTCCACTGCTGCGGCGCCATGGGCCGTGCGCCGTGCACGATGGCGTCCTCCAGGCTCGCGCGCAGCTCCGCGGCAAATCTGGCATCGTCCACGAAAACATTCGCCTCGCGCGCCAGCAACAGGCTGAACGGATCGATGTTGGATGACCCCACGCAAGCATGCGTGACGTCGAACACGGCCACCTTGGCGTGCATGAAGCTCTTGTGGTACTCGTGGATCTCGATCCCGGCGTCGAGCAGCGATCCGTACAGCGCGCGCGACGCGTAATGAAGCAATAGGTATTCGACCCTGCCCTGCAGCAGCAGCCGCACGCGCACGCCGCGGGCGGACGCCCGTGCGAGCGCCTGCCGGAAGCGCCGCCCCGGAAAGAAGTACGCGCACGCGATGAGGATCTCCCTTTGCGCCGCGTCGATGAGTTCGTGATAGGCGTGTTCGATATCGCGCCGGTGCCGGAGATTGTCACGCACCACGAGCGCGGCGCGCTGGTTCTCGCTGCGGACCGGAATGGCGGGTCTCTCGTCCTCGCCCTGGCCGCCGAGCAGCGCCTCCATGCCCGGCCAGCGCTGGCGCAGGTTGGTCCAGGAAACACGCGACCAGAGACTCGCCGCCTCGTCGTGAACCACGGCCGCCAGCGGCCCTTCGATCCGGACCGCGTAATCGTAGCGGGGCGGAATGTGGTTCGGCGTATCGTAATCATCGATCACGTTGATCCCGCCGACGAACGCAACGGCCCCGTCGGCGCAGGCGAGCTTGCGGTGCATGCGGCGCAGCCGGTTGCGGCGCAAACGCCAGGGACTGATATCGGGACGGTAGAACAGGATTTTCGCGCCGGCGCCCTCCAGCATGCTGCGGAACCGCGGCGCAAAATCGCGCGCGCCGAACCCGTCCAGCAGCAGGCGAACCGCGACGCCGCGCGCCGCGGCACGCGTCAGGGCGTCTGCGATCAGGCTCCCGGTTTCGTCGTCGGCGAAGATGTACGTTTCGAGATGTACCTCGCGGCCGGCGGCGTCGATGGCGCGCGCGAGCGCCGGGAAGTACTGCTCGCCGCTTCGCAGCAGCGTGAGGCGGTTTCCGGCGAGGTACTCAGGCACGCGCGAGCTCCGCGCTGACCGCCAGATGGTCCGACAGAAGCGACCAGGGCGCGCCGCGATGCACGCGCGAGGAGACGACGCGAAATCCGCGCACGTAGATGCGATCCAGCCGGAACAGGGGCATCAGGCTCGGGTAGGTGCGCGCGGCGCGGCCGTGCCGCGCCACCGACACTTCGGTCATGCCGAGCCGGCGTTCGAGGATCGCCGAGGCGCGCTGGCGCCAGTCGTTGAAGTCTCCGGCCACGATGATCGGCAGCGCGCGCGAGGCCAGTTCTTCCAGCCGGCCGGAAATGGCATCGAGCTGACGCCGCCGACCGCGCTCATGCAGCGACAGGTGCACGCACACGCAGTGCAGGTTTCTGCGCCAGCCCGGCACCGTCACGACGCAATGCAGCAGACCGCGCCGCTCGAAGCGGTGGTCCGATACGTCCTCGTTCTGCACCGAAAGGATCGGAAAGCGCGACAGAATGGCGTTGCCGTGATGGCCGTGGTCGTAGACCGCGGTGCGCCCGTAGGCGTGGCGCCAGTCCGCGCCGGCGAGGAACTCGTGTTGCGGAGCGAGCGGCCAGGTGGCGAAGCGCCTTTCGTGGCGCTCGTTGACCCCCTGGACCTCCTGCAGGAATACGAGATCCGGACCGAGCGCCCGCAGGCCCTCCTGCAGCTCGTGAATCACCATGCGGCGATTGAATTGCGACAGCCCCTTGTGGATATTGAGCGTCGCAACCCTGATGGACTCGATCATTGCAGGTCGAACCGGAAACGCTTCTCGAACAGATCCGCGTCGTCGAAATGCTGCCGGCCCGCGAAGGCCGTCGGGTGACGTCCCCATTGTCGCATGGCGCCCGCCGATTCGATTCCCATCGGCCGGAACAGGAACCGCGCCGCGCGCTCGCCGCCCGCGAGCAGCCCGCGGGGACCAAACGCGCTGATCGCCGCGCCGCGCATCCGTTGCAAAAATTCCGTCCATCGGTCGGCCGTGTTCATCTTGGTTCTTTCGCGGCGCGCGCTCGCCGTTCAATTTCGCCTACCATGCCGTGGAACTGGTCCTCGAGATTGCGCCGCAGCAGAAACCTTCCGATCAACGGCGGAAGGGCGACGTCCGGCTCGATCACTCCGTTCCAGTGGAGCACCAGGCGGTTCTCGCCGAGCAATTCGATCCGGTAGCCGCCCCGCAGGTGCCTGAGGTTCCCGCTCAGCAGTTCCACGTCGATCCGCTGCGGCGGATGCTCAACGGTTCGCACGGTCACGTCGATCGGATAAGAAAACACAAGGAAGCGCGCTTCGCCGGACTGCTTGACGATGGTAGCGCGTCCGGCGCGTTCGATCACCCGGCTTTGGTGGATGCCCGGAATGAACTCCCGCAGCCGGTCGTAGTCGGTCAGCGTCGACCACACCAGTTCGAACGGCGCCTGCACCGTGGCGCGCGCGACCACGTGCACCGCCTCGCCACGCCACTCGGCGCGCACAGCGGCGTCCTCTGCGCCGCGCGCGTCCCCCGCGGCGACGAGTGCGACCAGCACTCCCACCGGCAACGCCGCGCGCATGACGCGCGGCCTAGGACGGGATTCCCGCAACCGACCCGCCACGTCGTCCGCCAAGCTGCCGGATGGCATCGCGGTTGGACCACGAAAAGCACTTCTCGGCGGCCGCGCGCCAGGGCATCCACAGGCTTGCCGTATGCTCTTCGCGAGCCAGCCTCACAGCGCGCGGCGCGGGAATTTCGACGCTGAAGACATGTTCGGTGTTGTGGGTCGTCCCCGCCGCAAAGCGCTGACGCCAGAGTGGAGAGATTTCGAACGTATAGGTGAGGTTCCAGCGCTCCAGCCGCCCGCGCGGCACTTCGATCCCGGTCTCCTCGCGAACTTCGCGAATCGCGGCCTCCTCGAGCGGCTCGTCCAGGCGATCGAGCGATCCGGTGACCGACTGCCAGTAGCCCGGCCGGATCGCCCGTTCCAGCAGCAACACCTCGAGTGCGGAGGTATGAACCACGACCAGCACCGAGACCGGAACCTTGGGTGTCATGCCTTCCGTGCGCGCACGAGCGGCGGCAGGGAGGCGGGGCCGCTCACCATCACGACAATGAACGGCCTGCCCCGCTCGGCCCAGAATTCGGCGCTGGACGCCAACACGTCGAGCAGAACGCCCAGGTCATCCCGCGCCAGCCGTTGCGCGCCCTCGAGCACGAGCAGATGTCCCGCCGCCGGACGCCAGGACAGATCCGTAAGGCAATCCTCAAGCGCGTCCCAGTTGCCCCCGAACCACTGCGGGAATTCAAGCGCGCGTGCAATCTCGGCCAGCAGTGCCGGCTTGTCGGGCGCTCGTGTGAGCGCGATGCGAGAGACCCGCAGGTCGCTGCCGCGCGCAGCCGTCAACGCCTCTTCCGCGCGCGTCGCACGGTAGACGCCGGAGCTCAGCGGATCATTCAGCCGATGGCGGATCTTGCCCGTCATTGCAGGATGCGGCGGAAGCTTCGATAGTGGTCGTCGGTGTAATAGAGTTCGCCGTCACGGCCCGCGACGATTCGCCGAGCACCGCGGTCGCGCCCCCCCGGGGTCCTTACCGTGTACTCGCGATAGTAGCCCCGTTCCTGCCGCGGCAGCAGACCTTCGCGATTGCGGAAAATGGCGCCGTCGCTCGGGAACGGAAACGGCCCACCCTTGCATCACGTGGCGGGTCGGTCCCTCAGGCGCAGTCCGAGTTCGCGCAACTGGCGGTCATCCACCGGGCTTGGAGCCTGCGTGAGCAGGCACTGGGCGCGCTGGGTCTTCGGAAACGCGATCACGTCGCGAATCGACTCCGCACCGGCCATCATGGCGACGAGGCGATCGAGGCCGAACGCTATGCCGCCGTGCGGAGGCGCCCCATACTGCAGGTTTTCCAGCAGAAAACCGAATTTCGTCCGCGCCTCCTCCTCGCTGATGCCGAGCGCGCGGAACACCTTGGCCTGCACCTCGGCGCGGTGAATCCGCACCGAGCCGCCGCCGATCTCCCAGCCGTTGAGGACCATGTCGTAGCCCTTGGAAAGCGCGGCCCCGGGCGAATCCGCAAGCAGATCTTCGTGCCCGTCCTTGGGGCTCGTGAACGGATGGTGCATCGCGGCCCAGCGCCGGTTTTCCTCGTCCCACTCGAACATGGGGAAATCGACCACCCAGAGCGGACGCCAGCCTCCCGTGGCGCATCCCTTCTCGTGCCCGATCCGGGTCCGCAGCGCACCCAGCGAGTCGTTCACCACCGACGCCCTGTCGGCGCCGAAGAAGATCACGTCGCCGTCTTCCGCCGCGGTGCGCTCCAGCACGCGCGCGAGCACCTCGGTCGGAAGGAACTTGACGATCGGCGATTGCAGGCCGTCGGGCAACCTCGAGCGGTCGTTCACCTTGAGATAGGCGAGGCCTTTCGCGCCGTAGATCGTCACGAACTGGGTGTACGCATCGATCTCCTTGCGCGTAAGTTCCGTACGCACGCGAAGCGCCGCCACCCGTCCATCCGGCAGATCCGCGGCCGCGCGGAACACCTTGAATTCGACCCCTTTCATCAGGTCGGTCAGCTGCGTGAGCTGAAGCGGCACGCGCAGATCGGGCTTGTCCGAGCCGTACCGGTCGAGCGCCTGGGTGTAGGTCAGGCGCGGAAAAGGGTTTGGCAGGTCCACTTCGAGCACCCGCTTGAAGACGCTGCGAATCAGCCCCTCCATCACGTCCTGGATTTCGGTTTCGGTGAGAAACGACGTCTCGACGTCGATCTGCGTGAATTCGGGCTGCCGGTCGGCGCGCAGGTCCTCGTCGCGAAAGCAGCGGACGACCTGGTAGTAGCGCTCGAAGCCTGCCACCATCAGCAGCTGCTTGAAAAGCTGCGGCGACTGCGGCAGCGCGTAGAACGCGCCGTGGTGCATCCGGCTCGGCACCAGGTAATCGCGCGCCCCTTCGGGCGTCGAACGCGTCAGCATCGGCGTTTCGATGTCGATGAATCCCTGGCGGTCCAGGTATTCGCGCACCGCCTGGGTGACGCGATGGCGCAGCCTCAGGTTTCGCTGCATCGGCTCGCGCCGCAGATCGAGCACGCGATACTGCAGCCGGGTGTTCTCCGACAGGTTGTCGTCGTCGAGCTGGAACGGCGGCGTGGCCGAGGGATTCAGCACTTCGACCGTGTGCGCCAGCACCTCCACCGCGCCCGAACGAAGGTCCGGATTGACCGTGCCCTCGGGCCGGCGCCGCACGATTCCGGTGACCTTGAGTACGAATTCGTTGCGCACGCGCTCGGCGGCACGGAACGCCTCCGGCCGGTCCGGATCGCAGACCACCTGCGCCAGCCCCTCGCGGTCGCGCAGGTCGATGAAGATCACGCCGCCATGATCGCGCCGCCGGTGCGTCCAGCCACACAGCGTCACGCTGCTGCCGACCAGTTGCGCAGTCAGCTCGCCGCAGTAGTGGGTGCGCATGGCCTCAGTTCTTCGCGTTGCGGCCGTTCCTGCCGTTCGCCGCGGGCGCTACCACACCCATCGAAATGATGTACTTGAGCGCCTGATCGACGCTCATGTCGAGCTCGATGACGTCGCTGCGCGCCACGATCACGAAGTACCCGCCGGTCGGATTGGGCGTGGTGGGCACGTATACCGAGATGTAATCGCCCTTCAGGTGGTTGGCGACGTCGCCCCCGGGCACGCCGGTGAGGAAGGCGATCGTCCACATCCCTTCGCGCGGCCACTGCACCAGCAGCGCCTTGCGGAACGCCTGCCCGCTCGATGCGAACAGCGTGTCCGAGACCTGCTTGACGCTGGAGTACACCGAATTCACCACCGGGATGCGGTGCAGGATTTCGTGCCACCACCGCACCAGGCGCTCGCCGATGAAATTCGCTGCCAGCATGCCGGTGACCACAACGATCAGCACGGTGAGCAGCACGCCCATGCCCGGAATGTGCACGCCGAGCCAGCGCTCGGTGCGGAACATGTCCGGCAGCAGCAGCAGCGACTGGTCGAGCGTGTCGACGACCAGCTTGAGGACCCAGATCGTGATGACCAGCGGGATCCAGATCAGCAGTCCCGTGATGAGATACTTCTTCAAGGGGCGGGAGACGTGAAAAAAAGCCCGGCGGAGCGGTTCCGCCGGGCGTGATCAGTGGCGGTGGGTCAGTTCGTGGTGCAGGCGGGGCAGGCGCCCTCGCCGCACGCGGGCGCCGGTTCGCCTTTCGACGCGCTCTTCGCGTCCTGCTTGGGCGCATCCGCCCGCGCCGGCTTGCCGCCGCTGTTCTTGAAGTCAGTCGCGTACCACCCCGAGCCCTTGAGTTGGAATCCTGCCGGGCTGAGCAGCTTGCGCAGGCTCTCCTTGCCGCAGGACGGACAGACGGCCATCGGCGGCTCGCTGATCTTCTGCAGGTATTCGTTCTGGAATCCGCAGTCCGAACAGCGGTATTCGTAGATCGGCATGGCTCGTGTTCCTCGATTGCTCCGGCGCGCGATGATACCGCAACGCAATAAGTACGTCACTGATTTATGGCCGAAATCGGCCCCTTCAAGGCCCCGCGCTTCAGAACGGAATGTCGTCCTCCATGTCGTCGAATTTCCCGGCCGGTTTCTTGGCCGCGGCCTTCGGCTGCGGTTCGCCCTTCGGTTCCCCCTTCGGCTCCCCCTTCGGCTCACCCGGCCGTTCGCCGCGCGCCTCGCCTGCGCCGGCGCGCGAGCCGAGCATCTGCATCGAGTCGGCGACGACCTCGGTCGTATAGCGATCGTTGCCCTCCTTGTCCTGCCACTTGCGGGTCCGGATGCGGCCCTCGACGTACACCTGCGAGCCCTTTTTCAAATACTCGCCGGCGATTTCCGCCAGCCGGCCGCGGAAGACGATGCGGTGCCACTCGGTCTCCTCTTTCTTCTCGCCCGATTGCTTGTCGGTCCACGCGAACGTCGTCGCCAGCGACGCGTTCGTGATCGCTGCGCCATCCGGCATGTATCGCGTCTCGGGGTCGCGCCCGAGATTGCCGACCAGAATCACCTTGTTTACCGATGCCATGGCATCCGCCTCCTCGTCAATTCTGCTGCTTTCCGCCCAACGCAGCGCCTGCCCCGGCGTTGACCGGTCGGGCACGCGCCGGGGTGCGCATGCCTGCTGCCACCGCGAGCCAGGCGAGCGCGAGCGTGGCGCAGCCGCCGAACACTGCGGCGGTTCCGAAATGCTTGGCGACCCAGCCGCCGCCCAGACCCCCGAAGAACAGCCCCAGTGTCTGTGTCGTGTTGTACACGCCGATCGCCGTGCCGCGCGCGTGTGCCGGCGCCAGGCGCGTGACCAGCGAGGGCAGCAGCGCTTCGAGCACGTTGAATGCGGCAAAGAATACGAGCAGGAGCGCCGCCAGCGCCGCAATGCCGGTCTCGGCTGCGGCGAGTCCTGCCTGAACCGCGACTAGCAGCGCCACGGCGCCGATCAGCACCGGCTTGGAGCGGTTGCGGCGATCGGCGTACAGGACCGGCGGCACCATGAGCGCAAAGGACGCGAGCACCACCGGAAGGTACAGCATCCAGTGATCGGTCAGTGCGAGACCGGCGACGACCAGCAGCGGCGGCACCACGACGAACATCGCCATCTGGACCATGTGCAGCACGAAGATGCCGAAATTGAGCCGCAGCAGTTCGGGCTGAAAGGCTTCGCCGAGGCCGCCCGTCCCGGGGGTCGCGCGCACGTGCTGCGGCACCTCCGGCACGACCGCGGCAACCAGCCACAGCGCCGCGAGCGAGAGAACACCGGTGAGCGCGAACAATCCCGCCATCCCGATCGCGCGGTACAGCGAGGGCGCCGCGACCAGCGAGAGCGCGAAAGCAAAGCCGATCGTCGAACCGATGATCGCCATCACCTTGGTGCGATGTCCCTCCCCGGTCAGATCCGCCGCGAGCGCGACCACCACCGAGGAGATCGCGCCCGCACCCTGCAGCGCACGGCCGGCGATCGCGGTCCAGATGTCGCTTGCCGCCATGGCGAGGAAACTTCCCGCGGCGAAGATCACCAGCCCGGCGTAGATGACGGGCTTGCGGCCGATCCGGTCCGAGGCAACGCCGAACGGGATCTGCAGGATCGCCTGCGCCAGACCGTAGGCGCCGAGCGCCACGCCGACCAGTGTCAGGTCGTCCCCTCCCGCGTAGTGACGGGCGTGCACGGCGAACACCGGCAGGATCAGGAACAGGCCGAGCATCCGCAGCCCGAAGATCGCGGCAAGGCTCGCGCCCGCCCGAAGCTCGGTCGGGGTCATCCGGTCGGACTGCATGCAGGGGTGGAGCGCCGCGGCGGAAAAAGGCTATATTAGCAAGTTTACTTTTCCGCTTCGCCCCTTGGACTCGATCCGCATCCGCGGCGCACGCACGCACAACCTCAAGAACCTGAGCCTCGACATCCCGCGCCGGAAGCTCGTCGTCGTCACCGGAATCTCGGGCTCGGGCAAGAGCTCGCTCGCCTTCGATACCTTGTACGCGGAGGGCCAGCGGCGCTACGTCGAGTCGCTTTCGACCTACGCGCGGCAGTTCCTCGATCTGATGGAGAAGCCCGATGTCGATTTGATCGAGGGGCTCTCGCCCGCGATCGCGATCGAGCAGAAGGCCTCCAGCCACAACCCGCGCTCCACGGTCGGCACCGTCACCGAAGTCCATGACTATCTGCGCCTGCTCTTCGCGCGCGTGGGAACACCCTATTGCCCGGACCACGATCTCGCGCTGCAAGCCCAGTCGGTGTCGCAGATGGTCGACCACGTGCTGCGCCTTCCCGAGGACACGAAACTGCTCGTTCTCGCACCCGTGGTGGCCGGGCGCAGGGGCGAGCAGGCGGAACTGCTTGACGAGCTCCGCGCCCAGGGATTCACGCGGGTGCGCATCGACCGCACGGTGCACGAACTGGACGCCGCGCCGCGGCTGCAGAAAAACGTCACGCATACCGTGGAAGTGGTCGTCGACCGGCTCAAGGTGCGGCCCGACGCGCGGCAGCGGCTGGCCGAATCGTTCGAAACCGCGCTGCGGCACGCGGACGGCCGCGCGATCGTGATCGAGACGGATTCGGGCCGCGAGCACCTGTTTTCCGCGCGCTTCGCCTGCCCGCAGTGCCGCTACGCGCTCGCAGAGCTCGAGCCGCGGTTGTTCTCGTTCAATAATCCCTTGGGCGCTTGCCCGCGGTGCGATGGCCTGGGCACGGTCGAGGTGTTCGACCCGCGGCGCGTGGTGGCGCACCCCGAGCTGTCGCTCGCCTCGGGGGCCATCAAGGGCTGGGACCGGCGCAATCATTTCTACCATTCGATCCTGCGCTCGCTCGCGGCGCACTACGGTTTCGACGTCGAGCAGCCGTGGCAGCGGCTCGACGCAAAGGTCCGGCAGCACATCCTGCACGGCTCGGAAGGCGAGAAAATCGCGTTCCACTATCTCGCCGAGCGCGGCCGAACCACGGTGAAGGAACACGCCTTCGAGGGCGTGATCCCGAATCTCGAGCGCCGCTACCGCGAAACCGATTCGCAGGTCGTGCGCGAGGAACTGGCCAAATTCCGCCACACGCACCCCTGCGCGGAATGCCGCGGGGCGCGGCTGCGGCGCGAAGCGCGCCACGTGCGCGTCGCCGGCCGCACGCTGCACGAGATCGCGCGGCTGGCGCTCGAGGATGCGCTCGCGCTCTTCCGCAACTTCGGGCTCGAGGGCGCGCGCGGCCAGGTCGCCGAGCGGATCGTGCGCGAGATCGCCAACCGGCTCGAGTTCCTGGTCAACGTCGGCCTCGATTACCTTTCGCTCGAGCGTTCCGCCGAGACGCTCTCGGGCGGGGAGGCGCAGCGCATTCGCCTCGCGAGCCAGATCGGCTCCGGCCTGAGCGGCGTGCTGTACGTGCTCGACGAGCCCTCGATCGGGCTGCATCAGCGCGACAACGCGCGCCTCATCCAGACGCTGAAGCGCCTGCGCGACCTGGGCAACTCGGTCATCGTGGTCGAACACGACGAGGAAGCGATCCGTGCCGCAGACCATGTCGTCGATATGGGTCCCGGTGCCGGCGAGGCCGGCGGACACGTCGTCGCCGAGGGGCCGCCTGCCGCCATCATTGCGAACGAGGAGTCCCTCACCGGCAGATACCTCGGCCGGGCGCTGCGCATCGAAATCCCGGCCGCCCGTCATCCTCGCGGCGCGAAGCAGCTCGTCCTTTGCGGCGCGAGCGGGAACAATCTCAGGAACGTGCGCCTGTCGATTCCCGTCGGGCTGCTCGTCTGCGTGACCGGGGTTTCGGGATCGGGAAAGTCCACGCTGATCAACGACACGATGTACGCCGCGGTCGCGCGCCACCTCTACGGATCCGCGCTCGAGCCCGCGCCGCATGAATCCGTTTCCGGCCTGGAGCATTTCGACAAGGTGGTGAGCGTGGACCAGAGCCCGATCGGGCGCACCCCCCGGTCCAATCCGGCGACGTACACGGGGCTTTTCACGCCCATCCGCGAGCTTTTCGCGGGCGTGCCGGAGGCGCGGCAGCGCGGCTACGATCCGGGGCGCTTCTCCTTCAACGTCAAGGGCGGGCGCTGCGAGGCGTGCCAGGGCGACGGCGTGATCAAGGTCGAGATGCATTTCCTTCCCGACCTGTACGTCACCTGCGACGCCTGCCGCGGCCGGCGCTACAACCGGGAGACGCTCGAAATCCGTTACAAGGGCAGAAACGTGCACGAGGTACTGCAACTGCGGGTGAGCGAGGCGTCGGAGTTCTTCTCCGCCGTGCCGGCCATCGCCAGAAGACTGCAGACGCTCGCGGACGTCGGCCTGGGCTATCTTCAGCTCGGCCAGTCCGCCATCACCTTGTCGGGCGGCGAGGCGCAGCGGGTGAAACTGTCGCTCGAACTATCCAAGCGCGATACCGGCAAGACGCTGTACGTGCTGGACGAACCGACCACCGGCCTGCATTTCCACGACATCAGGCTTCTGCTGGATGTGCTGCACCGCCTGCGCGCCGCCGGAAACACGGTGGTCGTGATCGAGCACAACCTCGACGTGCTCAAGACCGCGGACTGGATCGTCGACCTGGGCCCCGAGGGCGGCGAGGGCGGCGGGCGCGTGGTCGTCGAGGGAACGCCCGAACGAGTCGCCATGCACCCGAAGAGCCATACCGGGCGCTACCTGCGGCGCGCGCTCGGAATCGAGCTGCACAAGCGTGCGGCGGCATGAGGCACGAGGAGAATTCGCCATGAATCGAACGCTCGCCGTGACGTGGTCCGATCCCGCGACGCTCGCGGAGGCCGCGCGCACGCTATCGGGAATCGAGTTTCTGCGCCGGATCCGCGACGCGCGTCTTCCGCCGGCGCCGATCCAGGTGCTGATCGGCATGACGCTCGCCGAGATCGAGGAGGGCCGTGCCGTCTGGGAACTCGCGCCCGGCGAGCAGCACTACAACCCGATCGGCACGGTCCACGCCGGCGTGTCGGCGACGCTGCTCGACTCGGCGATGGCCTGCGCCGTGCACTCGCTGCAGCCCGCCGGTGGCGGCTACACGACGCTCGAATTCAAGCTCAATCTGGTGCGTGCGATCACGCGTCAGACCGGAACGCTGCGCGCAACCGGGCGCGTCATTCACAATGGCAGCCGCACCGCGACCGCCGAAGGGCGCCTGGAAGACGCGACGGGCAAGCTCTACGCCCACGCCTCGACCACCTGCCTGATCCTGCGTCCCTAGGCAGGCACCAGCACGGGAGTCGCTCCGCCCACTCCTTTCCACGCGAAGTGCCGTTTGTGGAACCCGGCGAGGCTCGAGCGGTGTCCGATGGAAACCAGCGTCGTCTGCGGCAGGCGCTCTGCCAGCAGCCCGTACAGCGCGGCCTGATCCTCGTCGGGCAATGCGGCGGTCGCCTCGTCGAGGAAGAGCCAGTCGGGGCGGTTGAGCAGCGCGCGCGCGAACGCGAGCCGCTGCTGCTCGCCGCCCGAGAGGAGCTGCGCCCAGTTTTCCTCCCGCGCGAGCTCGTCCGCCAACCGCGGCAGTCCGACCGATCGCAGGGCGTCGCGCGCCGTATCGTCGGCGATTTCCGTTGCGGCGGCCGGGTAGCAGACCGCGTGCTTCAGGGTTCCGATCGGCAGGTAGGGTTTCTGCGGCAGAAAGAGCAGCCTGGCGCCCTTGGGCAGCGCGATCTTGCCCTTCCAGTAAGGCCAGATTCCGGCCAGCGCGCGAAACAGCGTCGACTTGCCGGCGCCCGATGGCCCGCTGACGAGCACCGATTCGCCCTTTTTGAGCGCGAACGTGGTCGGAGCGAGCAGCGTCTGGCCCTCGGGTAGCCCCAGGGCGAGGTCTTCCAGCGTCACGGTCGCGGGCGCATCGCTTTCCACGCGATCCCCGTCGAGCCGCTCCGCCTCCTCGCGCGCGCTCTGCAGCGCCTCGGTGAAGCCGGTGAGCCGGTCCACGGTCGCCTTCCAGCTGGCAAACGTCGTGTAGGCGCCGATGAACCAGGACAGCGCGCCCTGCACCTGGCCGAACGCGGAGGCGATCTGGAACAGCTCCCCGAGCGGAATCTTTCCCGTGAAGAAGCGTGGGGCGGCGACGACGTACGGGAAGATGATCGCCACCTGGCCGTAGAAAGAAGTGAACCAGGTGAGCTGCTTCTGCTTCCTCATGATGCCCCACCAGTTCGCGATCACGTTGGCGAAGCGCGCGCGGAAATTGGCCGACTCGCCCGCCTCGCCGCGGTACAGCGCGACGCCCTCGCTGTTTTCGCGCAGCCGCACCAGCGAAAAGCGGAAATCCGCCTCGAAGCGCTGCTGATTGAAGTTGAGCGCAATGAGAGGCTTTCCGATCACATGGGTGAGCCAGGTGCCCACGATGGCGTAGACGAGCGCCACCCACACCATGTACCCCGGGATCTCGATGCCGGCGATCTGCAGCGCTCCCGAAAGCGTCCAGAGGATCGCAACAAACGAAGCGAGCGTGACGACCGCCGAAAGCAGGCCGAGGGACAGCGAAAGCGTCTCATCCACGAACAGGCGCAGGTCTTCCGCAATGCGCTGGTCGGGGTTGTCGGTCGCACCCTCGAGCAGTTGCAGGCGGTAGTAGGCCCGGTCCTTCAGCCAGTCGGCCAGATAACGATCGGTGAGCCAGCCGCGCCATTCGATGAGCAGCATCTGCTGGAAGTAGATCCGGTACACCGCCGTGACGATGTAAAGGACGGCGAGCAGCGTGAACTTGCCGAGCTGGCGGAAGAATTCCGCCTGGTCCTTGGTCTCGAACGTGTTGTACATCTCGCGCGTCCAGGTGTTGAACTGCACTTCGACCCAGACGAACAGCAGCGCGAGGCCGACCACCGTGACGAGCAGCACCAGGCCCGTGGTGCGTTGCTCGGACACCCAGTACGGCCGCGTCAGAGCCCACAGCGTCGAGAAGAATCGCTTTTTCGGCATGGAATTACCTCTGCAAATTCAACTTTTTCCTGCGGCAGTTTACAGAACGAGTGCGGCCGCGCGAGAATGGCCGCCATGCAGCAGGTCTACCGCTTCGGGCCCACCCCGGAGCACCCGGCGAATCACCTCTTTGTATTCCTGCATGCGAGTGGCGCCGACGCCCGCTCGATGATTCCGGCGGCATTCAGGTTCCAGGCCCGCTTTCCGAGCGCGGCGCTGATCGTGCCGAGCGGGTTCGCGCGCTACGAGAACGCCGCCCGCAGCGATGGCGACGGCCAGCAGTGGTTTTCCAGCCGGGGGCTGAACGACGACAACCGGCTGGCGCGCGTCGCGGCGATCCTGCCGCGCATCGAGCAGCTCGTGCGCCGCGAGCAGACCAACTACGGCGTCTCGCTCGAGCGCACGGTGTTGATCGGCTATGCGCAGGGCGGCACCGTGGCGCTCGAGACGGCGAAGACGTTTCCCGGGCTTGCCGGGGCGGTGGTCGCCTACTCAGCGCGATTCGCGCGCCTGCCGCAGCGCGGGACCCGCATGAATTCGCGCATCCATCTGGTGCACGGCGGCTACGACTCGGTGGTCCCGCGGGTGTACGCCGAGCGTGCCGCGCGCGTGCTCGCAGGGCTGCACGTACCCGTGACGCTGGACATCATCGAAGACCTGGGCCACGCGCTCACGCACGAGGCGATCTGCCGCGGCTCGCTGCGCTTGCTGCAGGGCATCTACCAGCGCCGGCACGCGACGCTGCATTGAAATACCAGGACGTTTGGAAAACCCGGGTCAGGTTTGCAGTTCGGGCAGGTCGCGGAACAGCTCCAGCGCCTCCGGGTTCGCCAGCGCGTCGGTGTTGCCGACCGGCATGGCGTGCACCACGGCCTTCACCGCGAGTTCGACCACCTTGTTGTTCTTGGTGCGCGGAATGTCGGCCACCTGGACGATTTTCGCCGGCACGTGGCGCGGCGTGGTGTTTTCCCGGATGCGCTGCCGAATCCGCTCGAGGAGCGCATCGTCGAGCGTGTATCCGGGGCGCAGCCTGACGAACAGCACGATGCGCGTGTCCGCCGGCCGGTCGGGCGGCCAGAGCTGCCCGATCGCCACGGATTCCTCCACCTCGTGGATCTTCTCCACCTGGGCGTAGATCTCGGCGGTGCCGATGCGCACGCCGCCCGGATTGAGCGTCGCATCGGAGCGCCCGTGCACGATCATCGTGCCTCGCTCGGTGAGCTCGCACCAGTCGCCGTGACACCACACGTTCGGATAGCGGGCGAAATACGCCGCATGGTATTTCTCGCCGCCGCGGTCGTTCCAGAATCCGAGCGGCATCGAGGGGAACGGCCGGGTGCACACCAGTTCCCCTTTTTTCCCCACCACCGATTCGCCGTTCTCGTCGAACACCTCGACCGCCATCCCGAGCGAGCGGCACTGCAGCTCGCCGCGATACACCGGCAACACCGGATTCGCGTCGGCGAACGCGGCCATGATGTCGGTGCCGCCCGAGATCGACGACAGGCACACGTCGCGCCGGATGTTGGCGTACACGTAGTCGTAGCTCTCGGCAACGAGCGGCGAGCCGGTCGAGAGGATCATGCGCAGCGCCGAAAGATCGTGCGTTTCGGCCGGAACGAGCCCCCGTTTCTCGATCGCGTCGAGGTACTTGGCGGAGGCGCCGAAGTGGGTGAAGCGCTCCTTCGCCGCGAAGTCGAACAGGATGTTGCCGCCGCGCTCGAAGGGCGAACCGTCGTAGAGCATCACGCTCGCCTCGGCGGCGAGCCCGGCAAAGAGCAGGTTCCACATCACCCAGTTGCAGGTGGTGTAGTAGAAGAAGCGGTCTGCGGGCCGCACGTCGAACTGCAGCTTGTACATCTTGAGGCCGGAGAGCAGCGAACCCCCCGCGCCGTGCACGATGCATTTCGGCTTGCCGGTCGTGCCGGAGGTGAACAGGATGTACAGCGGATGATCGAACGGCAGCTGAACGTACGGAATCGGGCCGGGCTGGTAGCGCCGGAGCCACTCCTCGAGCAGCACCGCCTTCGGGATGCCGTTCAGCTCGGGACGCGCCCGCAGGTGCGGCACCACCACCACTTTGCGCAGCGTCGGCAGCCGCCCGGCGATTTCGGCCACGCGGCCAAGCGAATCGTGTTCGCGTCCGGCGTAACGGTAGCCGTCGGCGCAGAACAGGATCTTCGGCTCGATCTGCCCGAAACGGTCGAGCACCCCGGCGACGCCGAAATCCGGTGAACACGACGACCACACCATCCCCTGCGACAGCGCAGCGAGCGCGAGCATCGGCGTCTCGGGCATGTTCGGTAGGAGCGCCGCGGCGCGGTCCCCGGCGCGCAACCCGAGCTGCTGCAGCGCCTGCGCGGCGCGCGAAACGTCGCTCGTCAGCTCCGAATAGCTGACCCGGCGCCGGAATCCGGTTTCGTCCCAGAACGCGAACGCGTCGCCGCGGTCGCCGCGCCGCAGCAGGTTTTCGGCGAAATTGAGGCGCGCCTCGGGAAACCATTTCGCGCCGGGCATCCGCTCGCCGTCCACGAGCACGGTGGAGCCCTTTTTCGACGCGATGACCCCGCACCAATCCCAGACCTCGCTCCAGAAGATTTCCGGATTCTCGACCGTCCAGCGGTAGAACTCGGGGTAGCTGTTGAGTTCCAGCCTGTGCTTGCGCACCGCGTGGCGCGCAAACTGCGTGATCTGCGCCTGCTCGATCGACTCCGCGGAGGGTTCCCAGATCGGGTCCATTGGAAGATTATATTGCGGCACGCACATGGATCCGGCTCTGCAGACCCTGCGCGCGGCCATTCTGCGCGACCACCGGCTCGCCGAAGCCGAGGCCGTGGGCCGTCTGCGCGGCGCGCCGCGCGACGAGGACGCCGCCAGGCGCATCGCGCGGCAGGCGCTCGCGCTCGCCCAACAGGTTCGCGCAGCGCCGCCGGATCCGTTGAGCGCCGAGTCGTTCCTGCGCCAGCACGGCCTTTCGACGCCCGAGGGCGTGGCGCTGATGTGTCTTGCCGAGGCGCTGCTGCGCATTCCGGACGCCGAGACCGCGGACGCGCTTCTGCGCGAAAAGCTCGCCGGCGGGCGCTGGGGACAGGCCGACGAATCGGGCTCGTGGCTGGCGAATGCGGCGGACTGGGCGCTCATGCTCACCGGTACGCTCGCGCGCTGGCACGACGCCGCGGACGAGGATCCCGCGGCGCAGATCAAGCGCGCGGTGGCGCGCCTCGGCGAACCGGTGGTGCGCGGTGCGGTGCGCCAGGCGATGCGCATCCTCGCCGAGCAGTTCGTGCTCGCCGAAACGATCGACGATGCGGTCGCGCGCGCCCGCGCGCGCGCTCCGTACCGGTTTTCGTTCGACATGCTCGGCGAGGCCTCGCGCAGCGCGGAGGACGCGGCGCGTTATTTCGAGGCTTACGCGCACGCGATCCGCTGCGTGGCCGCCGGCGGCTCCGCGGGCGATATCTTCGGGCGCGACAGCGTATCGCTCAAGCTCTCGGCGCTCCATCCGCGGCTGGAGGAGGCGAAGCGCGGGCGCGTCTGGGCCGAACTCCTTCCCCGCCTGCAGTCCCTTGCGCGAATGGCGCGCGACGGCGGCATCGGGCTTACGATCGACGCCGAGGAATCGGAGCGGCTCGAGCTCACGCTCGACCTCTTCGAGGCCCTTGCGGGCGATCCTGCCCTGGGCGCGTGGAACGGCCTTGGCATCGCGGTGCAGGCCTACCAGAAGCGAGCCCCCGCGGTCTGCGAGTGGCTCGTGGCGATCGCGCGCCACACGCGGCGGCGCCTTTCGGTGCGACTGGTCAAAGGCGCGTACTGGGATGGCGAGGTGAAGCGCGCCCAGCAGCTCGGGATGAGCGACTATCCCGTGTTCACGCGCAAAGCGGCGACCGACCTCGCGTATGCAGCCTGCGCCGGGAAGCTGCTCGATGCGGGCGACGCGGTCTATCCTGCGTTTGCCACCCACAATTGCCGCAGCATCGCAACGATTCTCCAGGGGGCGGGCGGGCGCGCGCAGTTCGAATTCCAGCGCCTGCACGGCATGGGCGAGGCGCTCTACGCCGCCCTGCTCGCGAGCCGCCCGGTGGCGTGCCGCATCTACGCGCCGGTCGGAAGCTTCACCGATCTCCTGCCCTACCTCGTGCGCCGGCTGCTTGAAAACGGCGCCAACACCTCATTCGTGCACCAGATCGCCGATCCGGCCGTTTCGCTCGAGGACCTGGTCGCCGATCCGCTCGACCGGCTGCCCGACCCCTATCGACCGGAGCCGCAGATTCCCCTGCCGCGGCATCTTGTCGCCGATCGAGTCCTGACGCTCGGCCTCGACCTGAACCGGCGCGACGTGCTGCAGGTGCTGCGCGAGCGCATCGCGGCGGAACGGAACGACGCGACCCGGGTCGAGTCCGTTTCGCCCGAGGCGCTCGACGCGGCGCTGGGGCGCGCCGCGCGCGCCTTCGAATCCTGGTCAGCCACACCCGCGACCGAGCGCGCCGCGGTGCTCGAACGCGCCGCGCAGGCGCTCGAAGATCAGATGGTCCCGTTCGTTTCCCTCATCGTTCGCGAGGGCAAGCGAACCTGCGCCGATGCGGTCGCGGAAGTGCGCGAGGCGGCCGATTTCTGCCGCTACTACGCGCTCGAAGCCCGTACGAAATTCGGCGCCCCGCTCGCGCTTCGCGGTCCGGCGGGCGAGTCCAATGTTCTTGCCCTGCACGGCCGCGGCGTGTTCGCCTGCATCAGCCCCTGGAATTTTCCGCTCGCCATCTTCGCCGGCCAGGTTGCCGCCGCGCTCGCGGCCGGAAACACCGTCATCGCCAAACCGGCGGAACAGACGCCATGCATCGCCCTGTGCGCGCTTGCGCTCCTGCACGCGGCGGGCGTCCCGGCGGACGCGGCGATCGGCGTCCCGGGAGACGGCGAGACGATCGGTGCCCGACTGGTGGCCGATCCCCGCGTGGCCGGCGTGGCCTTCACGGGCTCGGTCGAAACCGCGCACGCGATTCACCTCGCGCTCGCGCGGCGCCCGGGACCGATCGTGCCGTTCATCGCCGAGACGGGCGGGCTCAACGCAATGCTCGTCGATTCCTCTGCGCTTCCCGAGCAAGTGGTCGATGACGTCGTGGCCTCGGCGTTCCAGAGCGCGGGGCAACGCTGCTCGGCGCTGCGGGTCCTCTTTCTCGAGCAAGCCTGCGCCCCGCGGGTGCTCGGTCTCCTCGCGGGCGCCATGCGCGAGCTGCGGGTCGGGGATCCGGGCGAACCCGACACCGATGTCGGCCCGCTCATCGACGCGCCGGCACGCGAAGCGCTCGCGCGCCATGCCGAGCTGCTGCGCTCGAGCGCAAGGCTCGTCGCGGAGACGCCGTTGCCGCCAGGGCTCCCGAGCGCGGACTGGTTTGCGCCGATCGCTTTCGAGCTCGCGCTCGACGCCCTGCCGCGCCGGGAAGTGTTCGGTCCGGTCCTGCACGTCTGCCTCTACCCGGGGCGCGAACTGGAGCGGGTGCTGGAGTGGGTGCGCGCCACCGGCTACGGGCTGACGTTCGGCATCCACAGCCGCCTGCAAAGCTTCATCGACCGCGTGCTGCGCGGCGCGCGCGCGGGCAACCTGTACGTGAACCGCAGCATGATCGGCGCCATGGTCGGCGTGCAGCCCTTCGGCGGCGAGGGGCTCTCCGGAACCGGCTTCAAGGCAGGGGGGCCGCACTACCTGCTGCGGTTCGCGACCGAGCGCACGCTCAGCGTCAACACCGCGGCGGTGGGCGGCGTCACCGAACTGCTCGTCGAGGAAGACCGTCCCTAGCGCGCTTGTCGGCGCGGCGCGAATGGCTCAACATGCGCGCAGCGCGACAACAAGAACCGCAGATGCCGCAGTCCCGAGAGCAGCGCAAGGCGAGCCTGATCGACAGCCTCGTCGAACAGGCGCGCAGCGAGCTTGCGCAGGACCGGCGCGTGCAGGCTGAGCCGTTCCTGCGCGCCTATTACGCCGAGGTGGACCCGGGAGAACTTGCGGAGCGCAGCCCGTCCGATCTGCTCGGCGCCGCGCTCGCGCACCTCAAGTTCGCGCTGCGGTTCTCCTCCGGCGCGCCCAAGGTGCGCGTCTACAACCCGCTGTCCGACGAGCACGGCTGGCAGTCCACGCACACCGTGATCGAGGTCGTCAACGACGACATGCCGTTCCTGGTCGACTCGGTGACCATGGAGGCCAACCGCCAGGGCCTCACGCTGCACCTGATGATCCACCCCGTGCTCAAGGTGCGCCGCGACGACACGGGCAACCTCGTCGAAATCAACCCGGCGCTGGCGCGCGACGGCGCGCGGCTCGAATCGCTCATCCACATGGAGGTCGATCGCTGCCCGGATGCCGATGCGATTCGCGCGCTGCACGACGGGATCGTCAACGTGCTGGTCGACGTCCGCCTCGCGGTGGACGATTGGGCGCGCATGACCGCGCGCATGACGCACGCCGCGCACGAGGCCGACCAGGCGTCGCGCGCGACCGATGCGGCCCGGACGCTGGAGGATCTCGAGTTCCTGCACTGGCTGGTCGATCATCATTTCACCTTTCTCGGCTGCCGCGACTACGACCTGGTCAGAGAGGGAACCGAGGACGACCTGAGGATCGTTCCGGGCTCGGGCCTCGGCATCCTGCGCGAATCCAGAAGGAGCGTATCGGGCAGCTTCGCCGCGCTGCCGCCGGAGGTGCGCAAGCGCGCGCGCGACAAGGAACTGCTCATTCTCACCAAGGCCAATTCGCGCGCCACGGTGCACCGCCCCGGGTATCTCGATTACGTGGGCGTCAAGCGCTTCGATTCCGCCGGCGAGGTGATCGGCGAGACGCGCTTCCTGGGCCTGTACACCTCCGCGGCCTATCAGGCCAATCCGGCCGACATTCCGCTGCTGCGCCGGAAGGTCCGCGAAGTGCTGGCGCGGGCGCGTTTTCTGCCCGGCAGCCATTCCGAAAAGACCCTCATCACGATCCTGGAAACGTACCCGCGCGACGAACTGATCCAGATCCCGGTCGACGAGCTCTACGAGCATGCGCTCGGCATCCTGCGGCTCGGGGAGCGCCAGCGCACGCGCCTGTTCCTGCGCCGCGACCTGTACGGGCGCTTCTTTTCCTGCCTGATCTACGTGCCGCGCGAGAGCTACAACACGGAGCTGCGCGTGAAGCTGCAGGAGATCCTGCGGCGCGGCCTCAACGGCGGCGCCTCGGAGTTCAGCGTGCACCTGTCCGAATCGATGCTTGCGCGCGTGCATATCGTGGTGCGCACGTCCCCGGGGAGCATTCCGGAGTACGACGTTCGCGCGCTGGAATCCGAAATCGCCCAGGCCGCGCGCCGCTGGCCGGACGCGCTGAAACAGGCGCTGCTCGAGCGCTGCGGCGAGGGACGCGGCATCCAGCTGTATCGGCGCTTCGGCGGTGCGTTCCCGGCGGGCTACCGCGACGAGCATGCGCCGCAGGACGCGGTCTCCGACATCGAGGTGATGGCGCGGCTCGGTTCGACGGCGCAGCTGGGCATGCATCTGTATCGCCCGCGCGAGGCCGCCGACGGGGCGTTGCGGTTCAAGATCTACCATGCGCATTCGCCGGTCGCGCTCTCGGACAGCCTGCCGATGCTCGAACACATGGGCGTGCGCGTGGTGGAGGAGCGCCCCTACGAGATCGAGCCCGAAGGCTCGGACGCGCTGTGGATCGACGATTTCGGCCTGACGCTCGCCGGCGCGGCCGAGCCCGACATCGACGCCGTGCGCGGCCTGTTCCAGGAAACGTTCGAGGGGATGTGGAACGGCACGATCGAGTGCGACGATTTCAACCGTCTCGCCCTGCGCGCACGGCTCGCGGCGCGCGAGATCGCGGTGCTGCGCGCGTACGCGCGCTACCTGCGCCAGACCGGGTTCAATTTCAGCCAGGCCTATATCCAGTCGGCGCTGGCGAACAACGCCCCCCTCGTGCGGATGCTGATCGAGCTGTTCCACCGCCGCTTCGATCCGGCGCTCGCTGCCGAGCGCGACGCAAAGTGCGCCGGGGTGCGCGCGGAGATCGAGCGCGCGCTGGATGCCGTCTCGAGCCTGGACGAGGACCGGATCCTGCGCCAGTTCCTCGCCCTGATCCTGGCGAGCCTGCGCACCAATTACTTCCAGCGCGGCGCCGACGGCGCGCCGAAGACGTACCTGTGCTTCAAGCTCGATCCGGCGAAGATTCCGGGCCTGCCCGAGCCGCGGCCGATGTTCGAGATCTTCGTCTATTCGCCCCGTGTCGAAGGCGTGCACCTGCGCGGCGGGAAAGTGGCGCGGGGCGGACTGCGCTGGTCGGACCGCAAGGAGGACTTCCGCACCGAGATCCTCGGTCTGATGAAGGCGCAGATGGTCAAGAACGCGGTGATCGTGCCGGTCGGCTCCAAGGGCGGCTTCGTGGTCAAGCGGCCGCCGGCGGCCGGCGAGCGCGAGGCGCTCCTCGAGGAGGGCATCGCGTGCTACCAGACGTTCCTGCGCGCGCTCCTCGACCTCACCGACAACCTTGCGGGAGGGAAGACCGTGCCTCCGCCCGACGTGGTGCGGCATGACGCGGACGACCCCTATCTGGTGGTCGCCGCCGACAAGGGGACCGCGACCTTCTCCGACATCGCCAATGGCATCGCCCGCGAATACGGCTTCTGGCTGGACGACGCTTTTGCCTCGGGCGGCTCGGCCGGCTACGACCACAAGAAGATCGGCATCACGGCGCGCGGCGTGTGGGAATCGGTGAAACGGCACTTCCGCGAACTCGGCCTCGATACGCAGACGACCGACTTCACGGTGGCGGGCATCGGCGACATGTCGGGCGACGTCTTCGGCAACGGCATGCTCCTGTCGCGCCACATCCGGCTGCTCGCCGCGTTCGACCACCGGCACGTGTTTCTCGACCCGGCGCCCGATCCCGAGGCAAGTTTTGTCGAGCGCGAGCGCCTGTTCCGGCGGCCGCGCTCGTCCTGGTCCGACTACAACCCCGCTCTCATCTCGAAGGGGGGCGGCGTCTACCCGCGCAGCGCGAAATCGGTGCCGCTTTCGGACGAAGCGCGGCGGGCGCTCGGCATCGAGGCCGAGGCGCTGACGCCGAACGAGCTCATCAGCGCCATCCTGCGCTCGCCCGTGGACCTGCTCTACAACGGCGGCATCGGCACTTACGTCAAGTCGAGCCGCGAGTCGAACGCCGAGGTCGGCGACCGGGCAAACGACGCGATCCGGGTGAACGGGTCGGCGCTTCGCTGCCGCGTCGTGGCCGAAGGCGGCAATCTCGGCTTCACGCAGCGCGGCCGGATCGAGTACGCGCTCGCCGGCGGGCGCATCAACACCGATGCGATCGACAACTCCGCGGGCGTGGACTGCTCCGACCACGAAGTCAACATCAAGATCCTGCTCGGCGCGGTGGTGCGCGAAGGAAAGATGAGCCGCGAGCAGCGCGATGCGCTGCTCGCGGCGATGACCCCGGAGGTCGCCGCGCTGGTGCTGCGCGACAACTATTTCCAGACCCAGAGCCTGTCGGTGTCGGGCGCGCTGGCGCCGACCCTGCTCGATGCGCAGGAGCGCTTCATCCGCGCCCTCGAGCGTGCCGGCAGGCTCAACCGCGCGATCGAGTTCCTGCCGGACGACGAAGAGTTCGCCGCGCGCCGGGCGGCGAAGACGGGGCTCACGGCGCCCGAGCGTGCGGTGCTGCTCGCCTACAGCAAGATCACGCTGTTCGAGGAGCTCCTCGCCTCGGACATCCCCGAAGACGCCTATATCGCGAGCGCGCTCGAGCGCTACTTCCCGCGGGCGCTGCGCGAGCCCTACCGTGCGTACATCGAGGCCCA
Source organism: uncultured Enterobacteriaceae bacterium (assembly GCA_964638135.1). Classification (GTDB taxonomy): domain Bacteria; phylum Pseudomonadota; class Gammaproteobacteria; order Burkholderiales; family SG8-39; genus 2-02-FULL-66-14. The sequence continues at coordinate 11,204 of CAZXAR010000006.1, read as the reverse complement.
CCCGCTGAAGCGCGAGATCGTCGCCACGCACGTCGTCAACAGCATGGTGAACCGCGTCGGCAGCACGTTCGTGCACCGCATGCGCGAAGAAGCCGGAGCCCGCAGCGCCGAGGTGGTGCGCGCCTACATCGCGGCCCGGGAGGTGTTCGGGATGGTGGATTTCTGGCGCGCCGTCGAAGCCCTCGACGACCGGATTGCGAACCCGGTGCAGACCGCGATGCTGATCGACGCCGGGCGCCTGGTCACGCGGGCCACGCTCTGGTTCCTGCGAAGCCGCCCGCACCTCGCCGCGCTCGCCGCCACCATCGAGAACTTTCGCCCGCAAATCAGGCGGATCGAAGCGCTCCTGCCCCAGCTGCTGAGCGGCTCGGAGCGCGACGCGTTCGCGCGCGACGCCCGGCGGCTCGGCGAAGCGGGCGTACCGGCAGAGCTTGCCGCACGCGTCGCCGGGTTCGACGCGCTGTTTTCCGCGCTCGATCTCGTCGAGCTGGCAAGCAGCCGGCGCGGCGACCCCGAAACGGTGGCGCGCCTGCAGTTCGCGCTCGCCGAGGAACTGGATCTGCCCTGGCTGCGCGGCCGCATCGCGGCCCTGCCGGCGGATAACCACTGGCAGGCGCTCGCCCGGGCGGCGCTGCGCGACGATCTCGCCGGCATGCAGAGGTCGCTCACGGCCAACGCGCTCGGCGCGGCGCAACCCGGTGCCGGTGCGGGGCAGCCGATCGCGCTCTGGAAAGAGCGCCACGCGGCGCTCTACGAGCGCTTTCGGCAGATCCTTGCCGACCTGCGATCCGCCGACAGGCCCGACCTCGCAATGCTCTCGGTTGCGCTGCGCGAGCTGCGCAACCTCGCCGCGCGCGCATAGGAACCCATGATTTCCATCCAGAACGTGAGCAAGTGGTACGGCAGTTTCCAGGTGCTGGCCGAGTGCACGACCGAGGTGAGCAAGGGCGAGGTGGTGGTCGTGTGCGGCCCCTCGGGGAGCGGCAAATCGACCCTCATCAAGTGCGTCAACGCGCTCGAGCCGTTCCAGAAGGGCGAGATCCGCGTCGACGGCATCTCGGTCGGGGACCCCAGGACCGACCTGCCGAAGCTGCGCTCGCGCGTGGGGATGGTGTTCCAGCACTTCGAGCTGTTTCCGCACCTGACCGTCACGCGCAACCTGACGCTGGCGCAGGTCAAGGTGCTCGGACGCAGCGAGGACGAGGCCCTCGTCAAGGGCCTGAAACTCCTCGAGCGGGTGGGCCTGCTCGCCCACAAGGACAAGTTTCCCGGCCAGCTATCCGGCGGCCAGCAGCAGCGCGTCGCCATCGCGCGCGCCCTTTGCATGGATCCGATCGCGATGCTGTTCGATGAACCGACCTCCGCCCTGGACCCGGAAATGATCAACGAAGTGCTCGACGTCATGGTCGAGCTCGCCGAGGAAGGCATGACCATGATGGTGGTGACCCACGAGATGGGCTTTGCGAAGAAGGTCGCGCACCGCGTCATCTTCATGGACGAAGGCAGAATCGTCGAGGACGCCGCCAAGGCCGAATTCTTCGGCACCCCGCGCTCGGAGCGCGCGCAGATCTTCCTGTCGAAAATCCTGCATCATTGAGTCCTCGCGGCGGCGCGGACCCCGGAAGAAGAACGCAGGCGCCGTTCAGGCGCTGCGGCCGACGTTCATGCGCCGCAAGCGCTCGGCGAGCGCCCGCATGACGAGCAAGGCGAAGATCGGTGTCTTATGCACCATGACCAGGAATTGTTTTTCATTCAGCGCCACCAGGCGGCAATCGGACTTGGCCACCACCGTGGCGCTTCGGGCTTTCGCATCGATCAGCGCCATCTCCCCGACGACATCGCCGGGCCTTGCGGCTTCGACGAACTTGCCGCCCGACAGGACATCCAGTTCCCCCTCCAGGACCACGTACATCATGTCGCCCGGCGTTCCTTCCGCGAAAACGGTCGTGCCCGCCTTGAACTCCTGCACGTTCTTGGCGTTCTTGAACAGGCCTCGAATATCCATACACCCCTCCCTGTGGTTTACGCGCTCCGGTTCCGGACTTGCCCGGATGCTAGAAGGATCCATGCGGGGATGCAACGACCCCCCCGCCCGATAGACTGAGCGCACCCACCGCCCATGCCCCGCACCGACATCCGCCTTCTCTTCGCGCTTTTCGCCCTGTCCGGGTTCACCGCGCTCATCTACGAGTCGCTGTGGACGCATTACCTCAAGCTCTTCCTCGGTGCGGCGGCGTTCGCGCAATCGTTCGTCCTCGCCGCATTCATGGGCGGAATGGCGCTCGGGGCGTGGCTCGCGAGCCGCTGGAGCGCGCGGCTCGGGAACCTGCTTGCCGCGTACGGATGGATCGAGCTCGCGATCGGCCTTGCGGCGCTGCTGTTCCATCCGGTCTTCCTCCTCGCCACCGAGGCGTCGACCGGGCATGTGCTGCCCCTCCTCGGATCGCCCGATGCGGTCGAAATCTACAAGTACTCGCTCTGCGCGCTGCTCGTGACCCCGCAGACCGTGCTCCTCGGCATGACCTTCCCGCTCATGAGCGGCGCGGTGATCCGCCGCAGCCCCGCCTCGAGCGGCCATCACCTGGCGCTGCTCTATTTCACCAATTCGATCGGCGCCGCCGCCGGCGCGCTGGCGACCGGATTCTGGCTGCTCGCCTGGCTCGGGCTTCCCGGAACGATGCGCCTGGGCGGGGTGCTCAATCTCGCGCTTGCCGCGGTGGTGCTCGTGCTCGCCCGCGAGCGCGAGCCGCGCCCTGCGCACGAGCTGACGGCGACGCGCGCCGCAGGCGACGGTCGCGCGCTCGCCCTGCTGCTGCTCGCCGCGGCGTTCGTGACCGGCGCCGCCTCGTTCATCTACGAGATTGCGTGGGTGCGCATGCTCTCGCTCGTGCTCGGGGCGTCGTTCCAGGCGTTCGAGCTGATGCTCTCGGCGTTCATCACGGGGCTCGCGCTGGGCGGGCTCTGGATCCGCCGGCGCATCGACCGCATCGCGAATCCGCTGCGCTTCGGCGGCCTGGTCCAGGTGGCGATGGGACTGGCCGCGCTCGCCACCATCTACATCTACCACATGAGCTTCGACTGGATGGAATGGGCGCTGCGCGTGCTCAAGCGCGAGGAGGCCGCGTATCCGCTGTTCAACCTCTTCAGCCATGCGATCGCCTTCGCCGTCATGCTTCCGGCCACGTTCCTCGCCGGAATGACCCTGCCGCTATTCACCTACGCGCTGCTGCGCGGCGGCCACGGCGAGCGCGCCATCGGCCAGATCTATGCCGCGAACACGCTCGGGGCGATCGCGGGCGTCCTGCTCACGGTCCATGTCCTGATGCCGGATTTCGGCGTCAAGATCGCGCTCATCCTCGGCGCTGCGCTCGACATGCTGCTCGGCGCGTGGCTGCTGCGCCGCTCCGGGGCGCGCCTGCAGCGTGTCGAGGGCTTTGCCGCGGTGATCGGCGGAATGCTCGCTGCCGCGGTGACGGCGCGCGCCGACATGCTCGATCCGGAGCGGCTCGCATCGGGTGTTTTCCGCTACGGCGCGGCCGAGCGCGAAAACCGGCCGGTCGCCTACTACCGCGACGGCAAGACCGCCTCGGTCGCGGTGTACAGCTCGCCGGGAGGGGTGGTGACGATCACGACCAACGGCAAACCGGATGCCTCGATCCGCCTCGATCCGTCGCTTCCGCCGCTCGACGACGAATACACGATGACCATCGTGGGGGCGCTGCCGCTGCTGCTCAAGCCCGATGCGCGCACCATCGCCAACATCGGCTTCGGGTCGGGGCTCACCGCCGAAGTGGTGCTCTCGCACCGCGGCCCGCAATTGCTCGACACGATCGAAATCGAGCCCGCCATGGTCGCGGGCGCGCGCGCGTTCTTTCCGCGCGTCGTCCGGCCCTTCCGCGACCCGCGCAGCCACGTGTATTTCGAGGACGCGAAAAGCTATTTCGCGCGCCACGCCAAGCGCTACGACGTCATCATCTCGGAGCCCTCGAATCCATGGGTGAACGGCGTCGCCGCCCTGTTCACCACCGAGTTCTACCGCGACATCAGCCGTCATCTGGCGCCGGGCGGGATCTTCGTCCAGTGGGTCCAGCACTACGAGTTCGACGACCGCCTGCTCGGATCGGTGCTCGCGGCGCTGGCCGAGAACTTCGCCGATTTCGAGATGTACGAGTCCAGCATCGGCGACCTGCTGATCGTCGCGGTGCCCGAGGGCCGGGTCCCCCCGCTGGGTGACCTGCCTGCCGATCAGCCCGCGTTTCTCGCGCTGCTCGAGCGCATCGGCGTCACCGCGAGAGAACACCTCGCGGTGCGCAGAATCGGCAACAAGCGTGAACTGCTCTCCTTCCTCGCGCCGCTCCGGCCGCCGGTGAATTCGGACTTCGCGCCGTTCGTGCAGCTTGCCGCGACGCGCGCGCGTTTCGCCAATCGCACCGCGGCCGGCACGATGCAGCTTGCCGTGGCGCCGCTCCCGATCCACGAGCTTCTGTCCGGCGCGAAAGCCGAATTCCTGAGCGCGCCCCCGCCGCTTCCCGGAGGCCGGCGGCTCACGCTCCAGGGGCGCGCGCTCGAACTTCAGCGCGTACTGCTCGATCCCGCCGCCGATCCGCTGCGTGCGAGCGACGCGGAGGTGCGCAACGCGCTGCTTGCACTCAAGCGGCCCCGCGCCGTGTGCGGGGCGGAACCGCCGCCGCACGTACTCGAACAGCTCCATGTTGCGGCGGAGCTGACACTCGCGCATCTGGCGCCCGAAAAGCGCCTTGCCCTCTGGGGCGATCCGCGCTGGACCGGTTGCGGGAGCGGCGGACCGGGTCCCGAGGTGCAGAAACGGCTCGCCGTGTACCGCGCGATCGCCGAGCGCGATGCGCGGCAGATGCTCGACATCGCCGGCGGGATGCTCGACCGGGAAGCGGTCGAAGGCCTGCCGTGGGCGCGATTTCTGCTCACCACGGCGATGCTGGGCGCGCACGCGGCCGGCCAGACCGGCGAGGCGCGCCGTCTCTGGCAGGTTCACGGCAGCGCGCTCTACCGTGACCTGCCGATCCCGCCGTACGTGATATACGTGGCGAACTGGAGCAGGGACTAGCGCGCCGGGTCAGGGTGGCAGGACCTTGTCGCGCAGCGACTCCGGAATTCGATACTCGGGATAGCGGCGCCTGAATTCGGCGTAGGCCTCGTCGGCTTCCTTGTGCCTGCCGTCGCGGCGCAGGGCGGCGATCCGCTCGAGCCAGCGCTCCGGCGGCTCGATCGACTCGACGCGCTTCGATAGTGCATCCGCAGCAGGCGCGGCGGCTTCCTTGCGCTCCAGCGTCTGCCGAACTCCGCTCGCGGGTTCGGGGATCGGTGCCGCCCGACCAACGGGCGCCGCCACTTTGCCGGCCGACTCTGCTTCGCCCGGAAAGGGCTTGGCCGGGACCGCCTGGGGCGCCGAGGCCGCAGGCGGCTCCGGCCTGGGCTCGGCAGGCGGGCGCGGCCGCTCGACGGCACGGCGCTCCCGCGTTTGCACCTTGGGCTCGGCGGCGGTACCGGACACCGCGGGGCGCGCGCCCTTGTCCGAAGGAGCAGGAACGGACGGTGCGCTCATGTCCGCGTCGAGCTGCTCACGCTGGACCTGCAGCGTCACCACCACCGACAGAACGACGACCGCCGCGGCGGCGAGCGGCACGTACCAGTGGCGGCGCGCGGTCGGCGCGACCAGAGGTGCCGGGCGCGCCTCGGCCTCGCGGCGTGCGGCGCCAAGGATTTCCTCGTCGAGCGCGCGCGGCGGTTCCTCGCGCGGCAGTTCGGCATAGCGGCGCTCGATGTCCGGGTCGCCCTCGCGGTCAGTCATCGAGCGTCTCCCGCAGCTTGGCGAGCGCATAGCGCAGGCGGCTCTTTACCGCTTCCTCGTTTGCGCCGGTCGCTCGTGCAATTTCCTCGATTCCCAGGCCCGCTTCCACGCGCAGCAGGAACGCCTCGCGCTGGGCGGGCGGCAGCGTGCCGATCGCCTGCGCAAGGCGCGCCAGGCCTTCGCGCGCCTGCGCCTGGCGCTGCGGCTCCAGTCCCGGATTGCCAGCCGGCTCCGCCAGCGGCGCTTCATCGTCGTCCAGTGAAACCGCATGCAATGCGCTACGCCGCCAGTGGTCCACGAGCCGGTTGTGCGCAATCGTATACAGCCAGGTCGTGAAGCGCGCCTGCGGCTGGTAGCGCCGGCGCGCCTCGATCACACGCATCCAGATGTCCTGGTAGATCTCTTCGGCCAGCGCTCGCTCGCGCACGCTTCTCGCGATGAACCGGAACAGCGCTCCCCTGTGACGCACGTACAAGGCCTCGAACGCCGCGGCGTCGCCGTCCCGGTAGGCAAGCATGAGCTGCTCATCGGAACCCTCCATCCATTGCAGTTTAGAACGCTTTTCCCCAGCGTTCGGGGTGATTCTTTCTACCCTTGCGGGTCGGGGACGAATCCGGGGAACGGATGCGGGAGCGGGAACGGGAACGGTTGGAGCGCGTCGCGGATCACGCCGCGCGCCACCAGGTTGCGGTAACTGTCGTACTGGATCACGATGGTCTCGGCCGGGCTGCTCGAGGCGCGTTCGAAATCCACATACCGGGCGTGGGACCTCTCGCTGCGGCCGTGTCCGGTGCCGAGCTTTTCCTCGCGCTCGGCGGGGCGCGGCTCCACTTCCGCACGTGCACCGCCGGAGGAGGCGTCCGCCGCGGCAGGCTCGGCGCGTCTTGAAATCGGCCCGATCTCGTATGGCGGCTCGGTCCGCTTGCGCTGGAAGAGCGCAACGCCGATCACGCCGACGTTCTCGGGACGCCCCGTGCGCGCGGCGTAAGAATCCGGCAGTTCGGTGAAGTAAAACGCCGCCGTTCGCTCCAGGCTTTTTCGCCAGCCCTTCACTTCGAGCATGCGCCGCGGCCCGAGCACATAGCCGCTTTGCTGCGGGCTCGCCGTTTGCCCGGTGATGACGTTGATGCCGTCCACCGACAGGACCGCGAGCAGCTCCTCGCCGCGGCGGTTCCTGACAGTGACCTGATACTCGTTGCCCGGCTTGCCGACCACCCAGGCACGCCCCTGGTGCCAATGGATCGGCAGTCGCCTGCCTTCGCTGCGGTCGAAGACCGCCACCTCGGCAAGACCACCCGCGCTCCATGCCGGCGTCGCGAGCAGGCAGCCAAGCACGGCGCCCGCAAATGCCATCATGCTTTTCATCGCAGCCTCCTATCGGGTTCACGGGCATGCGCCCATGTCCCTCTTAAACGAGGCTGCGTGAAAAACGGGTCAGCGATTATGCGCGGCCGAGCGCCGCGCGCCGGATCCCCGAGAGCGTCTTGCTCGGCGTGATCGCGTCCGGGTCGATCCGGACCTCGATCAGCGCCGGCTTTGCCGAGGCCCTCGCCCGCTCGAAGGCCGGTGCGAACTGCGCGGTCTCCGCGACCAGCTCGCCATGTCCGCCAAAGGCGCGCGCGTAGGCTGCAAAGTCGGGGTTCTTCAGCTCGGTGCCCGAGAGGCGCTCGGGATACGAGCGTTCCTGGTGCATGCGGATCGTGCCGTACATGCCGTTGTTGACGACGATCACGATCGGTGCCGCTCCGTACTGCGCGGCGGTCGCCAGCTCCTGCCCGTTCATCAGGAAGTCGCCATCGCCCGTCCAGCCCACCACCATGCGATCCGGCTCGGCGATCTTTGCCGCCACCGCCGCGGGCAGCCCGTAGCCCATGGAGCCGCTCCCCGGAGCAAGCTGCGTGCGATAGCGCTTGTACACGAAGTGGCGGTGCAGCCACCCGGCAAAATTGCCCGCCCCGTTGGCGATGATCGCATCCTCCGGCAGCGCCTGCGAAAGCCACTGCACGATCTCACCGAGCTGCACCGGCCCCGGCATCCGGACCGGCGCGCGCCACGCTTCGTATTCGGTGCGCGCGCTGCGGGCCCATTCCTGCCAACGCGCGCCGTCCACCGCGACGTCGTCCAGGGCCTCGGCGAACTGCGCCATCGCGGAATTGATCGGCAGTCGCGCCGCGTAGACCCGTCCCAACTCCTCCGGGCCGGAATGCACGTGCACGAGCGTTTGCCGCGGCACGGGCACTTCGAGCAGCGTGTAGCCGCCGGTCGTGATTTCGTCCAGGCGCGGCCCGATCGCGAGCAGCAGATCGGCGTCCTTGACCCGCTGCGCGAGCCTCGGGTTGATGCCGATCCCCACGTCGCCTGCGAAGCAGCGCGACCGGTTGTCGATGTAGTCCTGGCAGCGGAATGAAGTCACGACCGGAATCAGGGAACGCGCGGCCCAGCGGCCCAGGCGTTCCAGCGCTTCACGGGTCCAGCCTCCGCCACCAAGCAGAACGAGCGGGCGCGACGACGACGCCAGCAGCTTTGCCAGTTCCTCCACGTCGCGCGGCGCGGGGGCGGCGCGTGCCGCGCGGTAACGCGGCGCATCCGCCACGGACGCCGTGGAGAACAGCATGTCCTCCGGTAGTGCGAGCAGCACCGGTCCGGGCCGTCCGGCAGTCGCGGTGTGGAACGCGTGGCTCACGTATTCCGGGATGCGCTCCGTGCGATCGATCTGTCCGACCCACTTGGCGAGCGGCCCGTACATGCGCCGGTAGTCGATCTCCTGGAAGGCTTCGCGCTCGCCCATGTCGTTGCCGACCTGGCCGACGAAGATGACCATGGGCGAGGAGTCCTGCATTGCGGTATGCACACCGACCGAGGCGTTGGTCGCGCCGGGGCCGCGCGTCACGAACAGCACCCCGGGCTCGCCGCTCAGCTTGGCGCACGCCTCCGCCATGTACGACGCGCCGCCCTCCTGGCGGCAGATGACGAACTGCAGCCGCTCGCGCTGATCGTAGAGGCCGTCGAGCACCGGGAGAAAGCTCTCGCCGGGTACGCCAAAGGCCCGCTTCACGCCCTGCGCGACGAGCGCATCGGCAAGAATCCTGCCGCCGTGACGGGCTGCTGCCGCGACCGTCACGCGGTCACCTGCTCGAACGCGGCGCGAAGCCTCGCGCAGCATTCGTCCACCGCCGCGTTCGCCGTCCCGAGCACGCCGCCGAAGGTGATGAAGCCGTGAATCATGTCCGGAAAGTCGAGGTACGCGACCGCGCCACCGTCCGCGGCGATGCGCTCGGCGTACGCCCGCCCTTCGTCAACCAGCGGATCGAACCCCGCCGTGACGATGAACGCGGGTGGCAACCCGGCCGTGCTTTTCGCCAGCAGCGGCGACGCGCGCCAGTCGAGCCAGTCCTCCCGGCGCGGCAGGTAATGAGCCCGGAAATACTCGATGTGCCGGCGGGTGAGGAGGTAGCCCTCGCCGTTCCTGCGGTGCGAAGCGAATTCGCAGCGCTGGTCGGTCGCCGGATAGATGAGCAATTGAAAGGCGAGCGCCGGTCCCCCGGCGTCGCGTGCGTCGAGCGCGACGACCGCCGCCAGATTGCCGCCCGCACTGTCGCCGCCGACCGCGATGCGCTCCGGATCGATCGCGAGCGCGCGCGCTTCGCGCGCCACCCACTGCGTCGCTGCGATCGCGTCCTCCACGGCGGCCGGAAACCGGTGCTCGGGCGCCAGCCGGTAATCGACCGACACGACCGCGCAGCGCGCTCCGTTCGCGAGCTGCCGGCACAGGACGTCGTGCGTATCCAGATCGCCGATCGTGAACCCGCCGCCATGAAAGAACACGAGCGCGGGAAGCCTCTCCTGCCGCGCCGCGCCCGCCGGCCGGATCATGCGCAGCGCGATCGATCCCGCGGGCGCGGAAGCAAGCACGAGCCTCGACTCGGCGACTTCGGGCGGCGCCGGACTGAGCACCGTCCGCGTATCGTGGTAGACGCGCCGCGCGACGTGCGGCGCAAGCGTGTAGTACGGCGGCAGCGGCGATTGCGCAACGCGTTCCAGAAACGCCACGACCTGCGGATGCAGTCCGCTCATTTCGCGGCGATTATAATTGCCGGGCCGGCATGGATGACATCAATTCGCTCCGCAGAATCCTCCGCGAGAACCGCGTCATTGCGGTGGTCGGTCTTTCCGCGGACTGGTTTCGACCGAGCAATTTCGCCGCGAAGTACATGCAGGAGCACGGCTATCGCGTGATCCCGGTGAACCCGCGCTACGCGGGCCGGACCGTGCTCGGCGAGCGCTGCTACGCGTCGCTGCGCGAGATACCGGAGCGGGTCGACATCGTGGACGTGTTTCGCAGGACCGCGGACGTGATGCCGATCGCCGAGGACGCGATCGCGATCGGAGCCAAGGTTCTGTGGCAGCAGCTCGGCGTGCGCAACGAGGCGGCGGCCGCCAAGGCCGCCGCCGCCGGACTCGAAGCGGTGATGGACCGGTGCGTGAAGATCGAGCACGGCCGGCTCTTCGGCGGCCTGAACTGGGTCGGCGTCAATACCCGGCTGATCTCGGCCAAGCGTCCGCGCTGGCTCGCCTACTAGCGCGGCGCGCGCACCGCGCCGGTGCGTCCTTTTTGACCGGCCTTGCGGTAAGCTGGCGATTCTTCCAGCCGCGGGCTACGGCATGCGGCTTGCTTTGCGTGTTCCATTGGGACCCCGGGAATGGAACGGCGCGACTACGACGAGATGCGCGAGGCGAACGGCGAGGTGCGGGCGCACTTCCGGCCGCTCGCCGAATGGCTTGCCGAAACCCCGGCCGCGCGGGTGAACGAAAAGCGCCGCGAGGCCGACCTGCTGTTTCACCGGGTCGGCATCACGTTCGCGGTCTACGGCGACAAGCGCGGCCACGAGCGCCTGATTCCGTTCGACATCGTGCCGCGGGTGATTCCGCGCACCGAGTGGGAGGCGCTCGAACGCGGGCTCAAGCAGCGCGCGACCGCGCTCAATCGTTTCCTGCACGACATCTACCACGACCAGGAGATTCTCCGGGCGGGCGTCGTTCCGGAGGAGCACGTGACGCGGCACGAGGCGTTCCGGCCGGTGATGCGCGGGCTCGACCTGCCGAACGGCGTGTACTCGCACATTGCCGGGATCGATCTCGTGCGCCACGAGGACGGCAACTGGTACGTGCTGGAGGACAACCTGCGCACCCCCTCGGGCGTGTCCTACATGCTCGAGAACCGCAAGATGATGCTGCGGCTCTTCCCGGAGCTGTTTGCGCGCCAGCAGGTTCTGCCGGTCGAGCACTATCCGGCGCTGCTGCTCGACACGCTGCGCGCCGCTTCGCCGCGGCCGCGGCGCGATGCCACGGTGGTCGTCCTCACGCCCGGCCAGCATAA